>CALJUL010000077.1 GCA_937975725.1 uncultured Pseudoxanthomonas sp. | reverse complement strand
CGGCAGGCAGCCGCCGAGCGGGTTGATCTTCTCCTTCTTGTACAGCTCCATCATGGCGACCTGGAACTTCTGCTTGTCGTCGCCGTAGCGTTCCTTGAGCTGCTGGATGCGCGGCTGGAACTTGCGCATCTTGGCGAAGCTCTTGTACTGCGCAGCCGACAGCGGGTACAGCGCCAGCTTCACCAGCACCACCAGGCCGATGATCGCCCAGCCCCAGTTGCGCAGGAAGCCGTGCAGCAGGTTGAGGATCCAGAACAGGCCCTGGCCCAGCAGCGCCAGCAGCGAGAAGCGGCTGTAGTCCACGACCCGGTCGATGCCGGGCGCGTTGATGGCGTTGATCTTGTCCACCAGCTTCGGGCCCACCCACAGGCGCGCGGTGGTGGTGGCCTGCTGGCCCGGGCCGACGTTCACGCCGGGGCCGATCTCGCGGATCAGCGCTTGCGCGCCGCCGTTGGGATTGTCCAGCGAGATGGTGGTGGTGTCGGTGGCCTGCGGGATCCACGCGGTGAAGAAGTGGTGCTGCAGGATCGCGATCCAGCCGCCGGCGACCTGCTGGTCCACGCGGCCGTCTTCCACGTAGTCCTTGTCGAACTTGCGGCGCTGGTAGCCGCCGTCCCACCAGGTGGCGCCGTTGAAACTGAAGGATTCGGGGTTGGTCATCCCGCTCTTGACCTGCGGCGGCGTGCGCAGGAGCTGGCGGTACACGGTGCCCTGCCAAGTGCCGCTGCCGGCGTTGAGCACCTGGTCGCTGACCACGACTTCGTAGCTGCCGCGCTTGAGCGTGTAGGTGCGGCGGACGGTGACGCCGTCCGGACCGTGCCAGACGAACGGCGCGGACACGCTGTCGCCGCCCTGGGCGATCGCTACTTCGCCGGCAATGCCTTCCGGCGCGAAGGCGTGGTGGTCGGGCGCCTTGGACGCCGGGCTGACCCAGCCGCTCTCGGCGACGTAGTAATGCTGCGGGTCCTCGCTGAAGAGGCGCACCGGGCCGCTGCCCGGAGTCTTGCTCTGCGGGTAGTGCAGCAGGTCGGCCTGCAGCACGCTGCCGCCGTCGAGCACCAGGCGCAGCACGTCGTTGCTCAGGGTGATGCGCGCAACGGACGCGGCAGGCGTGACCGGCGCGGGCTCGACCGTCGGCGCAGCCGCAGCGGGCGCCGCCGGAACCGTGCCGGCGGCGGCAACGGGCACGGCGGGCGCGCTGCCCGGGACGGTGCTGCTGCCGGACGGCACGCTGGCGGTCTGCACCGGCACGGCCTCGGCCGCAGCGGGCGCCGCCTTGTCCTTGCCCCACTCCAGCCACAACAGGGTCGCCACCATCAGCCAGGCGAAGATCAGGAATACACGGGTCTGGTTCATCAGGCAGGCTGTCTCAACCGGCGTCGGGTACCGGTGTGTTGGAGGAAGGAGAAGGGGAATTCAAGGCCGGCGGCATTGTGCCGCTCGCTGCCGGTGGCGGCAATGCGCCGCTGCGCGCCAGCACGCGTTCGAACGTGGCGAGCAACTGTTCGGCGCCGGCCTTGGCCGCGGGCGGGCGCGCGACGACCACGTAATCCCCGCCGGGCAGGCGCGGGCGCAGCCGGCGGAAGTGTTCACGCAATTGCCGCTTGATGCGGTTGCGCACCACCGCCCGCGTGTCGACCTTGCGCGACACCGCCAGGCCCAGGCGCGCAGGCGCGTCGCCGGCCAGCCAGTGCAGGCTCAGCAGCGGATCGGAAGTGCGTCGGGCCTGCTCGAAGACACGCGCATAGTCGGCGCGCGCACGGACCCGCGCATGGCGCGGGAATGCGTGGCTCATCTCAGCAAGAAGCCCGCACGTGGACGCGCGGGCTCCTGGTGATGCAGGGAACGCATGGGTCGCCAGGCCGCGGATGCGGCCGAACCCATCAGGCGCTCAGGCGCTTGCGGCCCTTGGCGCGGCGACGGGCCAGGATCTTGCGGCCGTCGGCGGTCTTCATGCGGGCGCGGAAGCCATGGTCGCGCTTGCGCTTCAGGTTGCTGGGTTGGTAGGTGCGCTTGGTGGCCATGGGGCCCTCGGGCGTGTTCGGGTGGAAAGAACCGGAAATTCTATAGGAGTCGCCGGGTTAGGGTCAACCGTTGCACGGCTTTCGAGCCACGCCCGGCCGCGTGCGCGGGACGGCGGCCCGGGGACGCCCGTTCATCCACATCTTATGCACAGGACGTTGGCGGGTCCGGAAGGCGGTGGTAGTCTGGCCGACCCCATCGATCCCGACACGCGCTGCCACCGGCGACGCGCGTCGGCCTGTTCGCCCCCATTGCACGAGTCGTTCCACCTGATGGATGCCTGGCCCCGCTGTCTCGAACGCCTGGAAGCCGAACTGCCGGCCGAGGATGTCCACACCTGGCTCAAGCCGCTGCAGGCCGAGCACCGCAACAACGCGATGGTGCTGTACGCGCCCAACGCCTTCATCGTGGAACAGGTGCGCGAACGCTACCTGGGGCGCATCCGCGAACTGCTGGACCATTTCGCCGGCCACGGCGACGTCTCGCTGGAGATCGGCTCGCGCAGCCGGGTGGCCGAGCCGGCCCCCGCCACCGGCCTGGGCGCATCGGCCCGGCCCGGCCCCGCGCCGGCCCCCGCCGAGCCCTTCGACGGCAACCTGGACACGCACTACACCTTCGACAACTTCGTCGAGGGCCGCAGCAACCAGCTCGGCCGCGCGGCCGCGTGGCAGGCGGCGCAGAAGCCCGGCGACCGCGCCCACAACCCGCTGCTGCTGTACGGCGGCACCGGCCTGGGCAAGACCCATCTGATGTTCGCCGCCGGCAACGAGCTGCGCCGGCAGAACCCGTCCGCGCGCGTGCTGTACCTGCGCAGCGAGCAGTTCTTCAGCGCCATGACCAAGGCGCTGATCGAGAAGTCGATGGACCAGTTCAAGCGCCGCTTCCAGCAGGTGGACGCGCTGCTGATCGACGACATCCAGTTCTTCGCCGGCAAGGACCGCACGCAGGAGGAGTTCTTCCACACCTTCAACGCGCTGTTCGACGGCCGCCAGCAGATCATCCTGACCTGCGACCGCTACCCGCGCGAGGTGGACGGGCTGGAGCCGCGACTGAAGTCGCGCCTGGCCTGGGGCCTGAGCGTGGCGATCGACCCGCCGGATTTCGAGACGCGCGCGGCCATCGTGCTGGCCAAGGCGCACGAGCGCGGCGCGCAGATCCCGGACGACGTGGCCTTCCTGCTGGCCAAGAAGATGCGCAGCAACGTGCGCGACCTGGAAGGCGCGCTCAACACTCTGGCCGCGCGGGCCAACTTCACCGGCCGCGCGATCAGCGTGGAATTCGCCCAGGAAACCCTGCGCGACCTGCTGCGCGCGCAGCAGCAGGCCATCAGCATCCCCAATATCCAGAAGACCGTGGCAGACTACTACGGTCTGCAAGTCAAGGACCTGCTGTCCAAGCGGCGCACGCGCTCGTTGGCGCGCCCGCGGCAGGTGGCGATGGCCTTGGCCAAGGAACTGACCGAACACAGCCTGCCGGAGATCGGCGACGCGTTCGCCGGCCGTGACCACACGACCGTGCTGCACGCCTGCCGGCAGATCCGCACCCTGATGGAGGCGGACGGCAAGCTGCGCGAGGACTGGGACAAGCTGATCCGCAAGCTCAGCGAGTAAGCCTGCCGATACCGCATCGTGCCGGGCTGTACCCGCGGAGTGGACCGGCCGGCGCGTTCCACAGCGAAGAAATGCCGTGCTCGTGGCCCCGCCGGGCCCGCGGAACGGATGCGATGCACCGCCGGCGGCGCCACCGTGCGCTCCGAATGCCGCACCGCCCGTTCCCGCCGACGGGAGCCGCCATGTCCGCAAGGCCGCGCCGCCACGACCCGGTGCGCACTGTAGACAGGGCGGTCCGCCGCGGGCAACGCACAACTTCGTGGGCAACGGGGCGGACCTTCTGTGGATAAGATGTGCACGAATCCGGAGCCGAAAGTTGTCCACAGGTTCCATCACCGGCACACCAAGCCCTGTCCACCGGGTTTGGGGAAGAAAAAACAAATAAATATCATGGGGTTATGCGGGTTTTCCCGGATCCGGACGGCTACCATCACCACCAGCTTTTTAGCTTTTAGTCTTCAAAATCCAAAGCGAAGGGGCTCCAACACTCATGCGTTTCAGTCTGCAGCGCGAAGCATTCCTCAAGCCCTTGGCCCAGGTGGTCAATGTGGTCGAACGCCGGCAGACGCTGCCGGTCCTGGCGAATTTCCTGGTGCAGGTGCAGGCCGGTCAGCTTTCGCTGACCGGCACCGACCTGGAAGTGGAGATGATCGCGCGCAGCGCGGTGGACGACGCCCAGGATGGTGAGACCACCATCCCCGCCCGCAAGCTGTTCGAGATCATTCGCGCACTGCCGGACGGCAGCAAGGTGACCGTCAGCCAGAGCGGCGACAAGGTCACCGTACAGGCCGGCCGCAGCCGCTTTACCCTGGCGACCCTGCCTGCCAATGACTTCCCGTCGGTGGATGAAGTGGAAGCCACCGAGCGGATCGAGGTGCCGGAAGCCACGCTGAAGGAGCTGATCGAGCGCACTGCGTTCGCCATGGCCCAGCAGGACGTGCGCTACTACCTCAACGGCCTGCTGTTCGACCTGGCCGACCGCACCCTGCGCTGCGTCGCCACCGACGGCCATCGCCTGGCGCTGTGCGAATCGGTGCTGGAAGGCGCGCCGGTCGCCAAGCGCCAGATCATCGTGCCGCGCAAGGGCGTGACCGAACTGCAGCGCCTGCTGGAAGGCGGCGACCGTAGCCTGGAGCTGGAAGTCGGCCGCAGCCATATCCGGGTCAAGCGCGACGACGTGACCTTCACCTCGAAGCTGATCGACGGCCGTTTCCCCGACTACGCCGCGGTGATCCCGATCGGCGCCGACCGTGAAGTGCTGCTGGACCGCGAAGTGCTGCGCGCCGCCCTGCAACGCGCGGCGATCCTGTCCAACGAGAAGTACCGCGGCGTGCGCGTGGAAGTCTCCCCGGGCCAGTTGAAGATCAGCGCGCACAACCCGGAACAGGAAGAAGCGCAGGAAGAGATCGAGGCCGACACCAAGGTCGACGGCCTGGCCATCGGCTTCAACGTCAACTACCTGCTGGATGCGCTGTCCGCCTTGCGCGACGAGCACATCATCCTGCAACTGCGCGACGCCAACTCCTCGGCCCTGGTCCGCGAGGCCAGCAGCGAGAAGTCCCGCCACGTGGTGATGCCGTTGCGCCTCTGACCTGCTGTTTCACGTGGAACACGAAACGCCCGGCAAGAAGCCGGGCGTTTTCGTTTGCGGGCTTGGATGGGATGGAGTGGGTATGGGGGGCTGGCATCAGGGGCCTCTGGGAAGGAAACCGGACCGCGCACCTTGGATAAGCAGGTCGGTTTGTTCCTTCCAGCAAGCAGTGGTGGAACTTGTCCCTGGCATTGGCGGGAACCACCCGGCACGCTGCATCACCGTATCCGGATCGGGCATCGTGATTCCAGGAAGCGGGCTTGTTCCGGACCCAGCCCCGGAACAATGCTTTCACTCCTGTTTCACCTCTTCGTTGAATACGGACCACCATCTCTCCCGGCCCAGTGTCACTGCCCTGCTCCGCTCCTGCTTCCTCTCCCATCCCCTAGAATCCCCGCCATGCGCATTCCCGTATCCGCCGCCGGCCCGGACCAGGCGGCTGTCCCCGTTCGATTCGTCTCCCCGGGATTGTTCCCATGCAGGTGACCCGCCTGACCGTGGCTGGCCTGCGGCGGTTCGAGCAGGTGTCGCTGGCGCCGGCGGCAGGCATCAACCTGATCACGGGCGACAACGGCGCCGGCAAGACCAGTCTGCTGGAGGCGCTGCACCTGATGGCCTACGGGCGCAGTTTCCGGGGGCGGGTCCGCGATGGGCTGGTCCGCACCGGCTGCGAGGCGGTCGAGGTCTTCGTCGAATGGCAGGAACAGGCCAACGCCCGCACCCGCCGCGCCGGCCTGCGCCATACCGGGCAGGCCTGGACCGGGCGGCTGGACGGGGAAACGGTGGCCCAGCTCGGCGACCTGTGCGCGGCGCTGGCCGTGGTGAGCTTCGAGCCGGGTAGCCATGCGTTGGTGACCGGCAGCGGTGAGCCGCGGCGCCGGTTCGTGGACTGGGGGCTGTTCCACGTGGAACAGGATCAGGGAAGCGGAGGATTCCTGTCCCTGTGGCGGCGTTATGCGCGGGCGCTGAAGCAGCGCAACGCCTTGCTGAAGTCCGGCGTCGGCGGCAGCCAGCTCGATGCCTGGGACCACGAACTGGCCGAAGCAGGCGAACCCCTCACCCGGCACCGGCAGGCCTACCTAGATGAGTTGCAGCCCCGGCTGGCGGCCATGATCGACGAGTTGGTGCCTTCGCTGGGCCGGGCGACGTTGGATTTCCAGCCGGGATGGCGCCGCCACGAGCTTTCGCTGGCCGATGCCCTGCTGCTGGCCCGCGACCGCGACCGCGCCAGCGGGCATACGTCGGTGGGCCCGCACCGCGCCGACTGGCGGGTGGACTACAGCAGCCTGCCCGCCCGCGAGGCCCTGTCCCGCGGGCAGGCCAAACTGACCGCGTTGGCCTGCCTGCTGGCGCAGGCCCAGGATTTCGCCGATCGCCGCGGCGAATGGCCGGTCATCGTCCTGGACGACCTGGCCTCGGAACTGGACCGCCAGCACCAGCGCCGCGTGCTCCAGCATCTGATTGCCAGCGGCGCCCAGGTCTTCGTCAGCGGGACCGAAGCGCCGGCCGGACTGGCCGGCTTACCGATTGATCCCACCCTGTTCCACGTGGAACAGGGACGGCTGGGAGCCGCCGCGGACTGACCGGTCAAGGGTCGGACAGGCCCCGGTGGTATACTCCAACGTCACCCAATAGCGCATGCGCGGCCGCCACGGGCGTGGCGGTCCGCCGCGGCCTATGCAGCCGAAACGAAGCGAATGACCGACGAAACGACCTCTTCTGCACCGAACGGCAACAGCACCTACGACTCCAGCAAGATCACCGTCCTTCGGGGCCTGGAAGCGGTCCGCAAGCGCCCGGGCATGTACATCGGCGACGTGCACGACGGCACCGGCCTACACCACATGGTGTTCGAGGTCGTCGATAACTCCATCGACGAAGCCCTCGCCGGCCACGCTGACGACGTGGTGGTGAAGATCCACGAGGACGGCTCGGTATCCGTCTCGGACAACGGCCGCGGCATCCCGGTCGACATCCACAAGGAAGAAGGCGTCTCGGCGGCGGAAGTCATCCTCACCGTGCTGCACGCCGGCGGCAAGTTCGACGACAACAGCTACAAGGTCTCTGGCGGCCTGCACGGCGTGGGCGTGTCGGTGGTCAACGCGCTATCCTCGCACCTGTGGCTGGACATCTGGCGCGACGGCCACCACTACCAGCAGGAATACTCGCTGGGCGAGCCGCTCTACCCGCTCAAGCAACTGGACGCCTCCGACCGCCGCGGCACCACCCTGCGCTTCCTGCCGGCGACCGAGATATTCACCGACGTCGAGTTCCATTACGACATCCTGGCGCGCCGCCTGCGCGAACTGTCCTTCCTCAATTCCGGCGTCAAGATCACCTTGGTCGACGAGCGCGGCGAGGGCCGCCAGGACGTGTTCCAGTACGAAGGCGGCATTCGCAGCTTCGTCGAGCACCTGGCGCAACTGAAGACCCCCCTGCACCCCAATGTCATCTCGGTGACCGGCGAAGCCAATGGCATCGTGGTGGACGTGGCCCTGCAATGGACCGACGCGTACCAGGAAACGATGTTCTGCTTCACCAACAACATCCCGCAGAAGGACGGCGGCACCCATCTGGCCGGCTTCCGCGCCGCGCTGACGCGCACGCTGACCAACTACATCGAGCAGAACGGCATCGCCAAGCAGGCCAAGGTCAACCTGTCCGGTGACGACATGCGCGAAGGCATGATCGCGGTGCTGTCGGTCAAGGTGCCCGACCCCAGCTTCTCCAGCCAGACCAAGGAGAAACTGGTCAGTTCCGACGTGAAGCCGGCCGTTGAGAGCACGTTCGGCGCACGTTTGGAGGAGTTTCTCCAGGAACACCCCCAGGAAGCCCGTGCCATCGCGGAAAAGGTGGTCGACGCCGCCCGCGCCCGCGAGGCCGCGCGCAAGGCGCGCGAGCTGACCCGCCGCAAGGGTGCGCTCGACATCGCCGGCCTGCCCGGCAAGTTGGCCGACTGCCAGGAGAAGGACCCGGCGCTGTCCGAGCTGTTCATCGTCGAGGGCGACTCCGCGGGCGGCTCGGCCAAGCAGGGCCGCAACCGCAAGAACCAGGCGGTGCTGCCCCTGCGCGGCAAGATCCTCAACGTGGAACGCGCGCGCTTCGACCGCATGCTCGCCAGCGCCGAGGTCGGCACGCTGATCACCGCGCTGGGCACTGGCATCGGCAAGGACGAGTACAACCCGGACAAGCTGCGCTACCACCGCATCATCATCATGACCGACGCCGACGTGGACGGCTCGCACATCCGCACGCTGCTGCTGACGTTCTTCTACCGGCAGATGCCGGAGCTGATCGAGCGTGGCCACGTCTACATCGGCCTGCCGCCGCTGTACAAGCTGAAGCAGGGCAAGCAGGAGCTGTACCTGAAGGACGACGCGGCGCTCAACGTCTACCTGGCGAACAACGCCGTCGAAGGCGCGTCACTGATTCCGGCCGATGGCGAGCCGCCGATTTCCGGCGAGGCGCTGGAGAAATTGCTGCTGGTGTTCACCACCGCGCGCGAGGCGATCGCGCGCAATGCGCACCGCTACGATCCGGTGCTGCTGGAATCGCTGATCGACTTCACGCCGCTCGATGCCGAGCACCTGGAGAAGAACATCGACGAGCGCCACGAACTCGATGCGCTGGAAGCCAAGCTCAACCGCGGCAGTCTGGGCAGTGCGCGCTATTCGCTGACACTGCAGCCGGCCAACGACCAGCGCCCCGCCGCGTTGCTGTCCACGCGCCGGCACATGGGCGAGGAACTGGTGCAGGTGCTGTCGTTGTCGGCCTTCGAGAGCGGCGAACTGCGCCCGCTGCGCGAAGCCGCCGCGCTGCTGCACGGCCTGGTGCGCGCCGGCGCGCAAGTCATCCGCGGCAACAAGGCGCAGCCGGTGGCGACGTTCGCCGACGCGCAGGCGTGGCTGCTGGAAGAGGCCAAGAAGGGCCGCAGCATCCAGCGCTTCAAGGGCCTGGGCGAAATGAACCCCGAGCAGTTGTGGGACACCACGGTCAATCCCGATACCCGTCGCCTGTTGCAGGTGCGCATCGAGGACGCGGTGGCCGCCGACCAGATCTTCAGCACGCTGATGGGCGACGTGGTGGAGCCGCGCCGCGAGTTCATCGAGGACAATGCGCTGAAGGTCGCCAACCTGGACGTGTGATCGCGCGCGGATGAGCGAATCGATCCCGGCGGCGTCCCGGCCGCTTCCGGCCCCGGTGCGCGGGTCGCTGCTGGCGTTCGTACTGGACGTCGCGCTGGCGTTCGCGCTGATGGTGGTCACCATGGTGGCCGCGTTCTTCGTCTGGGGCGTGGCGCGCGGCTTGCAGTTGGCCGCGGCGCAACCGGCCGGAGCCGCCGCGCAAGCGGTGCAGCAGCAGATCGGCACGCTCCCGGCGGTGGTGCTGATCGCGATGACCCTGCTCAGCATGGGCGGCACGGCGCTGCTGCTGTATGCGTGGCGCCGTCCCGCGTCCGCCGCCGAACGCGCGCAGTCGCATGCCCTCGCCCGCCGTTCGCGCACCTGGGCCTGGGCCGGCGCGGCCGGCGTGGCGACGTTCCTGGCGAGTTCCCTGCTGACCTGGGGCGCGCGCGGGATCGGCCTGGAGCCCAATCCCAGTAACCTGGAACTGATCAAGGCCGGCTTTGCCCAGCACCCGGTGTTCCTGGGCCTGTTCGCTGTGGTGCTGGCGCCGCTGTACGAGGAACTGCTGTTCCGCCGGGTGCTGTTCGGGCGCCTGTGGCAGGCTGGCCGGCCCTGGCTGGGGCTGGCGCTGAGCAGCCTGGTGTTCGCGCTGGCCCACGAAATGCCCGGGCTGGCGGGCAATCCGCCGCTGACCACGCTGTTCCTGCTGACGGTCTACGCGGTGATGGGCGCGGTGTTCGCCGGCGTCTACCGGGCCACCGGCACGCTGTGGGCGCCGATCGGCGCCCACGTGCTGAACAATGCCCTGGCGCTGGCCGTCATGCAGCTCAACGGCGGACTGGCGCACTGAGCCGATTGACGAAAGTTTAAGACGCCATTGCCCAGACTCTTGCCGTACGCACAACGGGGGGCGCGCATGAAACCTTGGATCCTGGCCACCGCCATCGCACTGGGCATGGCCGCCTGCGCGACCACCACGTCGCCGACCGGGCGCAAGCAGATGGTCGGCGGCGTGTCGCAGGAGCAGCTCAACCAATTGGGCGCCCAGGCCTTCGCCGAAACCAAGGCCAAGGAAACCCTCAACCGCGACGCCAAGCAGAACGGCTACGTCACCTGCGTGGTGAATGCGCTGGTGCGCCAGCTACCGCCGGAACAGCGCAGCGTGGCCTGGGAAACGGCGGTGTTCGCCGACAAGGAACCCAACGCCTTCGCCCTGCCCGGCGGCAAGGTCGGCGTGAACACCGGCATCTTCACCGTCGCCAAGAACCAGGACCAGTTGGCTGCCGTGCTGGGGCACGAGATCGGCCACGTGATCGCGCGCCACCACGAGGAGCGCATCACCCGGCAGATGGGCGCGCAGACTGGTCTGGGCATCCTGGGCGCGCTGGCCGGCGCGCGCTACGGCGACGGCGCGGCCAACACGGTGAACCAGCTCGGCGGCATGACCGCGCAGGCCGCTTTCCTGCTGCCCGGCTCGCGCACGCAGGAAAGCGAAGCCGACGTGGTCGGCCAGCGGCTGATGGCGCAGGCCGGCTTCGACCCGCGCCAGGCCGTCGACCTGTGGCAGAACATGATGGCCGCCGGCGGCAGCCGCTCGCCGCAGTGGTTGTCCACCCACCCGGACCCGGCCAACCGCATCCGCGAACTGCAACGCGACGCTCCTTCCCTCGTGCCCGTGTACGAGGCGGCCAGGAAGGCCGGAAACGTACCGAAATGCGGCTGACACACGCTTGCGTATTGCTGCGTAGCAGCACCTGAAACGGTATCCGCCCGCCCCAGGTTTCTGATAGTTTTGCCGGCCCCGCACGTCGTCGGGATGGTCCGTCATCCCCCCGGATGGCCTCACGAGGTTCGATATGAAGCTCCGCAATACCAAAACCACTGTTCTCAGCCTGGCCTTGCTGGCGGCCTTCGGTGGCGGCATCGTTGCCGACGCCGTGGCCTACGACGCCCGCTCGGCGGACCGCGGTTCGCGCGGCAAGAGCCAGAAGGCCGAGGTGCGCTATCCGGACGCCACCCGCGAGGAACCCAAGGTCAAGCCGTCCAGCAAGATGCAGAACAAGCTGAGCAAGCTGTTCAAGGCGTACGAGAAGGACGACAACGAAGCCGAGACGCTCGCACTGGCCAAGGAGCTGCTGGCCGAACCCAACGCCAACGAATACGACAAGGCCATGGCCGCGCAGCTCGGCGCGCAGGCCGCCTACAACCTGGACGACAGCGCCACCGCCAAGCAGTTGCTGCAGCAGGCCGTCGACCTGAACGCGCTGGACAACAACAGCCACTACCAGTCGCTGCTGATGCTGGCGCAGTTGCAGTTGCAGGACGACGAATTCGGCCCGGGCATGGCCAACCTGGACCGGTACCTGTCCGAGACCCACTCGAAGAAGCCGGAAGACCTGATCCAGAAGGGCCAGGCCCTGTACCAGATGGAGAAGTACAACGAGGCCATCCCGGTGCTGGAGCAGGCCATCGCCGCTTCGACCGAACCCAAGGACAGTTGGTACAGCCTGCTGCTGGCCTCGCTGGCCGCGGCCGACCGTCCGGCCGACGCGGTGAGGATCGCCGAGCAGATGGCGGCCAAGAACCCCGCCGACAAGAAGGCCCAGCTCAACCTGGTGGCCATGTACCAGCAGGCCGACCAGTTCGACAAGGCCGCCGCCACGCTGGAGAAGATGCGCGCCGCGGGCCAGTTGACGGACGAGAAGGAATACCGCCAGCTCTACATCACCTACGCCAACATGGACGGGCGCGAGAAGGACGTCATCGCCGTCGTCAACGAGGGCCTGCAGAAGGGCATCCTGAAGGCCGACGACTATCAGACCCAGTTGGCGCTGGCGCAGGCGTACTACTACTCCGAGCAGATCGCTCCGGCCATCGAAGCCTGGCG
Organism: uncultured Pseudoxanthomonas sp.; assembly: GCA_937975725.1. GTDB lineage: Bacteria > Pseudomonadota > Gammaproteobacteria > Xanthomonadales > Xanthomonadaceae > Pseudoxanthomonas_A. Next base: position 486 of record CALJUL010000077.1, on the reverse strand, counting down.
CAAGGCGGCTCCGCTGGCGAAGGACGGCGAGACCTACCTCAACCTGGCCAAGGTGTTGTGGCAGGAGGACCGGATTCCCGAGGCCAAGGTCGCGGCCCGCGCCGCGCTGGACAAGGGCATCCGGAAGCCGGAAGACGCCAAGAAGATCATCGCGCTGCCCTGATCCTTGCGCTCGATGCGGCCCCTGCGACAAAAAACCGCGGGGACCATGGTGTAGTCGTACAGGATTGGTATAAGCTGGGGATTCGCCGGTAACAACGCTTACTGGTGAAACAAAACAACACGTGGCGCACTTCCGCCCGGATCAACCTTGAGTTAATTGGCGCATGGCTGAACAACTGGTCATCAACAGGTACAGGGAACAGGAAGAGGACACCGGACTCAACTGGCCCCGTATCATCGGTATCGCCTTCGTGATCGCACTGCATGCAGCGGCCCTGCTTGCGCTGTTGATCCCGGCCGTGGCGCCGCCGGCGGAAAAGGAAC
>CALJUL010000076.1 GCA_937975725.1 uncultured Pseudoxanthomonas sp. | reverse complement strand
TCTAACGCCTGAATTAAGCCGCGCCGCGAAGCGGCGTCGGCTTGAATGAATTGTTAGGCCTCATTGCCTTGACCCACGCTAGATCTTGTCTGCCGCGCGGTAGCCGTCAATGAAGCCTTGTACTGCACTGCTGAGTGCGCCAGATAGAAACAGCACAATTGCTGCGGTAAGCAGCCAATTGCGATTGTTCTTGCGGTAGCCAATAACAAGAACAGCAACGCCAATGATCAGTAGGCCAATTTCCATGAAGTACATTAATTTCCCTAATGAGGCCTAACGCCTGAATTAAGCCGCGCCGCGAAGCGGCGTCGGCTTGAATGAAATGTTAGGCGTCATGCTCCGGGTTGTCAGCGACGATTGCAAGAAGTTGGGGGCGCGTGTAGCGCGCCTCGGACGAGATACTTGGGCTGTCCCCGGGGTGCGCGTACTCGCCGTCATCGAAGGCGCGATAGATGCTCAACATGTAAGGGCCTGGCTCAAGCTCAGGTGGGCGGAGCGCATAACAGTACAAGTTGTTAATGGCAGCATCTGCAGCCCCGAAACCGAGCGACCCTTCCAGATAGCGCACGGCCACGCGGCGAGCGAACGCATCACAGAACTCTTGATGTGTGAGGCCAGACGCGTCAAAGCGGGCTGCCAGTTCCTCCATCGGAACTCGCAAGGAGTCGCTTGTCCTTATTAGCTGGTCAATCAGGGAAATTTCCATGACGCCTAACGCCTGAATTAAGCCGCGCCGCGAAGCGGCGTCGGCTTGAATGATTAGTTAGCTCTCACCGCGCGCCCCTACGGCCCAGCATTGGCTTTTTGCAGTCCCATAATGTGTCCTCGAGCGCCTGTAGCACAGGCTGCGATGGCGCAGGATGGTAGCGGGCGCAGCCAAAATTAAGCTGTAGCGACAGGTGCGATGCCCAGTGCAGGAGCTGCAAGGAGTATGTGCCTTTCGCCGCCGAGTAGCCGAGGTGCTGTTTTAAGCGTGAGACGATGCTCTTGCTCCCACCGACGTACAGACATGGGCTCGGCGCGTTGGGCTTCGCGTAAGAGCGCAAACCTGTGTCGCGCAGCTTGGATGCCGAGAAGGAATTAAATACCAAATCTAGATCGGAATCTTCCAAGCACTGGAAATAGTAGATATAAGAACCGGGGCCACTCCACCGCTTCACCTCATCGATAAGCGGCGACACCGCGCCCAGACCCAAGGTCGCTGTATTGAAGGTCCACTCCTTCTGCTCGGCCGGAACAACGCCAATGCATTCCTGGCCAATCCATGCAAGATGTTCAGCAGCTTTTTCTGAAAGCAGGGCAAATGACATTTGTGAGAGCTAACGCCTGAATTAAGCCGCGCCGCGAAGCGGCGTCGGCTTGAATGAATTGTTAGGCGGCGCACCAGTATGCGATGCCGCCGATGCTGAACATTACCAGCCAAGATAGATGCTTGCCACGAGTGATGAAAAGTGGGAGGAAGCCAGTAATGGTGAAGGTGATGCCGACGACTCTCAGCGTGCCCGATGTGGTGAGGTCGCCGCGTCCGGCGAGCAAGAGGAGTGCGCCGAAACCAAACCATGCAATGGTGGTGACGTGCCAGGCAAGCCTCAGCGTGCGGATAGTGAAATCAGGGCTGCCAAATAGTTTGGGCAAGTTGTCGCGCCGGAAGAGCCTAATAAGAATGTAACGCTCGCCAAGAAATGAGTGGGCGACGCCAAGAGCAATCGCTAGAAATGCTGCAAAGTAGAGAAGTTCTTTCATAGCCGCCTAACGCCTGAATTAAGCCGACCCGCGAAGCGGGTTCGGCTTGAATGAATTGTTAGGCGCCACTAGCGTAGCCTCCACTCTTTCTCGATGCGGGAGATCTCAGCCGTCATAGTGCGGAGCTGAGCAGCAAGAGTTGACCCAACCATGATGGTGAGACCTTGTGCGTACACCGAGCGCCTTGCCTCCTCAGTGAGGTACGGCTCTAGCGTAAGAAAATCAGGGTGGGCCTGGAGAGCTGGTCCAACATCGATGTTTCCTCCAGACTCGCGGTCAATCTGCAGGACCATATCGCGCCATCTTTGGATTTGGCCGCGTCTCCGATCTCGCTCAACTGCGGAACGCTCTAGCCGGTGCTTAATGACTGGCCCAAGCACGGCACTGATAAGCCCGCCTGCAATTGCAGATGCAGCAGCCACCAGCGCAATAACCAGCTTTTCATCCATGAGCCTTGATCCGTCTTGTGGCGCCTAACGCCTGAATTAAGCCGCGCCGCGAAGCGGCGTCGGCTTGAATGAATTGTTAGGCGCAAAGGTAAGCCCGAAGCCAGCGGTCTGCAACGGGGCTAGGGAGCGCCGGGAGCCGAAAATCACTCGCCGCAGGTCCGTAGCAGGGTGGGGCCAGCAAAGACCGAAGCCGATAGCGCCGCCGGCCCGTTAGCCAGGAGCCCAACCGTGAGCCAAGCGGCGCGAACGCATGGCAACCGAAGACCAAACGAACGAAGCCAGGACTCCAAATAATCCATTGGCTGCCAACGCCGACGCCACAGAAACGCCCACCCACGCCTAACGCCTATTAGACCCCAACCGGGGTGATAACGCCGAGTATTCAGTCGCAGGGCAGGGGGCGTCAATCCTGGATTTCTTTCCCGCATCAGTGGCTTACCGAAGATCGGGGACTGCGCTGGGGCTGTGTTTCAGTGCTCTTATCTCTTGCAATCGGGGTGCTAACAATTACCGCTTGAAAGATGAGGCGGTAATGCCGGTTATGTGACTTCAAAGTGCAGGCGGTAGGGTGAGTAACGTTTCCTGTCCAGACGTCGGTGGTGCCTGCATCTGGAGTCGGGACCGATGGCAAAGCCTGCGACGGCCGATTCAGGCAGGCCGGCTCTCGCCCGGATTCACGGCACGACTGTTCAGTCCAGCACAGGCAACTGCGCAGGCACGTAATGCGCAGCGAGGAAGGCGCGCAGCGAGGCAGGCTTCACTGGTTTGGTGAGCAGGCGGTAGCCGTGTTCGCGGGCTTCGCGCTTGAGTTCGTCGCGACCGTCGGCGGTGAGCAGGGCACCGGCGATGGGGCCGGGACTGGCGGCGCGCAGGGCGTCCAGGGTTTCCAGGCCGTCCAGGCGGTCGTGCAGGTGGTAGTCCACCAGCATCACCGCCGGGCCTTCGGCGATCTTTTCCAGGGCTTCGTCCACGGTGGCGGCGGTAGTCACGTGCACCTGCCAGCGGCCGAGCAGGGCGCGCATGCCGTCGAGGATCTCGCGGTCGTTGTCCACGCACAGCACGCGCAGGCCGGCCAGGGAGTCGGACGCCAGCATGGCGCGGCGCGGCGAGGTGCGGCGTTCGCCGGTGCCGGCGCCGCGGGGTACGGTGATGGAGAACATGCTGCCGCGGTCCACGGTGCTGCGTGCGTCCAGTTCGTGCTGCAGCAGGCGCGAGATGCGTTGGCAGATCGACAGGCCCAAGCCGAGGCCGCGCTCGCCCCAGTCGAAGGGCTGCTGGTAGCGGTGGAATTCGTCGTAGATCTGCCGCATGTGGTTCTCGGGGATGCCGGGGCCGGTATCCCATACCTGCAACGCGATCTTGTTGCCGTGCACGCGCATGCCGATGACGATGCGGCCCTCGCGTGTGTAGCGCAGCGCGTTGGCGAGGAAGTTCTGCAATACCCGGCGCAGCAGGCGGCGGTCGCTGCGCACCGGTACGGCGCGCGCGTGCACGCGCAGGTCCAGGCCGCGGCCGGCCGCCACCGGGGCATATTGCGCGGCGAGTTCGCGCAGCAATTCGCCGGCGTCGAAGTCGCTGACCTGGGTGTGCAGGCCGCCGGCGTCCAGGCGCGAGACGTCCAGCAGTCCGTCCAGCAGTTCCTCGGCGGCGCGCAGCGCGGCGTCCACGCGTTCGGTCAGGTGCTTGCGCTCCTGCGCCTGCGCGTCGCCGCCGGGTTCGCTGTCGCGCAGGGCGGAAACGAACAGGCGCGCGGCGTTCAGAGGTTGCAGCACATCGTGGCTGATCGCGGCCAGGAAGCGCGTGCGCGACTGCTGCGCCGCCTCGGCGGCCTGGCTGCGCTCGGCGACGCGCTGCTCCAGCGTTTCGTTGGTCTCCAGCAGCAACGCCTCGGCGCGCTTGAAGTCGGTGATGTCGTTGTAGCTGGTTACGTAGCCGCCGCCGGGCAGCGGCTGGCCGCGCATCTCGATCACCTGGCCGTCGGCGCGCACGCGCTCGAACACGTGCGGCGAGCCGGCGCGCATGTAGCGGATGCGCTTCTCGACCTGCGCGTCCACGTCGCCTTCGCCCATCATCTCGCCGCGCTCGGCGTTGTAGCGGATCAGGTCGGCCACCGGGCGGCCCACGTACAGCATGCCGTCGGGGTAGCCGAACATCTGCTGGTAGCGGCGGTTCCATGCGACCAGGCGCATGTCCGGGTCCACCACGCTGACGCCGGAACTGATGTTCTCCAGCGTGGTGGACAGGATCTCGCGGTTGAAGCGCAGTTCCTGCCCGGCCTGGTCCAGCACCGCCACCACTTCGCCCAGTTCCATGCCCGAGCCGCGCAGCACGCTGGTCAGCACGATGCGCGCCGAGGCCGCGCCGATGGCGGCGGCGAGCAGGCGTTCGGTGAACTGCACCCAGGCGCGGTCGGCCGGCGCATTGGGTTGCAGGTCGCGGCCCAGCGCCTGCGCCTGCTCGGCGAACGCGCGGCGCGCGTGGCGTTCGCCGACCACGCGTTCGGCCAGCGTGCACAGGTCGCCCACGCGCACGCTGCCGGGCCACTCGCCGGCCACCAGGGCGGGGCGCTGCGCATAGGGATCCAGGAACGGTGCGGCGCGCAGGCGTTCGTCCACGCCGGGACGCGAGCGCGCGGACACGATCATCATCGCGCCGGTGTTGACCAGCAGCGACCAGAACGTGCCGTGGGTCAGCGCGTCCCAGCCGACCAGGCCGAACAACTGCTGCGGCCGCAGCCAGGCGATCCCGAACGGGCCGGCGTGCAGCCAGTGCGCGTCGAACCAGCCGGCCTGCGTCATCGTCGGCAGCAGCAGCGTGTAGATCCACGTCGCGAAACCAAGCACCATGCCGACCTCCACGCCGCGCCGGCTGGCGCCGCGCCAGTACAGGCCGCCGATCAGGCCGGGCGCGAACTGCGCCACCGCCGCGAACGCCATCAGGCCGTACGAGGCCAGCGTGCTGTCGTTGCTGCTGCTGCGGTAGTAGGTGTACGCCACCAGCGCCAGCAGCAGGATCGCCAGCCGGCGGATCCACAGCACGCGCGAGGCCACGTCGGCCTCGGCGTGGTGCTCGGCCCAGCCGCGCCGCAGCAGCAGCGGCATCACCAGGTCGTTGCTGACCATCGTCGCCAGCGCGATGCTGGCCACGATCACCATGCCGGTCGCGGCGGAGAAGCCGCCCACGTAGGCGACGATCGCCAGCGCGGTGCGGCCTTCGGCCAGCGGCAGCGCCAGCACGTAGCTGTCGTCGGCCACGCTGCTGCCGCCGAACAGCGCCACGCCGGCCGCGGCCACCGGCACCACCATCACCGAGATCAGCGCCAAGTAGCCGCCGAACAGCCAGCGCGCGCGGCGGATGTCGCCCACGTCGCTGCATTCCACCACTGCCACGTGGAACTGGCGCGGCAGGCAGACGATGGCGAGGAAGCCCAGCAGCGTCTGCGCGATGAAGCCGACCGGCGGCGAGTTCTCGAACAGCGTGCGGGCCGAATCGGCGATGCGCGAGCCGCGGCCGTCCAGCCACAGGCTGGCGAACACGCCCACCGCCACCATCGCCACCAGCTTGACCATGGATTCCAGCGCGATCGCCAGCATCATGCCGTGGTGGTGCTCGGTGGCGTCCACCTGGCGGGTGCCGAACAGCGCCGCGAACAGCGCCATCAGCAGCGCCACGTACAGCGCCGGGTCGGAGAAGAAGCCGTGCGCGCTGTCGCCGCCGGCGCCGCTGAGCACGCTCAGGCTCATCGCCACCGCCTTGTACTGCAGCGCCAGGTAGGGCACCACGCCGATCAGCGCGATCACCGCCACCAGCGCGGCCAGCCGCCGCGAGCGGCCGTAGCGCGAGGAGATGAAGTCGGCGATGGAAACGGTGTTCTCGCTGCGCGCGATCAGCGCCAGGCGCTCGATGATGCGCCAGCCGAACAGCAGCAGGAGCAGCGGGCCGAGGTAGATCGGCAGGTAGCCGATGCCGTTGCGCACGGCGCTGCCGACCGCGCCGTAGAACGTCCACGACGAGCAGTACACCGCCAGCGCCAGGCTGTAGACCACCGGCCGCAGCCAGGGGCGGTCGGGGTACATCGGGCGGCGGTCGCCCCACCACGCCACGCCGAACAGCAGCACGGCGTAGCCGACGGACACCAGCAGCAGCACCCAGCTCGAAACCAACGCCGCCCTCCCGGCGCCCTTCCCGCCGGCGAGTGTACTGTGCCGCTGCGCCCGCCGGCGCGGGCGCGGATCAGCGGCGGCCGAGCGCCAGCAGCGCGCGGGCGGCGGTTTCGGCCTGGCCGCGCAGTTCGGGGATGGCGATGCTCTCCCACAGGCAGCCGATGCGCAGGCTGCCGAGCACGTGGATGCGGTCCTGCGCCCGTCCCTCGGCATCGACCAGGCGGCCGTCGCGCGCGACCTTCAGGCCAATGCCGTGCGGGCCGGGCTGCGCATGGCCCTTGCCCAGCAGGTCGTGCAGCAGCGGGTTGCGCATGGTCTGCGCGCGCATCTCCACGCCGGTGGCGTTGATGACGTATTCCACGTCCAACTGCTCGCCGCCGCCATCGCGGGTGCGCGTGGCCAGGCGGATGCAGTTGCCGTGCATTGTGGCGGTGTCCAGGCGGCCGCGGTGCAGGCGCAGTTGGCCGCGCTCGCGCAGCGCTTCCAGTTGCGCGTGGACCTGCGGGGCGATGCGGTGGCGGTGGACGTCCCACAGCCGCACCGCGTGGCGCAGGAAGCGGCGCTGGTCGGGAACGGAAAGCGACTGCCACAGCGCCTGCCCCTGCGGGCGGATGCGCTCCATCACCGCCTGCCAGGGCAGGCCGGCGGCGGCGGCTTCGCGCGCGGCCCGGCGCAGGAAGCGCATGCGCTGGCGCAGGTCCATCGCCAGCAGCGGCGCGGGATCGTAGCCGGCTTCGGCGTGCGGCGCGTGCGGCAGCGGCAGCAGGGCGTGGCGCGACAGCACGTGCACGCGCCCGCGGTGGCCGTTGTCGGCCAGGCTCAGTGCGCTGTCCACCATGCTCAGGCCGGAGCCGACGATGGCCACGTCCGCATCGGCGGGGATCGCCTTGACGGCGGCGAAGTCCCAAGCCGCCAGCGACCGGCCCTGCGGCAGCACCGGCGTACCGCGCGCGGGCAGCGGCCGCGGCGTGTTGCCTACTGCCAGCACCACGCCCGCGCTGCGCAGCGGCGGATGCCGCGCCAGCGACAGGATGAGGCCGTCCGCATCCGGGTCCAGGGTCAGCACGCGGTCGTGCACGATCCGCAGCGTGGCGATGCTGGCCTCGATGGCGCGTTGCAGGCGGTCGCGCAGATAGGCGCCGTAGCGGCGGCGCTCGGCATAATCGCGGCCCAGCGCGTCGCGTCCGGTGCCTTCGGCCGCAGTGGCGGCCATCAGGTAGTCGAGGAAGTCTTCGGGCAGGTCGTCGAACGCGCTCATGCGCCGCGTGGGCACGTTCAGCAGGTGCTCGGCGCAGGGCGTGGCGTAGGCGACGCCCTGCGCCAGCGTGTCGCACGGTTCGATCAGCACGATGCGCACGGGCGCGGTTGCGGCGCGCAGGGCATGGATTGCCGCCAGCACGCCGCCGGCGCCGCCGCCGATGATCGCGATGTCGCAAGGGGGCAGCGCTTCCGCCGTGGCCGGGTCCGTCATGCCGGCATTGTAGGCGATGCCCGGCGGCCGGTCCCGCGCGCGGGCGCGGGCACTACATCAGCGAATCGGCCAGCCGCGCGATGCCGTCGCGGCTGCGCCGCCAGCCGGCGCGCTGCCGCCACGCCGCCGCATCGACGGTGTCGGCGTCGCGCAGGTAGTCGGCCTCGATGGCGCGGATGTGCCGCACCACGTCCTCGTCGTAGCAGACCAGGCCGATCTCCGCGTTCAGCGCGAACGAGCGGATGTCCAGGTTGATCGAGCCGACCAGCGCGATGCCGTCGTCCACCGTCATGTGCTTGGCGTGCAGGAAGTTCGGCCGGTACAGCGCGATCTTCACCCCGCAGGCCAGCAGTTCGCCGTAGTACGACTCCTGCGCCCATGCGGTCAGCGTCTGGTTGTTGGTGGCCGAGAGGATCAGTTGCACGTCCACGCCGGACAGCGCGGCGATGCGCAGCGCGCTGAGGGTGGCATCGTCCGGCACGAAGTAGGGCGTGGTCAGCACCACCTTGTGCCGCGCCAGGTGGATCAGGGCGTTGACGGCGTCGCGCGCGTTCTCGAACGGATACGCCGGGCCGCTGGGCAGCAACTGCGCGGCCACGTCCTGCGGCAGTACCGTCGGATCGGGGCGCACTTCCAGCCGCTGCCCGGTCTCGATGTACCAGTCGCTGGCGAACACGCCCTCCAGGTGCGAGACCACCGGCCCCTGCACGCGCGCGACCAGTTCGCGGTTCGGATGGCCGGCGACGAACGCCGCGCAGGCCAGGTTCTGCGAACCGACGTAGCCCACGCGGTTGTCGACCACCGCGATCTTGCGGTGGTTGCGCAGGTCCATGCGCCCGCTGCGCCGCCAGCGCAGGCCGCCCGGCAGCATTTCGTGCACCTGCACGCCGGCCGTGCGCAGGCGCCGCGCGTAGGCGCGCAGGCCGCGCTTGGCGCCCACCGCGTCCAGCAGCACGCGGCAGGTCACGCCGCGCGCCGCGGCCGCGCACAGCGCGTCGGCGAACGCGCTGCCGATCGCGTCGTCGAACATCAGGTAGTACAGCAGGTGCACCTGCAGCTCCGCGCCACGGATGTCGTCGAGCAGCGCGCGCAGCGAGGCGTCGTAGTCGTCCAGCAGCGCGACCGCGTTGCCGTGGGTGGGCATGAAGGCACCCTGGCGCTCGATCAGCGGCGTCATCTCCGCCGCCGCGCCGCCGGCGGGTGTCCAGCGCAGCGCGCTGAGCGGGCGCTGTTCCTCGCGGATCACGTCCGAAGCCTGCGCCTGCCGCTGCACGCGCAGCCGCGACAGCCAGGGGTGGCCGAGCAGCAGGTACACCGGCAGGCCCAGCAGCGGCACGAACCCCACCAGCAGCAGCCAACTGCGCGCCGCCGCGGGTGCGCTGCGGCTGGGGATCCACCACAGCGCGGCCAGGCGGATCAGCCAGTCGAGGATCAGCAGGGCGGTGCCGAGGGACCAATCCATGCGGCGTATCCATCCTGGGAAGGGATGAGGGATTTTGCTGGTGGATGCGGGCAAAAGGAAACCGTTGCGCGGACGATGCTGGAACAGGACTCCCGGCAATCGCCCGGCCACTACGGCAACAGCAATCAGGATATAGCGCCGATTCCGCGAGAGAAGGGCCTTGTATCGGCAGCAATCGCTCTTGAAGGCGACCTGCGGGTCATTGCTGCGCAGCATCGGTGGAGCCCTTGGCTTTCGGGTACGGGCACCCTGCGTCCAACGGTAGAGCGGAATCTCGCCGATGGGGTACTGACGTGCGTCAGTCACTGCATGGAGATGGGCAAGCAGGTCGCCCCGCTGACACCTGATCGCCCATTCAAGCTGCCGCCGCTTCGAGGCTCGGCTTCATCCGAGCGTCGTCGATGAGGCCCGGAAAGCAGGAAACCCCGCCGGAGCGGGGTTTCCTGTAGAGCGCAGGATGAACCGCCATGCGGCGGTTGGGAAGCGCTTCCCGCTTCCGCGGGGGTGGCCGGGCGGCAAAGGCGTTCGCGCAGCGAACGCGCCGTCAGGTCACTTGATCTTGCCTTCCTTGTAGATCACGTGCTTGCGCACGACCGGGTCGTACTTCTTGATTTCCATCTTGCCCGGGGTGTTCTTCTTGTTCTTGTCCGTCGTGTAGAAGTGGCCGGTGTTGGCCGAGGAGATCAGACGGATCTTGTCGCGCTTGGATGCCATGGTCGGTTGCTCCTCAGATCTTCTCGCCGCGGGCGCGCAGCTCGGCCAGGACGGAATCGATGCCGTTCTTGTCGATGGTGCGCAGCGCGTGCGCGGACACTTTCAGCTTGACCCAGCGGTTCTCGCTGGCGACCCAGAAGCGGCGCTCGTGCAGGTTGGGCAGGAAGCGACGACGGGTCTTGTTGTTGGCGTGCGAGACGTTGTTGCCGGTCTGCACACGCTTGCCGGTGACTTGGCATACGCGGGACATACGCACCTCGATAGGTAATTGTGTCGCCCATAGCCTGGGGGACGGCGGCCCGGCGGACGGCCTGCGGGACAGGCGGACGCCACGCGATGCGGAGGGAAAATCCCGCTGCGGCGGCGGACCGGAATCGCGTTTCCGGCCGCACGCCCGGCCAGGCCGGACGCAGCGAGCCGCGCATTATGCTCGACTTCCTCTTTGTCCGCAAGCACTTACGTCCCGGCGCGGCCTCTGGCGGAAGGCGGGGGCCAACCCCGGGTTATGCCCCCTGCGCGGCTTTTCATTGGCCGCGCGGGCGCGGGCTGGCTACCGTGGCGACAGGGCGCCGCCGGCGCCGCCATCCGAGGAATCCCGCATGTCCGCCGAATCCGCCACCTGGGGCCCGCCCTACCTGCTCTATCTGGGCAATGCGCCCGACGACCTGGCCGCCAAGACCGCCCGCGGCGTGGCCTACTGGCGCCCCGAATGGTGCGTGGGGCAGGTCCGCGGCCCGCAGTGCCGGACCAGCGTGGGCGTGCCGGACATGGACTTCGCCCAGGCCCGCGCGGCCGGGGCGCGCACGCTGCTGGTCGGCGTGGCCAACGCCGGCGGCGTGATGGACGAGGCGACGGTGGACGACGTGGTCGCGGCGATGGAAGCCGGCCTGCACGTGGCCTCCGGCCTGCACCAGCGGCTGGCCGACGCCCCGCGTATCCGCGAGGCCGCCGAACGGCTGGGCCGGGTGCTGTTCGACGCCCGCCACCCGCCGGTGCTGGGCGTGGGCAAGGCGCTGCCGCGCGCCGGCCGCCGCCTGCTGACCGTGGGCACCGACTGTTCGGTCGGCAAGATGTACACCACGCTGGCGCTGGAGCGCGAACTGCGCGCGCGCGCGCTGGCGGCCGACTTCCGCGCCACCGGCCAGACCGGCATCTTCATCGCCGGCGGTAGCGGCGTGCCGATCGACGCGGTGGTCGCCGACTTCATCTCCGGCGGCGCCGAGTGGATCGCCCCGGCGCGCGAGGACGGCGGCTGGGACCTGATCGAAGGCCAGGGCTCGCTGTTCCACCCTTCCTTCGCCGGCGTCTCGCTGGGCCTGCTGCATGGCGCGCAGGCGCATGCGCTGGTGCTGTGCCACGAACCCACCCGCACCCACATGCGCGGGCTGCCGCACTACGCCCTGCCGTCGCTGGAGGACTGCCTGGCGGCCAACCTGCAGGCGGCGCGGCTGACCTCGCCGGACGTGCAGGCGGTCGGCGTGGCGGTGGACACCTCGCGCCTGTCGCGCGAAGACGCCGCGCGCCTGTGCGCGGACATCGAGCAACGGCTGGGCCTGCCTTGCCAGGACCCGGTGGCCGACGGCGTGGTGCGGATCGTGGACCGGTTGCTGGAGACGTTCCCGCAGCACTGACCCGGCGCGGGCGCGCGCCGGCGTGGCGGTGACGGCGCGGCCGACCTCCGTATGATGGGCTTCCTTGCGGAGGACGACGGATGCGGCTGCGCCACATCGAACTGTTCCAGGCGGTGTTGCAGGCCGGTTCGCTGACCGCGGCCGCGCGCCTGTTGCACATCACCCAGCCCGCCGCCAGCAAGCTGCTGCGGCATGCCGAGGCCGGCCTCGGCTTCGCCCTGTTCGAGCGCGTCAACGGCCGCCTGGTGCTGACGCCGCAGGGGCGGCTGATGCGCCAGCACATCGAGCGCATCGGCGACGAACTGGCGGACCTGGACCGCCTGGCCCGCGGCATCCGCGACCCGGGCCACACCGCGCTGCGGGTGGTGGCCACGCCGTCGCTGGCCGCCACGCTGCTGCCGGCTGCGCTGCGCGCGCTGCCGGCCCGTCATGCCCAGGCCCCGATAGAGCTGTTGACCCAGCACACCCGCGAGATGGTCGATGCGTTGCGCCTGCGCGAGGCCGACATCGGCCTGACCCTGCAGGCGGTGCACGCGCCCGGTCTGCGCGTGGACGTGCTGGGCGAGAGCCGTGTGCAGGTGATCGCACCGCCCGGCCACTGGCGCGAATCCGAATTGAACGTGCCGCTGCCGCATGCAGCATTGGCCGGGCAGGCGCTGGTGGGGTTGGCGTCGCACGACGCCCTGGGCCGCGCAGTGCGCCAGCACCTCCAGGACCTGGAGCCGGCGCCACGCGTGCGCATCCACGTGCAGACCTATCCGCTGGCGCGCGCGCTGGTGGCCGACGGCCAGGGGCTGGCGCTGGTGGATGCCTACACCGCGCGCGCCGACGGCCCGCCGGTGCAGGTGCGCGAACTGGCGCCGCCGCTGCCGGTGACGCTGCACGCCCTGCTGCGCGACGACGAGCCGCCGATGCCGGTGCAGCGGCACTTCATCGACGGCGTGCGCCGGCTGGCCGCGGCCTACGACTGAGCCGCGGGCGCCTGCTGGCGCTCGCGCACCCAGGCGCGCACCTGCTGCTCCAGCACCGGCAGCGGCACCGAGCCCTGCTTCAGCACGGTGTCGTGGAACGCCTTGATGTCAAACTTCGGCCCCAGCGCCTGCTCCGCCTCGGCGCGCAGGCGCACGATGGCGATCTCGCCCAGCTTGTAGCTCAGCGCCTGTGCCGGCCAGGAGATGTAGCGGTCCACCTCGGTGGTCACCTCGTGCTCGGACAGCGCGGTGTGGTCGCGCAGGTAGGCCAGCGCCTGCTCGCGGGTCCAGCCCTTGTGATGCACGCCGGTGTCGATCACCAGGCGCGTAGCGCGCCACATCTCGTAGGTCAGGCGGCCGAAGTCCTCGTAGGGCGTCTCGTAGATGCCCATCTCCTTGCCCAGCTTCTCGGTGTACAGCGCCCAGCCCTCGCCGTAGGCGGAGATGTAGTTCTCGCGGCGGAACGCGGGCTGTTCGCCCTGCTCTTGCGCCAGCGCGGCCTGCAGCGAATGGCCGGGCGAGGACTCGTGCAGGGTCAGCGCCGGCAGGTTGTACAGCGGCCGCGAGGGCAGGTCGTAGGTGTTGAGCCAGTAGGTGCCCAGGCCGCCGCGGCCGGCGGTCCAGAACGGGGCGATGTCGGCCGGCACCTCGACGATGGTGAAACGCCCGCGCGGCAGCGTACCGATGTACTTGCCGACTTCGCCGTCCACGCGCTTGGAGATCCACGCGGCGCGGTCGAGCAGTTGCTGCGGCGTCTTCGCGTAGAACTGCGCGTCGGTGCGCAGGAAGGCGAGGAACTCCGCGAACGTGCCCTTGAAGCCGGTCTGCCGGATGACCTCCTGCATCTCGGCCTGGATGCGCGCCACTTCCTCCAGGCCGATCCGGTGGATCTCCTCGGCGCTCAGGTCCAGCGTGGTGTATTCGCGGATCTGCTGCGCGTAGAACGTCTTTCCGCCCGGCATCGCTTCCGCGGCCAGCGTGGTGCGCGCCCGCGGCACGTATTCGTCGCGGAAGAAGGCCAGCAGCGTGCCGAAGGCCGGCACCACCTGTTCGCGGATCGCCGCGCGCGCTTCCTGGCGCAGCGCTTCCTGCTCCGCTGCGGGGATGGCCGCCGGCATCTTCTTGTAGGGCGCGTAGAAGGCGGACTGCTCCGGGTCCTTCAGCTCGGCGACGGTGGCGATAGACACGTCGCGGCCGTCCAGCACCGCGCGCGGCACGCTGAAGCCGCGCGTCAGGCCGGCGCGCATGTTATCGATGTGCTGGCCGAAGTAGCGCGGCACGTCGCGCAGGCGCGCGGCGTAGGCGCGGTAGTCGTCGGCCGTCTTCATCTGCCGGCGGGCCATGAACGAGAGGTTCGACCAGAACGAGGAGTCCGAGTTGAACGGCATCTCGTAGGCGCGCAGGCGCACTTCGGCGGCCAGGTTCTCCACCTGCGGGCGGTAGATCGCCAGGTTGATACGGTTCTCCGGCGAGAGCTTGGCCGGATCGATGCCGTCCAGGTCCTTCAACACCTGTTCCCACACCTTCAGCCGCGCCTGCTGGGACTCGGCGCCCACGTCGGGCAGGCGGCGCTTGTTGCCGCTGGTGTCGGTGTCCTCGTCGGCCTGGCCGGTCTGCTCCTGCCGCCACTTCCATTCCTTCTCGTACAGCGCCTGGAAGCGCTGGTCGGCGGCGGAGGGCGCGGAGGCGAGCGCGTGCAGCGGCACGCAGGCGAGCAGCAGGGCGGCGATGCGGAGTTTCAAGGCGGGCATCCGGTGGAAGCGGAAACCGGATGGTAATCCAGTGGACGCCCGCGCGACCCCTGCCTATAGGAGGGGCTTCAGCCCCGACCGCAAACCTGCAAAGGCGTGAAACGCGGATCAACGCGGATGGACACGGATCAGAAGCATCTTTATCCGCGGTTATCTGCGTTGATCCGTGTCGAAAGGTTTTTGATTCTTGCGGTCGGGGCTGAAGCCCCTCCTACAGGGGCGTCAGGCCTTCGGGCGCAGGCGTTCGAGCACGCCGTCGAGGGTGTCCAGGTCGGTGTAGGCGATGATCAGCTTGCCCTTGCCGCCGCGGCCGTGGGCGATGGTGACCTTGGTGCCCAGGCTTTCGGACAGTTCGGTCTCCAGCGAGGCGATGTCCGGCTGCGGCGCGGTCTTGCCGGGCTTGGCCTTCTTGCCGGCGACCGGCACCTTGCCGGCGGCGAACTGCTGCGCGCGGTGCTCCACTTCGCGCACCGACCAGCCTTGCTCGGCGGCTTCGGAGGCCAGCTTGCTGGCCAGTTCCGGCGACAGCGTCAGCAGGGCGCGGGCGTGGCCCATCTCCAGCCGTCGCGCTTCCAGCAGGGCGCGGATCGCGGGCGGCAGTTCCAGCAAGCGCAGCAGGTTGGACACCGCGGCGCGCGAGCGGCCGACGGCCTCGGCGGCCTCGGCGTGGGTCAGCGAGAACTCGTTGATCAGGCGTTGCAGCGACTGCGCTTCTTCCAGCGGGTTGAGGTCCTCGCGCTGGATGTTCTCGATCAGCGCCATCGCGATGACGGTGCGGTCGTCCAGTTCGCGCACCACCACCGGCACTTCGGCCAGGCCGGCTTCCTGCGAGGCGCGCCAGCGGCGCTCGCCGGCGACGATCTCGTACATCACCTTTGAATTCGGGCCCCGCGCCAGCTCGCGCACCACGATCGGCTGGATCACGCCCTGGGCCTTGATCGACTCGGCCAGTTCGTTGAGCTTGGCCGGGTCCATCGCCATGCGCGGCTGGTACTTGCCCGGCTGCAACTGGCCCACCGGCAGCGTGCGCAGCGCTTCGCCCGGCTGGGCCTCCGGCGGCGGCGTCTCGGCGGCTTTCGGGCCGAGCAGGGCTTCCAGGCCGCGGCCGAGGCCGCGCTTCTTCGGGGCGCTCATCACGCGTGCTCCATGTGCTGCTGTTGCTTCTTGCGTTCGGCCTGGCGGCGCAGGATCTCCCCGGCCAGGCCCAGGTAGGCCACGCCGCCGCGCGAGGCGCGGTCGTAGCCGACGATGCTCTGGCCGTGGCTGGGCGCTTCGGCCACGCGCACGTTGCGCGGCACGATGGTGCGGAACACCTTGTCGCCGAAGTGGGTGGTGAGTTCGCCGGACACGGCGTTGGCCAGGTTGTTGCGGATGTCGAACATCGTGCGCAGCACGCCTTCGATCTCCAGCCCGGGGTTCAGCCGCGCACGCAGCGCGTCGATGGTTTCCATCAGCGCCGACAGGCCTTCCAGCGCGTAGTACTCGCACTGCATCGGCACCAGCACCGAGTCGGCGGCGGTCAGCGCGTTGAGGGTCAGCAGCGACAGCGCCGGCGGGCAGTCGACGATGATGAAGTCGTAGTCGCCGCGGATGGCGTCCAGCGCGGCCTTGAGCTTCAGTTCGCGGCCGCTGATTTCCATCAACTGGATCTCGGCCGCGGTCAGGTCGATGTTGCCCGGCATCAGGTCGAAGCCCTCGGCGGTGGTGACCACCGCGGCCTTCGCGTCCACTTCGCCCAGCAGCACGTCGCAGGTGGAGGCTTCCACCTCGCGCTTGTCCACGCCGCTGCCCATGGTGGCGTTGCCCTGCGCGTCCAGGTCGACCAGCAGCACGCGCTGCGGCGCGCGCGCCAGCGCGGCGGCCAGATTGACGGCGGTGGTGGTCTTGCCGACTCCGCCTTTCTGGTTGGCGACGGCGATGATGCGGGCCATGCGGGGGCGCCTTGGGGTGACGGGGTGAGTGGGGGATTATGCGGGCTGGCGGCCGGGCTTGCGAAATCAGGGGTACGGAAGCCGCGGTCCGCGCAGGCCGCGCCGGAGCACGCACCGGCGGGAATGCGCGGCGGCGGTCAGCGTTTTCAATGGCTTAGGCGCCGGGCGCCGGCGCGCTGCGGCCGTCAGTCGCGGCGCACGACGGCCAGATGGCGCTCGCCGTCCAGGCCCGGCACGTCCAGCGGGTGGAGCGAGGCCAGCGACCAGCCGAGCGGCAGCGCGGCGATCTCCTCGTCCGGGCGCACGCCCTTCATCGCCAGCAGTTCGCCGCCGGGCCGCAGCAGGTGGCCGCCGACCTCGATGATGCCAGCCAGCACGTCCAGCGCGCGCGCGGTCAGCGCGTCGTAGGCCTGCGGTTCGTCCAGCGCTTCGGCGCGCGTCTCGGCCACCCGCGCGTTGTCCAGCTTCAGCGTGCGCACGGCCTCGCGCAGGAAGCGCGCTTTCTTGCCGTTGCTCTCCACCAGCGTCACCCGCAGGCCGGGCTTGGCGATGGCCAGCGGGATGCCGGGCAGGCCCGGGCCGGTGCCCAGATCGGCCAGCGCGCCGCCGCGCGCGGCGATGGCGTCCACGTACGGATGCATCGCCAGCGAATCGAGCAGGTGGCGCACGACCATCTCGCGCGGCTCGCGCACGGCGGTGAGGTTGTAGGTGCGGTTCCAGCGGTGCAGCAGGGCCAGGTAGGCCAGCAGCGGCGGCGCCAGTGCGTCGGCGTCCAGGCCCAGCGCGGCCAGGCCGTGCCGCAGGGTGTCGTGCAGGTCGGCGGGAAAGGCGGTGTCGTCCATCGCGGCATTATCGCAGGCCGCCGCCGGCCTCAGCGCGGGTGCCAGGCCAGCGCGGCGCGGTAGTCCGCGCGCGGCGCCCATTCGTGCAGCCGCCAGTCGCCGGCGCGGCCCAGGCCGGGATCGCATTCCAGCAGGTGCAGGCGGTCCTGCGCGTCGGTGCCGAAGCGCAGCCGGTGCAGGCCGAAGGACAGGCCCTGGCCGTGCGCCTTCAGCACGGCCTCCTTCGCGCACCACAGGCGCACGAAGGCGGTTTCGCGCACCTCCGGCGGGCAGGCCAGCAGCCAGCGGGTTTCCTCGGAGTGGAAGAAGCGCTGCGCGATCTCCAGCCGGCGCGGCCTTGGGCGCAAGTGCTCGATGTCCACGCCCAGCTCGACGCCTTCGCCCAGCGCCACCAGCAGGGCTTCGCCGCTGTGGCTCCAGCCGGTCTCCAGGTGGCGCAACGGCTCGAAGAAGTGCGGGCGGCCCTGCGCGTCGCGGGTGATCGGCAGCGCGTGCGGCGGCCGGCCCAGCGCGCGCGCCAGCACTTCCCGCGCCGTCGGCTCGCCGCGCTGCCGCGGCGCGTGCGGCGCCAGCCACAGGGCAATGCCTTCGTGGCGCCAGTCCGCGGGGGCGCTGCGCCAGTCGGGGTGGGAAGGGGCGGTTTGCTGCATCACGGCGTGCGGACGGTGGGCGGGGGCGTTACCAAGGCGGCACCCGGGGCGTCGCCAGGGGGTTAACCACGGTTTCACGCCCCGGGGCGGTTAATCGAAGCGTGCCCCGCGCGGCGGGGTCCTGTCCATCGAAAGGAGCGGCGACATGAATTTCCTGGTCTGGTTGATCGTGGGTGGCGTGGCGGGCTGGCTGGCCAGCATCGTGATGAAGCGCGATGCGCAGCAGGGCATCCTGCTCAACATCGTGGTGGGCATCATCGGCGGCTTCCTCGGTGGCTGGCTGTTGCCGGCGCTGGGCCTGGGGCTGGGCGGCGGCCTGGTCGGCTTCCTGATCACCGCCTTCATCGGCGCGGTGGTGCTGTTGCTGATCGTCAACCTGTTCACCCGCGGCAGGGCGAGGTGACGGTGCGGCCGCGTGCGCTTCCGAGACGCACCCACGGCCCGTGGCGACGCAAAGGCCCGGCGCAAGCCGGGCCTTTGTCCGTCAGCCCCTCCTGCAGTTAGGCACCCAGCCGCACCCAGGCGGGCGCGTGGTCGCTGGGGCGCTCCCAGGTGCGCGGTTCGCGGTCGATGCCCGATTCCACGGCGTGCCCGCGCAGGGCGTCGGAGACCAGCGTCAGGTCGATGCGCAGGCCCAGGTTCCGCCGCAGGCCGCCCATGCGGTAGTCCCACCAACTGAAGACGCCGGCTTCCTCGCTGTGCAGGCGGAAGGCGTCGCTCAGGCCCAGCGCGTACAGTCGGCGCAGCGCCTCGCGCTCGGCGGCGGAAGTCAGGATGTGGTCGTCGTTCCACACCTTGGGGTCGTACACGTCGCGCTCGTCCGGGGCGATGTTGAAGTCGCCCAGCACCACCATGCGCGGGTGCGCCTCCAGTTCCCCTGCCAGCCAGTCGTGCACGGCCTCCAGCCAGCGCAGCTTGTAGGCGTACTTGTCGGTGCCCACGTCCTGGCCGTTGACCACGTATAGGTTGACGATGCGCACGTCGCCGACGGTGGCGGCGATGACCCGCTTCTGCTCGTCCTCGAAGCCGGGAATGCCCACCTGCACGTCGCCGGCCGGCTCGCGCGACAGCAGCGCCACGCCGTTGTAGGTCTTCTGCCCGGCGAACACGCTGCGGTAGCCCAGTTCCGCCAGCGCGGTGTCGGGGAAGCGGTGGTCCTCCAGCTTGGTCTCCTGCAGGCCCACCACGTCCGGCGCGAACGCGCCCAGCCACTGGGTGAGGTGCGGCAGGCGCACGTTGAGCGAATTGACGTTCCAGCTAGCGATTTTCATGGGCGATCGGGATTGTTGAAGGCGTGGGTTTTCCGGGTCCGTCGCCATGACCCGGCGAGACCCCCGCGGAACCGCGGGCCGGCAGCATGGCGTCCAGCACCGACTGCGGGTGTTGCGGGCAGGGCTGGAATCCTAGCGCGGGCGCCGGCGAAGACGACGGAAAACCGTCCGATCGGGAGAGAGACCGCATGATTGGGCCCGGTCCGGCGCGCCCGGCCGGCGCAGTCATGGCGGCCCGTGCGGACCGGCCGGGCCCGCGCATCGACCGGACGCGAACCCGCGCCCGCCTCAGCGGACGATGAAGTCGATGAACTTCGCCACCTTCGCGTACGGCGGCTTGAGCAGGTCGCTGCCGGCGCGGCGGGGCTGCCACAGGATGGGCAGCGCCTTGCTGAAGGCGTCGAAGCCGGCGCGGCCGTGGTAGGCGCCCATGCCGCTGGGGCCGATGCCGCCGAAGGGCAGGGCGTTGATGCCGAAGTGCAGCACGGTGTCGTTGACGGTCACGCCGCCGGCCAGGGTGGTGCGCAGGATCTTCTCGATCTCGCCGCGGTCGTGGCCGAAGGGATACAGCGCCAGCGGGCGGTCGTGTGCGTTGACGTGGGCGATGGCCTCGTCCAGCGAATCGACGCTGCGGATGGGCAGGATCGGGCCGAAGATCTCGTCCTGCATCACCGTGGCGTCGTCGCCCGGCTCCAGCACCAGGGTGGGGGCGAACAGGCGCTGCGCGCGGTCGTGGCGCGACGACAGCGGCACCACCTCCAGCGCGCGCGCGCGCGCGTCGTCCAGGTAGCCTTCCAGCCGCGCGAACTGGGCGTCGTTGATGATGCGGGTGTAGTCGCCGGCGTCTTCCAGGTCGCCGTAGCGCGCCCTGGCCTGCGCGCGCAGCGCCTGCACCAGCGCGTCGCGGCGGTGCCTGCCGACCAGCAGCACGTAGTCCGGCGCGATGCAGGTCTGGCCGCCGTTGAACCACTTGCCGGTGGCCAGCCGCGCCGCGGCCTGTTCCACTGGGTAGTCGCCGCAGACGATGGCGGGCGACTTGCCGCCCAGCTCCAGCGTCAGCGGCGTGAGGTTGGGTGCGGCTGCCGCCATCACCTTGCGGCCGACCGCGGTGGAGCCAGTGAACACCAGGTGGTCGAACGGCAACGCGGCGAAGGCGCCCGCCACGTCGGCGCCGCCCTCGGCCACTGCCACGCGGTCGGCCGGGAACACCTCGGCCAGTAGTCCGCGCAGGAACGCGGCGGCGTGCGGCGTGTGCTCGGACGGCTTCAGGTAGACGTGGTTGCCGGCGGCGATGGCGGTGGCCAGCGGGATCAGCGCCAGGTTGACCGGGTAGTTCCACGGCGCGATCACGCCGACCACGCCCACCGGCTCGCTGCGGATCTCGGCGCGCGCGGGCCAGAAGCGCCAGCCCACGCCAACGCGACGCGGCTTCATCCAGCGGCGCAGGTGCGACAGCAGGTGGTCGATCTCGTTGAGCACCGTCATGCCGTCGGCGATCAGGGATTCATGGCGCGAGCGGTGGCCGAAGTCGGCGGCGATGGCGTCGGCCATCTCCGGCAGGCGGCGCTTCAGCGCCTCGCGCAGGCGCCGCAGGTCGTCGCGGCGCTGGGCGCGATCCGGCTTGCGCGCCTGCCAGGCCTGGCGCAGGCGCTGCAGGGTGGGCGCGAGATCGCCGACCGGGGTGGCGGTCGGGCCGTCGCCGCCGGGCGCGGCTGCGGTTCCGGGGCCGGCCTGGCGGCTGGCGCCGATGGCGGCATTGGCGGCGGTGATGGCCGCGTTGGCGGCGCTGGTGACGGCGTGCGGGAACGTGGTCATGGCCCGAGTGTATGCCTTCGTCCGCGGGCAGGAGCCCTACAATGCCGGCATGAATGCCAATCTGACCGCGTTGCGCCCCTATCTTGACCGTTTTCCCGTCCTCGGCCCGCGCGTCTACGTGGACCCGGCGGCCACCGTGATCGGCGACGTGGAGCTGGCCGAGGACGCGTCGGTCTGGCCGGGCACCATCCTGCGCGGCGACGTCAACTTCATCCGCGTGGGCGCGCGCACCAACCTGCAGGACGGCACCATCGTCCACGTCAGCCACCACAGCCCGTACAACAAGGCGGGCTATCCGACCCTGATCGGCGCCGACGTCACCGTCGGCCACGGCACCATCATCCACGCCTGCACCATCGAGGACCTGTGCCTGATCGGCATGGGCGCGTGCATCCTGGACGGCGCCACGGTGAGGAAGTACGGCTTCGTCGGCGCCGGCGCGGTGGTCGGCCCGGGCAAGGTGGTCGGCGAGGCCGAACTGTGGCTGGGCAATCCGGCGCGCTTCGCCCGCAGGCTCACCGACAAGGAGATCGAGAGCCTGCACTACTCGGCCGCGCACTACGTGCGGCTGAAGGACGGCTACCTCGCCGCGGGCTGAGCGCCGCGCGGCTCAGTCGGCCACCGGCAGGGCGAGGGTCTCCTTCACTTCCTCCATCACGATGTAGCTCTTGGACTCGCGCACGTGCGGCATGGTCAGCAGGGTGCTGCCCAGCAGCTTGCGGTAGGCGGCCATCTCGTCGATGCGCGCCTTGATCAGGTAGTCGAAGTCGCCGCTGACCAGGTGGCATTCCAGCACGTTGGGCAGCTTCATCGCGGCGCGGCGGAACTCCTCGAAGATGTCGCCGGACTTGTAGGCCAGGCTGATCTCCACGAACACCAGCAGGCTGGCCTGCAGGCGCTGCGGGTCCAGCCGGGCGTAGTAGCCGGTGATGACGCCCTCGCGTTCCAGCCGGCGCACGCGCTCAGTGCAGGGCGTGGTGGACAGCCCCACGCGCTCGCCCAGCTCGGTGAAGGAGATGCGCCCTTCCTGCTGGAGGATGCGCAGGATCCTGCGGTCGATCTTGTCGAGGGGTCTCTGTCGCATGGCAGGGGTCGCTGCATTCCCGGTCGTTGGCGTGGATTGTTCCCGAAAATAGGGTAAAAGTCAGTGAAAACCACTGGGATACCGCTCATATACTTCGCCGCTCAGGTTGTAGCCCGTCCCCCGGCAGGGGATTTCCCCGTGGAGCAGTGCGATGCGCGTGATGGTGCTGGGTGGCGGTGTGGTGGGCACGACGAGTGCCTGGTATCTGGCCCAGGCCGGGTTCGAGGTGGTGGTGGTGGACCGCCAGCCGGACGTGGCGCGCGAGACCAGCTACGCCAACGCCGGGCAGCTCTCGTTCGGCTACGTCTCGCCCTGGGCCGCGCCGGGCATCCCGCTGAAGGCGCTGAAGTGGCTGTTCCAGCGGCACGCGCCGCTGGCGATCAAGCCCGGCGTCGACCCGCTGCAGTACGCCTGGATGCTGCAGATGCTGCGCAACTGCACCTCGGCCCGCTACGCGGTCAACAAGGCGCGCATGGTGCGCATCTGCGAATACAGCCGGCAGAGCCTGGACGAACTGCGCGCCGAGACCGGCATCGAATACGAAGGCCGCCAGCTCGGCACGCTGCAACTGTTCCGCACCCAGGCGCAACTGGATGCCGCCGCCGCGGACGTGGCGGTGCTCGAACGCATGGGCGTGCCCTATGAACTGCTGGACCCGGCCGGCATCGCGCGCTGCGAGCCGGCGCTGGCCAGCGCTCCGGTGCGCTTTACCGGCGCCTTGCGTACGCCGAACGACCAGACCGGCGACTGCCGCCTGTTCACCCAGCGGCTGGCCGAGCGCGCGGCCGCGGCCGGGGTCGAGTTCCGCTACGATGCCGAAATCGAGGCGCTGGAGCACGACGGCGCGCGCATCACCGGCGTGCGCATCGGCGGCCGGGTGGAGCGCGCCGACCGCTACGTGCTGGCGCTGGGCAGTCATTCGCCGCGGCTGGCGGCGCCGCTGGGCCTGCGCCTGCCGGTCTATCCGCTGAAGGGCTATTCGTTGACCATCCCGATCACCGACGAAGCGATGGCGCCCACCTCCACCGTGCTGGACGAAAGCTACAAGGTCGCCATCACCCGCTTCGACCGCCGCATCCGCGTGGGCGGTATGGCGGAAGTGGCCGGCTTCGACCTGTCGCTGCCGCGGCGCCGGCGGAAGACCCTGGACATGGTGGTCAACCAGCTCTATCCGCGCGGCGGCGACCTGGCCGCGGCCGAGTTCTGGACCGGCCTGCGCCCGGCCACCCCGGACGGCACGCCCATCGTCGGCGCCACCCCGTACCGCAACCTCTACACCAACACCGGCCACGGCACCCTGGGTTGGACCATGGCCTGCGGCTCCGGCCGCTACCTGGCCGACGTGGTCGCCGGCCGCCGCCCGGCCATCAGCAGCGAGGGCCTGGACGTATCGCGCTATGCGCGGCGCGCGGTCGCCGCCGGCGAGGACGCCGCATGCGCCCCGCGCGCGCCCTGATCGACCTGGCCGCGCTGCGGCACAACTACCGCCTGGCGCGCCGTCTCGGCGGCGGCCGGGCGCTGGCCATCCTCAAGGCCGATGCCTACGGCCACGGCGCGGTGCGCTGCGCGCAGGCGCTGGAAGCTGAGGCCGATGGCTTCGGCGTGGCCTGCATCGAGGAGGCGCTGGAGCTGCGCGAGGCCGGCATCGCGGCGCCGATCCTGCTGCTGGAAGGCTTCTTCGACGCCGGCGAACTGCCGCTGATCGTCCGCCACGACCTGTGGACCGTGGTCGCCTCGCCCTGGCAGGTCGAAGCGCTGGCTGCGTTCGCCGCGCCGCGGCCGCTGCACGTCTGGCTGAAGCTGGACAGCGGCATGCACCGGCTGGGGCTGTCGCCGGAGGAATTCCGCGCCGCGCATGCGCGGCTGTCGGCGCTGCCGCAGGTGGCGTCGGTGACGCTGATGAGCCACTTCGCGCGCGCCGACGAACTGGACTGCGCGCGCACCCGCGAGCAGGCCGACGCCTTCGCCGCGGCCGTCGCCGGCATCGACGGCGCGACCGCGCTGTGCAATTCGCCGGCCCTGCTCGGCTGGCCGCAGGTGCGCGGCGACTGGGGGCGGCCGGGGCTGATGCTGTACGGCGCCAACCCGCTGTTTCCCGCGCGCAACGAGGCCATCGACACGCTGCGCCCGGTGATGGCGCTGGAGTCGCGGATCATCGCCGTGCGCGACCTGACCGCGGGCGAGCCGGTGGGCTACGGCGCGCACTTCGTCGCCGACGCGCCCGTCCGCATCGGCGTGGTGGCGATGGGCTACGCCGACGGCTACCCGCAGTTCGCGCCCACGGGCACCCCGGTGCTGATCGACGGCCGACCCGGCCGGCTGGCCGGGCGCGTGTCGATGGACATGCTGACGGTGGACCTGACGCCGCACCCGCAGGCGGGCGTCGGCACCCCGGTGCGGCTGTGGGGCGATGCGCCCACCGCGTCCGCGCTGGCCGCCCACTGCAAGGTCAGCGCCTACCAGTTGCTGTGCGGGCTCAAGCGGGTGCCGCGGGAATACCGCGACGCTTGATCGCCGCGGCCGCGGACCGGCGCATGGCTGGGCAAGGGCGGTGATCGCCGTTAAAGTCGGAGGTCTGCCAGGGGAGCCGCATGGACAGCGGGAATATCGCTTGCAACCTGATCCGACGGACGCGCGCACCGCGTGCGGGAGCCGTGCGTGCAGGATGACGGCCGCATGCTGGATACCTACCGCGAAGTGGTGACGCCCGAGGGCGTCGCCCTGCACCTGCCGGCCGCCGGCCCGGTGCCGCGCGCGCTGGCCTGGGCCATCGACCTGGCGATCCGGCTGGGCCTGCTGATGATCATGGGCATGCTGCTGGCGGTGTTCGGCAAGGCCGGGCAGGGGCTGTACCTGATCGGCATGTTCCTGCTGTTCTGGGCCTATCCCATCGTGTTCGAATCCGTGTGGCACGGGCAGACGCCGGGCAAGAAGGCCCTGGGCCTGCGGGTGGTGGCCGGCGACGGGGCGCCGGTGGGCTGGCTGGCCGCGATCACCCGCAACCTGCTGCGCATGGTGGACATGCTGCCGCTGGGCTACGCGGCCGGGTTGATCGCCTGCTTGACCGATCCCTACGCGCGCCGGCTGGGCGACATGGTCGCCGGCACTCTGGTCGTGCACGCCGGGTCCGAGCACCAGCACCGGCCGGCGCCGGTCAACGACGTGTTCGTGCCGCCGGTGGGGCTGCTGCCCGAGGAACAGGCCGCGGTGGTCGCCTTCGGCGAGCGCGCGCCGCAGCTCACGCCCTCGCGCCAGGAAGAACTCGCCGACCTGGCCGAGCCGCTCACCGGCGCGCGCGGCCAGCCGGGCGTGCTGCGCCTGTACGGCATCGCCAACTGGCTGCTGGGGCGGCGATGAGGCAGGAGCAGTTCGTCGCCCGCCACCAGGCCGAATGGCAGGCGTTCGACGCTTGGCTGCAGACGCGCGCCAACGCCCGCCGCGCGCGCGGCGAGCGCAACCACGGCGTGTTCACCGACGAGGAGATCCCCGCGCGCTACCGCCGCCTGTGCCAGCAACTGGCGCTGGCGCGCCGGCGCGGCTACAGCCCGGTGGTGGTGGACCGCCTGCAGGACCTGATGCAGCGCGGCCACGGCCTGCTCTACCGCACGCCGCCGCCGCGCTGGCACCGCGCCGTGCGCTTCCTGCTGGCCGACTTCCCGCGGCTGGTGCGCAGCGAGGCCGGCTGCATGGGCGTGGCGGCGCTGGTGTTCACCGTGCCGATGGTGCTGATGTACGTGCTGCTGCAATCCTCGCCGGAGCTGGTGTACGGCATCGCCTCGCCCGAGCAGGTGGCGGGCTGGGAACGCATGTACGACCCGGCCGACCCCTCGCATGCGCTGGGCCGCGAGAGCGGCACCGACTGGCAGATGTTCGGCCACTACATCTGGAACAACATCGGCATCGGCCTGCGCACCTTCGCCGGCGGCCTGCTGGCGGGCGTGGGCGCGCTGTTCGTGCTGCTGTTCAACGGCGTGTACTTCGGCACCGTGGCCGGCCACCTGCAGCAGATCGGCTACGGCGACCCGCTGTGGCGCTTCGTCTGCGGGCACGCGCCGTTCGAACTGACCGCCATCGTGCTGGCCGGCGGCGCCGGGCTGCGCCTGGGGCTGAGCCTGATCGCGCCCGGCCGTCAGCGGCGCGTGGACGCGCTGGCCGCCGCCGGCCGCAAGGGCGCCCGGTTGTGCCTGGGCGTGGCCTTCATGTTGCTGGTGGCGGCGTTCATCGAAGCGTTCTGGTCGTCCACCCAGTCGATCCCGGCGACGGTGAAGTTCAGTGTGTCCGGCGCGCTGTGGGTGCTGGTGGGGTTGTGGCTGTGGCGCGGCGGGCGCGGGGTGGCGGATGCGGATTGAGCGGCTCGCCGTGCGCCTGCGAGCCCGCTCGGGCTGGGAGGCCGTCGAACTGGGCATGGCGCTGGTGCGCCGGCACGCCGGCGCGGTGTGGAAGCCGTGGCTGGCGGTCACGCTGCCGGTGTTCCTGCTGCTCAACGCCGGCGCCTGGGCGCTCGACCGGTTCTGGCTGGCGGCGCTGCTGATGTGGTGGCTGAAGCCGGTCTTCGACCGCATCCCGCTGTACGTCATCTCGCGCGCGGTGTTCGGCAGCGTGCCGGGCACGCGCGAGACGCTGCGCGCGCAGGCTACGTGGGGCGCCTGCACGATGCTGCACCTGCTGACCTGGCGGCGCTTCAGCCCGGTGCGCGCGCTGTACCTGCCGATCGACCTGCTGGAAGGCGTGCAGGGCCAGCGCCTGCGCCAGCGCCGCAGCGTGCTGGGCGGGCAGGCCTACGGCAACGCCACCCTGCTGATGCTGGCCTGCCTGCATTTCGAGGGCGCGCTGGTGCTGGGCGGCATGGCGGCGGTGGCGTTGTACCTGCCCGAATCGTTGTTGCCGGACAACATGCAGGCGGCGCTGCGCATGCTGTCGATCGAATGGCCGGCCTGGCTCGAATTCGCGTGGAACGCACTGGTGTGGGCGGCAGTCAGCGTGGTCGAGCCGTTCTACGTCGGCGCGGGCTTCGGCCTGTACCTCAACCGGCGCACGCAGGTCGAGGCGTGGGACGTGGAGATCGTGTTCCGCAAGCTGCGCGCCCGCCTGTCCGCGGCCACGCCGCTGGTGCTGGCGCTGGTGCTGCTGGCCGGCCTGGCGCCGCCGCTGCGCGCGCAGGACCGCCACGACGGCGGCGCGGCGGAGCAGGCGGAAGCCGCGCCGGAACGCGCCACGCCTCCCACCCTGCCGGAGGTGTTCGGCGAACAGCGCGTGGACGATGCCGCCTTCCGCCGCGCCGCCGAGCGCGCCTACCGCGATCCCGCGCTGGGCCGCACGCAGACGCGCACGACCTGGGAATGGCGCAAGCCGGAGGACAGGAAGAAGGAGTCGCACGGCATGCCGGCGTGGCTGGCCGGCCTGGGCGGCGTGCTGGCCTTCATCGGCGAATGGGGGCTGTGGATCCTGGCCGGCATCCTGGTGCTGGTGCTGTTGGCCGCCGCGCGCTACTGGCTGCCGTGGATGCGGGGCGGAGCGGCGGGCCCGCGCGCGCTGCGCCCGTCGCCGGCGCAGAGCGCCGCGCTGGTGCTGCCGGAAGCGCTGCCGGACGACATCGCCGCGGCCGCGCGCCGGCTGTGGGCCGAAGGACGGCCGCGCGATGCGCTGGCGCTGCTGTACCGCGCCAGCGTGGAGGCGATGGCGGCGCATGCGGACATCGTGCTGCCGCCGGGCGCCACCGAGGCCGAATGCCTGCGCGCGTCGCGCCGCCTGCCGCAGGCGGAAGAGCGCAGCCTGTTCGCGCGCGTCGTGCGCACCTGGCAATACGCCGCCTATGCGCAGCGGCTGCCGGCGGCGGAGGATTTCGACGCGCTGGTCGGCGAATTGCAGCGCCGCTACGGGTGGGCGGCGTGAGCCGGCGCGCGCGCATCGGCTGGTCGGTCGCCGGCACGGCGCTGCTGGCCGTGCTGGTCGTGGTCGGCGTGCTGTGGTTCCGCCAGGCCTACCACCGGGTGCAGCAGACGCTGTACCTGCCGCCCACCGGCGAGGCGGCGTTCAATCCGCTCTACGCCCTGGCCAAGACCTTGCAGGCCGATGGCGTTCGCGTGGACGTGCGCCAGCGCCTGCAACTGGACGAACACCCGCCCGATCCGCACGACACGCTGGTGCTGTTCAACGACCCGCGCACGCTGTCGCCGCCGCAGATGGACCGCCTGCTGGACTGGGTGGCGGCCGGCGGGCACCTGGTCGTGCGCACGCCGCTGTACCTGCGCAGCGAGGAAATCACGGGACAAGACCTGCCGCACGCCGAACTGCTGGAACGGCTGTCGCTGTGGCTGGTGGAGGAAACGCCCGGCTGCGTCGATTTCCAGGTGGAGGGCGAAGACCACCACGTCGAGTTCTGCAACGGCCGCCGCTTCGCCTTCGACGGCGTGGAGCCGGAGCTGTCCTGGGGCGACCTGGAGCAGGGCTACGTGTACGCGCGCCTGGCGCACGGCGACGGCCACGTCGACGTGCTGGCGGAAATGGACTTCCTCGCCAACGCCGCCGTGCGCCCACGCCTGCTGGAAGACCTGACCCAGCCGCCGAAGGGCGGCCTGCGCGACGGCCCGCACCGCGCGCTGGCGCGGCAGGTGCTGGCGCCCAACTACGGCCGCGGCACCGTGCACCTGGTCTACGCGGCGGAAATGCCGTCGCTGTGGCGCACCCTGCTCGCCAAGGGCTGGATGGTCTGGCTGCCGCTGCTGCTGGCCCTGTGCGCCTGGCTGTGGCGGCGCATGCAGCGCTTCGGCCCGGCGCTGCCGTCGCCGGCGGCCGAGCGCCGCTCGCTGCTGGAGCACGTGCGCGCCAGCGGCGAGCACGCCTACCGCTACGGCCGCGGCGTGCTGCTCTACACCGCCGTGCGGCAGTCCTTCCTCGCCCGCCTGCGCCGGCGCGATCCGGTCGCCGCCGCGCTCGCCGGCGAACCGCAGGTGGCCGCCATCGCCGAACGCCTGGGCGTGCCGGCCGAGCGCGTCCGCAGCATGCTCAATGTTCCCGCCTCGCACGACCGGCGGGGATTCCGCGACCGCATTTCCACGCTGATCGAACTGAGAAACCGCCTATGAACGACCCGACCGCCTCCGCACCGCCGGCGCTGCCGCCGATGCCGGACAACGCGCTGTCCGAGCGCGCCAACGCCGTGCGCGACGAAGTGTCCAAGGCCTTCATCGGCCAGCCCGAAGTGCTGGACCAGATCCTGATCGCGCTGCTGGCCGGCGGCCACGTACTGATTGAGGGCGTGCCCGGCCTGGGCAAGACCCTGCTGGTGCGCGCATTGGCGCAAGCGCTGGAACTGACCTACGCGCGCGTGCAGTTCACCCCCGACCTGATGCCCAGCGACGTCAGCGGCCACGCCGTGTACGACCCGAAGACCGAGAGCTTCAAGATCCGCCGCGGCCCGGTGTTCACCCACATCCTGCTGGCCGACGAGATCAACCGCGCGCCGGCCAAGACGCAGGCGGCGCTGCTGGAGGTGATGCAGGAAGGCCAGGTGACCATCGAAGGCAAGTCCTTCGAGCTGTCGCCGCCGTTCATCGCGCTGGCCACCCAGAACCCGGTCGAGCAGGAAGGCACCTATCCGCTGCCGGAGGCGCAACTGGACCGCTTCCTGCTGAAGGTGCTGATCGACTATCCCGAGCTGGAGGACGAGAAGCGCATGGTCGACGCCATCACCACCGGCCGCACCGCCGCCGACTTCGACCTGTCGCGGGTCCGGCGCGTGCTGGGGGCGGAGGACATCATCGCCATGCAGCGCGACACCGCCGCGGTGAAGGTGGACGAGCAGGTGATCGACTACGCCGTGCGCATCGTGGCGGCCACCCGCAAGTGGCCCGGCATCGCGCTGGGCGCTGGCCCGCGCGGCAGCATCGCGCTGGTGCGCGCGGCGCGCGCGCAGGCGGTGTTGCAGGGCCGCGATTTCGTCACTCCCGACGACGTGCGCGACATCGCCCGCCCGGCGCTGCGCCATCGCATCACCCTGGCGCCGGAATTGCAGATCGAAGGCCAGTCCGCCGACGACGCGCTGCGCGCGCTGCTGGCCAAGGTGGAAGCGCCGCGCAAATGAGGCCGGACAGCGCCGCCGCCGCGTTCCGCCGCCGCCTCGCCCGTTCGCGGGCAGGACGCGCGTGGGCATCGGCGCGCGCGGTGGCCGGAATGCCGGTTCGGGCGAAGCGCCCCGGGCGTGGCGATGCGTCGCCGCACTTTCCCCGCCGTCTTTCCGGTCACCTGCCGCGCGCGGCGGCGCAGCCGGTTCCAGCGCCGGCGTGCGAAGGCATCCTGCGATGAGGCCGGCGGCGCCGCTGCTCCTGCTGCTCGTCGCCTGGGGCCTGTCGGGGCTGGCGGTCGCGTACCTCGGCTGGCCGCCGTGGCAATGGCAGGCGGCGGGCGCGGCGCTCGCGCTGGCCGCGGCGTTCGACGCGGGCTGGCTTCGTCGCCGGCCCACGCCGCAGGTACTACGGGAAGTGCCCGAGGCATTGCCGCTGGGGATCGAGCGCGAAGTGACGCTGCGGCTGGAATCCCTGGTGCGGCAGCGGCTGGACGTGTTCGACCTGCATCCGCCGGGCTGGCCGTCGCAGGGACTGCCGCGCGCATTGGCGCTGGCGCCGCTGTCGGCGACGAGCGTGGGCTACCGTCTGCGGCCGAACGCGCGCGGCGATGCGGTGTTCGACGGCGTGCACCTGCGCCTGCATTCGCCGCTGCGGCTGTGGCGGCAGGTACGCGTGGCCGGCGCGCCGCAGCGCGTGCGCGTGTATCCCGACTTCGCGCCGCTGACGCGCTTCGCGCTGTTCAGCGCCGAACAGGCGTCGCGGCTGGTCGGCGCGCACCTCAAGCGCCGCCGCGGCGAGGGCACCGACTTCAACCAGATGCGCGAGTACCGGGTGGGCGACAGCCTGCGCCAGATCGACTGGAAGGCCACGTCGCGCTCGCGCAAGCTGGTCTCGCGCGAATACCAGGACGAGAAGAACCAGCAATTGGTGATGCTGATCGACACCGGCCGGCGCATGCTGGCGCGCGAGGACGAACTCGGGCACTTCGACCATGTGCTCAACGCCTCGCTGGTGGTGTCCTACCTGGCGCTGCGCCAGGGCGACGCGGTGGGCCTGCTGGCGTCGGGCGGCGACGGCCGCTGGGTGGCGCCGCAGCGCGGCATGGGCGCCATCGACACCCTGCTGCGCGCCAGCTACGACTTGCAGCCGCAGGCGGTAGCGACCGATTACCTGGCTGCCGCGACGGAACTGAGCCTGCGCCAGCGCCGCCGCGCGCTGGTGATGCTGGTCACCAACGTACGCGACGAGGACATCGAAGACCTGCTGGCCGCCGTGCGCCTGCTGCAGCGCCGCCACCTGGTGTGCGTGGCCAGCCTGCGCGAGACCTCGCTGGACCAGGCGCTGGAGCGGCCGGTGGACGACCTGCAGGACGCCATCCACGCCGGCGCCGTCGCCCGCTACCTGGAGCAGCGCACCGCCGCGCACGACGCGCTGCGCAGCCACCGGGTGATGGTGCTGGACGTGTCCAGCGACGAACTCCCCGCCGCGCTGGTGGAACGCTACCTGGCGGTCAAGCGGGACGGCCTGCTGTAGCGGCAGGCGCGCGCGGCGACCGGGAGGCCGGCGCTTGCCCTGCCCATGGCCGTGCATGATGCGCACGGCATGCCGCACGCTGCGCGCCAACGTGCCGGCCGACGCGTTGGGCGAACCCGACCG
The DNA here is from genome assembly GCA_937975725.1 of uncultured Pseudoxanthomonas sp. Classification (GTDB taxonomy): domain Bacteria; phylum Pseudomonadota; class Gammaproteobacteria; order Xanthomonadales; family Xanthomonadaceae; genus Pseudoxanthomonas_A. The sequence continues at coordinate 5,532 of CALJUL010000076.1, read as the reverse complement.
CGCGCGTTCGCGCTATTGGGAAGACTCTGCGCGATCTGGGCGACTTCTCCCTGATCGTCAACGCCACCGCGTTCGCACGCCTGCGTCTTACGCCGCGCGGGAAGCCGCCGCGGCCCGCATCGCCTTGCACGCGCCCCAGACCAGCAGCACCAGGCCCACCGCCGAAGCGATGCCGAGCAGGATGCCGAGGGCCGAGAACATCGCCAGGCGGCCGCTGAGGCTGGCATAGCCCTCGGCCGCCGCGTTGTGGATCAGCCAGGTCTGGCCGATGCTGGTGGCCAGCCGCAGCAGTGCCGCGGCCAGCAGGGTCAACATGCCGGCCAGCGCCAGCGGCCGTCCCGGCACCCGCGGCGCGCCGGTCCACAGCATCGCCGCGCCGGCCACGCAGGCCAGCAGCTCCGGCAACTGGAAGCCGAGCATCGTCAGGGTCTGGGTCAGGAAACCGTCCATGTGCAGGTCCTCGCCGCGGGGATCGGGAATGCGTCGGGTGCGGGCGCGGCAGCGGTCAGTCCGCCGTCACCAGCACCTTGTCGCGGTCGCGCAGCCCGGCGTACACGGCATCGGTGTCCGGGCGCGTGCCGTGCCAGTGCTCGAAGGCTTCGGCCGCCTGTTCCACCAGCATGCCCAACCCGTCCACCGCGTCGTGGCAGCCGGCCGCGCGCGCCCAGGCGAGGAAGGGAATCGACGCCTCGCCGTAGTTGAGGTCCACCGCCAGCGTGCGTTCGGTGGTCAGGGTGAAGGGCAGGGCCAGCGGCCCCTGGTCCTGGCGCGCGGCGGCGGTGGCGTTGACGATCAGGGAGAAGTCGCCCAGGTCGCGCAGGCTTTCCCAGTAGCGCGAATGCGCGCGGCCGGGTTCGCCCAACGCGTCGGCCAGCGCGTCGGCGCGCTCCGGCGTGCGGTTGACGATGACCAGTTCGGCGATGCCCGCGTCCAGCAGGGCCGGTGCCACGCCGCGCGCGGCGCCGCCGGCGCCCAGCAGCAGGGCGCGGCGCGCGCGCAGGTCCAGGCCCTGGCGGCCGGTCAGGTCGCGCACCAGGCCGGCGCCGTCGGTGTTGTCGCCGTGCCACTGGCCGTCGTTGCGGGTCAGCGTGTTGACGGCGCCGGCGCGGCGCGCGCGGTCGCTGGTCTGCGTGCACAGCGCGAACGCGGCTTCCTTCAGCGGCAGCGTGACGTTGGCGCCCTTGCCGCCGGCGGCGGCGAAGCGCTCCAGCGCGGCGACGAAATCGCCCGGCGCGGCGTCGATGGCGGTGTATTCCAGGGCGATGCCCGCCTGCCGCGCGAACGCCGCATGGATGTGCGGCGACAGCGAATGGGCGACAGGATGGCCGAAGACGGCGTATCGGGATTGGGACATGACTTGCTATAAACCCCCGTTCGACAAGGATATGCAGACGGGAGCGACCGCCATGAAGCGCAGACGGATGGCCACCGCATTCGCAGCCAGTCTACTCTGCGCCGCGGCGCCGGCGCAGCTAGCCGAGTACGGCATCGAAGGCCTGTGGGTGGTGTCCACCCGTGACGCCGAAGTGCGCGGCACGGTGGCGCCGGACGGACAGCGCATCGTCTGGGGCAGTCCCGACCGCGCCGGCGGCCCCGGCGGCGGCGATCTCTGGCAAGCGCGTCTGCACGATAAGCGCTGGACCGATCCGCAGCCGCTGCCGCTCGACACCGCCGCCGAGGAAGCCGAGCCGTTCTTCAGCGCCGACGGGCGATGGCTGTATTTCGCCTCCACGCGCCCGGGCGGTCGCGGCGGCCGCGACCTGTACCGCGCGGCGGTCCTGCCCGACGGCGGCTTCGGCACGCCGCAATCGCTGGGCGATGCGGTCAACACGCGCGGCGACGAACGCTCGCCCACCCCCAGCGCGGACGGCCGCTGGCTGCTGTTCGCCAGCGACGGGCGCAAGGGCGCGGGCGGCTTCGACCTGTACCTCGCGCACTGGAACGGCGATGCCTTCGCCGACCCCCACCCGCTGCCCGGCGTGAACACCGCCGCCGACGAGACCGACGCCGCCTGGCTGGACGCGGGACGCGCGCTGATGTTCTCGCGCGGCGACGCCGCGGCCGGCACCTCGCGCCTGTGGACCGCCGCCTGCGACGGCCGCGCCTACGCCGATGCGCAGCCGTGGGCGCTGTCGTTCAACACCGAGGACGCCGATACCCGCGCCCCGGTGGTGGACGCCTCGAAGCCCGCCGAACTCCTCGTCACCGGCACGGCGCGCTCGCCGAAGGCGGGCAAGAGCGACCTGTACCGGGCATTGGTGCCGAAAACGACAGGCCAGGACGGCTGCCTCCTCTAGCAACCTGCCGGCCACGACCGCACGGCATCAGGGCCTTTGCCGCAGATTGTGCGGATGGACGCGGAGACGGCATCGAAGGCCGTGGCCGCATGATCCGTGCCGATTCATCGCAGGCAGAAATGCCATACATCCGGATTCATGACGGAATCGCGCTCCGAACGCATGTCCCTTCCACACAGAACCACAGTAACCCGCACGCCGTGCAGGAGCGACGCCAGTCGCGACCGCACGGCCGGAAAACGCAAGACACGGATAAACGCGGATGAGCGCTGGGGAGCCGCTTGATTTGATCCGCGTATTTCCTGCTTTTTCGCCCTGAGCCGTGTCCCCGCTTCTCGAGGAATCTCCTGGGCCTGGGCTCAGCCGCCGCGCAGCCAGCGCGCGGCGTCCAGGGCGAAGTAGGTCAGCACGCCGTCGGCGCCGGCGCGCTTGAAGGCGGTCAGCGCTTCCAGTGCGCAGGCCTTCTCGTCCAGCCAGCCGTTGGCGGCGGCGGCCTTGAGCATCGCGTACTCGCCGCTGACTTGGTAGGCGAAGGTGGGCACGCCGAATTCGTCCTTCACCCGGCGGATCACGTCCAGGTAGGGCAGGCCGGGCTTGACCATCACCATGTCGGCGCCTTCCTCCAGGTCCAGCGCGATCTCGTGCAGCGCTTCGTTGGAATTGGCAGGGTCCATCTGGTAGGTGAACTTGTTGCCCTTGCCCAGGCTGCCGGCGCTGCCCACGGCGCTGCGGAACGGGCCATAGAACGCGCTCGCGTACTTGGCCGCGTAGGACATGATGCGGGTGTTGACGTAGCCGGCGTTCTCCAGCGCTTCGCGGATCGCGCCGATGCGGCCGTCCATCATGTCGCTGGGCGAGAGGATGTCGACGCCGGCGGCAGCGTGCGCCAGCGACTGCTTGACCAGCGCCTCGATCGTCTCGTCGTTGAGGATGTAGCCGCTGTCGTCGATCAGCCCGTCCTGGCCGTGCGTGGTGTACGGGTCCAGCGCCTGGTCGCTCATCACGCCCAGTTCCGGGAAGCGCGCCTTGAGCGCGCGGATCGCGCGCGGGACGATGCCGTCCTCGTCCCAGGCGATGCGGCCGTCGGCGGTCTTGGCGGCCGGGTCCGGCACGCCGAACAGGTCCAGCACCGGCACTCCCAGCTCCAGTGCCTGCTCGCCCACGCGCAGCAGTTCGTCGATGGACAGCCGTTCCACGCCCGGCATCGACGGCACCGGCGCGCGCCCCCTCTCCTCGTGCACGAACACGGGATAGATCAGGTCGTCGGTGGTCAGCACGTGCTCGCGCATCAGCCGGCGGGAGAACTCGTCGCGGCGCATGCGGCGGGGGCGGGTATGGGGATAGGCCATGTCGGGCTCCGGGCAGAGCCGCGCATGATACGCCCGGCCGGCGCGCGCGGTCTGCGGCGAACGGTCGCAGTGCGGACGCGCCGCCGGCGGTCAGATCACCCCGCCGCCGATCCCCAGGCGGACGATGCCCACCACGATGACGATGCCGTTGAGCACCAGGCCGGTCTTGGCGCGGCCGCGCCTGCCGCTGCGGGTGAACAGGATGCCGAGTGCGGCGATGATCGCGCCGGCCGCCGCGAACGGGATCAGCAGCCAGTTGGTGATCCCCAGTACCGGGATCAGCGCCAGCACCATCCACAGCATCGCCACGATGCCCCATAGCAGGCTGATCAGTCCCATCGCCGGACGCTCCTCACCGGGCGCGCGGTGCGGCGCCCCACGCCCGCACTATGCGGACGACGCGTGCTCGCTTCAAGCGCGCACGCCGTGCATGCCTTCGATCTCCACCAGCAGCTCGCGCCGGCACACATCGGCCTGCAGCATCAGCCAGGGCACGCCGGTGCCCACGCGCGCTTCCAGTTGCGCGGTCACCGCGGCGGCATCGTCGGCGTCGCGCACGTAGACCTTGAGCCGCGAACTGGCGTCCAGGTGCGGCGGCAGCGCGGGCGCGTGCGTGCGCGCGGCGGCCAGCAGGCTGTCCAGGTTGGTCAGGGTCTCGTCCAGTTGCGCGCGCAGCGAGTCGGCGTGCTGCGAGGCGTGGCCGACGATGCTGGCGGTGCCGGACAGCAGCAGCGGCACGCGCGGCGAGGGCGGCAGCAGCGCGCGCGCGAAGCTGGGCGACTGCGGGCCGTATTCGCGCGGATAGCGGTAGGCGCTGACCTGGCGCGGATTCTCCAGCGGCAGGCCCGGCTCGCGCGCGGCCAGCCAGTACACCTGCAGCACGCGGTGGCCGTCGCGGCTGCCGATCGCGGTGGCCGCCGGCAGGGTGCGCGTGTCCACTTCGCCCAGGCCCTGCACCCGGCCCACGCAGAACTGCCGGTAGCGCTCGCCGTCGCCGTCGCCGTCGGTGATGGCGTCGAAGTAGTTCCAGATGCGCAGCAGGTGCGGATAGCCGCTGCGCTGCCAGAACGCGGCCATGGCGGCGTAGGCGTGCGCGCTGGCGCGCAGGACGCCGGCTCCGGTCTCCTCCACTTCCAGCACGCCGAACATCAGCGCGCCGTCGTGGCTGTAGCGGATGTCGCCGTCGCGCCCGTGCGCGACCGGCGCGGTGCCGCGCCACGCCTCGAACGGCGCCGCGCCGCCGGCCAGCGGCGACAGCGGCACGCGCAGGTAGCGCGGATCGTCGACGGCCGCGCTCGTGGGCGCGAGCGTCCCGAAACCGAATACCGCCAGCGTCTCCGGCAGCCCCAGCAGCGCGGTGGGCGAGGGGGCGTGGATGTAGTCGACCGCCAGCCGCTGAGGCGCGGGCGGATGGTCGGGGACGGCGGTCATCGAACGGTGCGGCGGTGCATGGTGGGTGCGAATGATAGCGCGTCGCCGCGGGACGGCCGGCGACGGCGCGGCCCGGCGCCGGGATATGCCACTATTCAGCCGTCGCGGCGGAAGATCGGCCGCGGATACAGGGAGATGCCGCCATGACGTTCCGAATCGCCACCGTTTTGTTCGCCGCCGCGCTGGCCGCCGGCTGCGCCAGCAGTTCCAAGGTCATGCTGGGCCAGGCGCGCGCGCCGATCGATCCGGCGCAGGTGCAGGTCTACCGCACCGCGCCCGCGGGCGCGCAGGAGATCGCCCAGCTCGAATCCAAGAGCGCCGTCGGTTTCGGCACCCAGGGCCAGACCGACGCCGCCGTGGCCCGGCTCAAGCGCGAGGCGGCGGCGTTGGGCGCCAACGGCATCGTCCTGCTGGGCGTGGGGTCCAGCGGCTCGCCGGTCGGCATGTCGGTGGGC
>CALJUL010000075.1 GCA_937975725.1 uncultured Pseudoxanthomonas sp. | reverse complement strand
ATCTGCATGCCGACACCCGACCGTATCGCGGGATACACCCCAGGCTCCAGTTACAGCAAGGAATTTTCACTCGTCCGTATCGACGGAAACACCTACCAAGGTCATGTTTTCCTCGACTGGCCCGTCGATGAGGATTACTACGGGCTTGGCGTATGCAAGTGGGAGATCGCCAAAGTGAAAGCGATTCTGACCAGGAGCAATGACCTGATACAGGCACCCAACATGAATCAGAACGAGGTGATATCTGAATCAGGAAATATCTCATATTGCAGGGAGGTCATGCGCGACAAGTACGACTTTACTTGCTTCACTCCCATAGACCAAGAAATCATTCGGGATCTTGATCCTGTTTCCTACAAAGTAAGAATGTCATCGATCAAGGACTGACATGACCACACTCACCGAATCTCATGCCAGATTGGCAGCAAAGGCCTATGATCCGGCCAGAGACAACATAGACACCAGCGCCTTTGAACTTGTCAGAGAGGTTTCTCATCCTTCCGGCTTTCGTGGCTCCATCTACCGAAACAAAAATTCAAAGGAATACATCGTTGCCTACACTGGCACCGAGTTCGACACGGACAAGATACGCGACATCGCATTGACCGACGCACAGATGGCCTTACTGAAGGTCAACCAACAACTGGACGACGCCAGGGATTTGGTGGAACTTGCCATCGAGATGGCCAAACGGGATGGGACCAGCGTTACCGTCACCGGTCATTCGCTGGGCGGCTTGCTCGCCCAAGTCACCGCCCATGAGTACGGCCTGCGCGGCGAAACCTTCAACGCCTACGGCGCGGCTGGCCTCTACGGCGTACCCGAAGGTGGGAGCCGGATGATCAACCATGTCCGCGCCACCGACATGGTGGGTGCGGCCAACCGGCACTATGGCGATGTGCATGTGTATGCCACGCAGCAGGATGTGGATGCCTTGCAGACCGCGAATGTTAATTGAATCTGATCCAAGCAGCGATTAGAAATCCAACAGGGATCACCATGAGCAAGCAACGGATCGCATGAACGGACATCACCCCGCGCCACTTTGTATCGCGCTTCTGACCTTCCTGCTTGGCGCCTGCGGGAAGAGTTCCCGCTTTGAGCCACCCATCGCCAAGACCAATCCCAATCCGACACAGCGCTATGAGATCACGGTGGAACTGTTCGATCCTCCGGCAGATATCAAGAGCATCACCGGGAAGGCTTACTTCAGCATTCCGGATGTCATCTGCATGCCGACACCCGACCGTATCGCGGGATACACCCCAGGCTCCAGTTACATCAAGGATTTTGCGCTCGCCCGAATCGACGGAAACACCTACCAAGGCCATGTCTTCCTCGACTGGCCCATTGATGAGAACTACTACGGGCTTGGTGTATGCAAGTGGGAAATCGCTACTGTCGATACCGTTATTACTCGAGAAAGCGGACTGATACAGGTTGCCGACCTGAATGGGACCGAAGTGGCATCCGCATCTTCCAACCGATCATTTTGCAGAAAAAATATGCGAGACAAGTTTGACAAAGTGTGCTTCACACCCATTGATCCAGAGCTGATCCGGGAGCTTGAGGCTATCTCATACATCGTGAGCATGTCGTCAAAGAGGATCTAAAGCATGAGCACCTTCACTGAATCCAGCGCCAGACTTTCCGACAAGTCCTATGCTCCGCATAACGGGAATATAAATACTGATGCTTATCGGCTTATCAAAGAGGTAGGTCAACCTTCCGGCTATCGTGGATTCATATATCAGAACAAGATCACCAAGGATTACGTCGTTGCTCACACAGGTACTGAGTTCGACACGGACAAGATACGCGACATCGCATTGACCGACGCACAGATGGCCTTACTGAAGGTCAACCAACAACTGGACGACGCCAGGGATTTGGTGGAACTTGCCATCGAGATGGCCAAACGGGATGGGACCAGCGTTACCGTCACCGGTCATTCGCTGGGCGGCTTGCTCGCCCAAGTCACCGCCCATGAGTACGGCCTGCGCGGCGAAACCTTCAACGCCTACGGCGCGGCTGGCCTCTATGGCGTACCCGAAGGTGGGAGCCGGGTGATCAACCACGTCCGCGCCACCGACATGGTGGGTGCGGCCAACCGGCACTATGGCGAAATGCGCATCTACGCCACGCAGCAGGATGTGGATACCCTGCTCAAGAATGACCCATTGCCCAGCCAGCAGAGTCGATGGGAACTCATCGGCGACCTGCGCAGGCTGGGCCCGGATGCGACCCACGGCGCAGTCCAGTTTCACGGCAATCATCGTACGCCCGAACAGATGGCGACCTACGGCCCCAACACGATCATCAGCAGCGAGAACCAAGCGCTTTACCAGCAGCACAAGACCGAGTTCGATGCCTACCGTGAAAGCATACGGTTAGCCGCCGAGGACGTGACCCTGGCGGTGAAGCTCACCGGCGCGGGCATGACCTATTCTTCCGCAATCAACTCGCAGTATCTGGCGCACAAGATCCGGCACGACGTAATGGGCAACGACGTGCACGACGAAATCCGTGAACTGCGCCAGACCGCACTGCGCGCCGTCGACGAGGCCAACAGCCGCTTCATGCCTCCCGACGAACCGTTGATCTACCACAACGGCACCGGCGACCCACTCCGGAAAACACACGAAAAGATGGAAAGCCTGCTGCGCTCGCCTACCCTTGATGACAGCCAATGCAAACCCGGCCCCGGCGGCTGGCCCACGCGCCCGCCAGCGCAGTCCGCGCCGAATCCGCTCTCGCTTCGTGACGATCCACTCGCGTATATCAACCACATGGTGGCCGCCTATGACACGGGCGACCGGAACACCTTTCGTCAGATGACCCAGGCAGCGGCCAGCGATCCTCATGCGCAACGGGTGCAGACGGCCGCGGCGGCGCAGGTGGATTACGAGGAACACTACCAGTCGATGATGCAGCAACTGGCCGCGCAGCAACGCAACGAGCCTGCGTCGCAGGCCGCCATGTCCGCCGGCATGGCGCGCTCGATCTGAGAATTCCGTAACCCCGGGGGGAAAGCACGATGGACACACACCGGATCGCCGACCTGGTGGCCAGCGTTTCGGCGCTGATGGAGCGGTTCGAGCGCCGCACAGAACAGATCGAAAGCAGCTTGCAGGCCGCACACCAGCAACTCCAGCAGTTGGCACAACAAGTGCCGGAGGTGGTCCACCGGGCCACCGACACGGAAATGCAGAAGCTGCGGGGCAGCGTGGTGAGCGCGGTCGAAGCGGGCGTGGGGCAATCCGTCTCCGCCTACGAAGGCCGCATGCAGGTGGCGGGACAACACGTGCAGCAGGCATCGCACGCGCTGTCCGCGCAGATCCATGGCTCGCGCCAGCTCCACAGGCACCTGCTCTGGAAGGCAGTGGGCGTCTGCCTTGCCAGTCTTGCCCTGATCGTCCTGGGCGGTAGCTGGTTGTCCAGGCATTACTACGATGAAATCCGCCGCCACCAATTATCGGCGGAACTGTTGAAGGCTTATGACGCCGCTGACGTGACCCTGTGCGGTGGCAGGTTGTGCGCCAACGTCGACCCCAAGGGCGGCGAGTTTGGAGACAAAGGGCAGTACCGCCCGATCCGGGACCGCCCGTAGGCACGCCCCGGCCGGGGATCATCAGGAGCCGTTCACCCCACCCACACCCGTGCATTGCGGAACATACGCAGCCACGGCGAATCCTCCGGCCAGTCGGCCGGGTGCCAGCTATGGTTGGCGCTGCGCGGGGTGCGCTCGGGGTGCGGCATCAGGATGGTGGCGCGGCCGTCCTCGCTGGACAGGCCGGTGATGCCGTCGGGCGAGCCGTTGGGGTTCTGCGGATAGTGCGTGGCCACGTTGCCGTCGCCGTCCACGTAGCGCAGCGCCACGCGCGCGGCGGCCTGGTCGACGGCGCTGTCGAACTCCGCACGGCCTTCGCCGTGCGCCACCGCCACCGGGATGCGCGAGCCGGCCATGCCGCGGAACAGCACCGACGGTGATTCCAGCACTTCCAGCAACGCCACGCGCGCCTCGAACTGCTCGCTGCGGTTGCGCAGGAACTTCGGCCAGTGCTGCGCGCCGGGGATGATGTCCTTCAACTGGCTCATCATCTGGCAGCCGTTGCACACGCCCAGCGAGAACGTGTCCGGGCGCGCGAAGAACGCCGCGAACGCATCGCGCAGTGCGCTGCGCTCCAGGATCGAGGTCGCCCAGCCGCGGCCCGCGCCCAGCACGTCGCCGTAGCTGAAGCCGCCGCAGGCGGCCAGGCCGCTGAAACCATCCAGCGCCACGCGGCCGGCGATCAGGTCGCTCATGTGCACGTCGAAGGCGTCGAAGCCGGCGCGGGTGAACGCCGAGGCCATCTCGATCTGGCCGTTGACGCCCTGCTCGCGCAGGATCGCCACCTTCGGCCGCTTGCCGGTCGCGATGTACGGCGCGGCGACGTCCTCCGCCGCATCGAAGGCCAGCTTCGGCTTCAGACCGGGGCGGCCGAACTGGCGCGCGATCTGGCGTTCTTCGTCCGCCGACTCCGGGTTGTCGCGCAGCTTCTGCATGGCGTGGGTGACCGACCACCAGGCGTCGAACAATTCCTCCCAGCGCCATTCGGCCAGGGCTTCGCCGTCCTGCTGCACGCGGATCGCCGCCGCCGTGGTCGGCCGCGCGATGCGCTGCGCGCACTCGGTCAATGCATGGCGCTCCACCAGGTCGGCGAAGGCGGCACGATCTTCCGCCGCCACCTGCACCACCGCGCCGAGTTCCTCGGCGAACAGCGTGCGGAACGGGTCGTCGCCCCAGCCGTCGAGGTTGATGTCCAGGCCCATGTGCGAGGCGAATGCCATTTCGCACAGCGTGGCGAAGGCGCCGCCGTCGCTGCGGTCGTGGTAGGCCAGCAGCAGGCCGGCCTCGCGCGCGTCGGCGATCAGGTGGAAGAAATCGCGCAGCCGCTGCGGATCGTCGAGGTCCGGCACGCTTTCGTCGCGGTCGTCGCCGGCGAACGCCGGCCACGCGGCGTCGCCACCGGACTGCGGATAGACCTGCGCCAGCACCGAACCGCCGAGGCGCTTCTTGCCGGCGCCCAGGCCGATCAGCCACAGGTCGCTGTCGTCCTCGCGCGCCAGCAGCGGCGTCGACTGCGTGCGCACGTCGGTGACGGGGGCGAAGGCGCTGATGATGAGGGAGACCGGCGACACCGATTTCTGCGCCTGGCCATCGCCGTGCCACTGCGCCTGCATCGACAGCGAGTCCTTGCCGACCGGGATGCTGATGTCCAGGTCCGGGCACAGCTCCATGCCGACGGCCTTCACCGCGTCGAACAGCAGCGCGTCTTCGCCCGGATGACCGCAGGCGGCCATCCAGTTGGCGGACAGCTTCACGCGGTGCAGCGATTCCACCGGTGCGGCGCACAGGTTGGTGATCGCCTCGCCCACGGCCATGCGCGCGGCGGCGGCAGCGTCGAGCAGGGCCAGCGGCGTGCGTTCGCCGATGGCCATCGCTTCGCCGACGAAGCCTTCATAGCCGCTCAGGGTGATCGCGCAGTCGGCTACCGGCATCTGCCACGGGCCGACCAACTGGTCGCGTGCGGTCAGGCCGCCGACGCTGCGGTCGCCGATGGTGATGAGGAACTGCTTGGCCGCCACCGTCGGGTGCGCCAGCACGCGCAGGCCGGCCTCGTGCAGGTCCAGGGCGGCGGTCTGCAGCGCGGGCCATGCCGGCGCCGCGGGATGCGCGGTGTCGCGATGCATCTTCGGCGGCTTGCCGAACAGCACGTCCATCGGCAGGTCGATGGGGTAAGCCCCTCTCCCCTCGGGAGAGGGGTTGGGGTGAGGGGAAACGGAGACAGCGGCGTCCGAACCGCCTTGACCTTCGTCGCCCCTCATCCGGCGCTGCGCGCCACCTTCTCCCGGTGGGAGAAGGGAATCAAGCGCGCCATAGCCGACGACCAAGCGCTCTTCCTGCGTCGCCACACCGACCGCCGCGAACGGACACCGCTCGCGCTCGCAGATCGCGGCGAATTCGGCCAGCCGCGCCTGCGGCACGCCCAGCACATAGCGTTCCTGCGATTCGTTGCACCACAGTTCCAGCGGCGACAGCGAGGGGTCGTCGCTGGGCACCTTGCCCAGGTCGATCACGCCGCCCACGCCGGAGTCGTGCAGCAGCTCGGGGATGGCGTTGGACAGGCCGCCCGCGCCGACGTCGTGGAACCACAGGATGGGATTGTCCTCGCCCATCGCCACGCAGCGGTCGATGACCTCCTGGCAGCGGCGCTCCATCTCCGGGTTGTCGCGCTGCACGCTGGCGAAATCGAGTTCCTCGGCGCTTTCGCCGGAGGCCACCGAACTGGCCGCGCCGCCGCCCAGGCCGATCAGCATGGCCGGGCCGCCGAGCACGATCACCGCGTCGCCGGGCGACAGTGTCTTCTTCTCCACCTGGATGCGGTCGATCGCGCCCAGGCCGCCGGCCAGCATGATCGGCTTGTCGTAGGCGCGGGTGAGGCCCTCGCCCTCGGCCAGTTCGAAGCTGCGGAAATAGCCCAGCAGGTTGGGGCGGCCGAATTCGTTGTTGAACGCGGCGCCGCCCAGCGGGCCGTCCAGCATGATCTCCAGCGCCGGCGCCATGCGCGGGTTGAGCGGGCGCGGGCTTTCCCACGGCTGCGGCAGCGTGGGGATGCGCAGGTGCGAGACGGTGAAGCCGGTCAGGCCGGCCTTGGGCTTGCCGCCGCGGCCGGTGGCGCCTTCGTCGCGGATCTCGCCGCCAGCGCCGGTGCTGGCGCCGGGGAACGGCGCGATCGCGGTGGGATGGTTGTGCGTCTCCACCTTGATGCAGAAGGCCGAGTCCAGCGTGGCTTCGATGCGGTACTGCCCGCCCGCACCGGGGCGGAAGCGCGCGGCCGGGTAGCCTTCCAGCACGGCGGCATTGTCGCTGTAGGCGCTGAGCGTGTGCTCGGGCGTCTGCGCGTGGGTGTGCTTGATCATGCGGAACAGGGAGCGGTCTTGCTCCTTGCCGTCGATGGTCCAGCTCGCGTTGAAGATCTTGTGCCGGCAGTGCTCGGAATTGGCCTGCGCGAACATCATCAGCTCGACGTCGGACGGATCGCGGCCGAGTTCGCCGTAGCGCGCGCGCAGGTACTCGATCTCGTCCTCGGCCAGCGCCAGGCCCAGGCGGGCATTGGCGGCTTCGAGCTGCGCCAGCGGGATGCGCTCCAGCTCGCCGCGCGGCGGCGCGTCGAACAGCGCCTGCGCCTGCTCGCGGGTGGCGAGCAGGGATTGGGTCATCGGGTCGTGCAGGGCCTTCGCCAGCGCGGGCAAAGCGTCGTCCCAGCCTTCCAGGTCGATGCGCAGGCCGCGCTCGACGCGCTTGACCGGCTGGCCGGCGCCGCGCAGCAGTTCGGTGGCCTTGCTGGCCCAGGGCGAGAGCGTGCCCAGCCGGGGGGTGACGAAGCGGGAGACGGCGCCCTCGGCCGGCGGCGGCGTCTGTTCCACCGCCTGCAGGATGCGCCGCAGGGCGTCCCGGTCGGGGGCTGCGCCGGCTTCGGCCTCGACGAAATAGACGTGCCACGCACCGCGGATGCGGACGGACGGAGCGAGGGACTGGAGCTTGGATTCGAGCCGCGCGCGGCGGAAGGGCGACAAGGCCGGCTGGCCTTCGAGGACGATCATGTCCGGAACCGTGGGGGCGTGCCGTCAGGACGGGGCCCGCTATTGTAGCGAAGCCGGCGCGGGGCCGGCTCCGGAACGGGTCAGGGGGCGCCGGCGGCCGCGACCGGCGGGGCGCCGCCGGCCTTCTTGGCGGCCAGTTCGTCCAGCTTGGCCCGCAGGGCCGCCGGCGGCAGGTAGCCGCCGAGCTGGATGCCCTCGGCCGAGTAGATGGCGGGGGTGCCGCTCACGCCGATGCGCTGGCCGACGTCGTATTCCATGGTCACCGGGTTGCGGCAGTCGCGCTCGGGCACCGGCTTGCCGGCCTTGGCGTCGGTCAGGGCGCGCTTGCGGTCCGAGGCGCACCAGACCGAGATCATGTCCTTGTGGTCCTGGCTGCCCAGGCCCATGCGCGGGAAGGCCAGGTATTCCACCGCCACGCCCAGCCGGTTGAGCTCGCCGATCTCGCCGTGCAGCTTGCGGCAGTAGCCGCATTCGATGTCGGTGAAGACCGTCACCGTGTACTTGGCGTCGGGCGGCGCGAACACGATGCGCTCGGAACGGGGGATGGTGGCGATGAGCTTGCGGCGCAGCTCGGCCATCGCCGGGCTGACCTGCATGAGGTCCTGCTGCTGTTGCAGGTCGAGCAGCGCGCCCTGCATGACGTAGCGGCCGTCGTCGCTGACGTACAGCAACTGGCCGCCGGCGATGACTTCGCGGAACCCCGCCAGCGGCGCCGCGCCGACGTAATCCACGCGGGCGTTGGCGTTGAGCTGGGCGATGGCCGAGCGGGCGCGGTCGTCCGCGGTGGCGCCTTCGCCCGGCTTGAGCTGGCGCGGCGCGGGCGCAGGCGCGGCCTGCGCATCGTCCTGGGCCGTGCCCGGCTGCGGCGACTGCGCGCAGGCGGTCAGGCTGAGGGCGCCCAGCAGGGCGACGGAGATCAAACGGGTCATCAAGGGCATCCGGTCTCGCGGCCGCGGGGCCGCCAATCGCTGTAGTCCGCGGAATTCTCGCACATGCGCCCGGGGCGGGGGCTTAACCCCGCGCAAGCGTGAGACGCGTCACGCGCGCGGATGGTGGCGGCCGTGCAGGTGCTTGAGGTGCTCGCGGGCGACCAGCGTGTAGATCTGGGTGGTGGACAGCGAGCTGTGGCCGAGCAGCAATTGCAGCGCGCGCAGGTCGGCGCCGCGGTTGAGCAGGTGGGTGGCGAAGCTGTGCCGCAGCCCGTGCGGGCTGATCCGCGCCGGGTCGATGCCGGCGGCCGCGGCGTAGCGCTTGACCAGTGCCCAGAACGCCTGCCGGGTCGGCGGCTTGCGCGTGGCCTCGATGAACAGCGGCACTTCGCCGTCGTCCATCTTGGGCACGGCGCGGCCGCCCGCCAGGCGCGCGCGCGCCGTGTCCAGGTAGCGTTGCAGCCAGTGCTGCGATTCCTCGCCCAGCGGCACCAGCCGGTCCTTGCCGCCCTTGCCGGCGACCCGGATCACGCCCTGGCGCAGGTTGACGCCGTTGGCGGGCAGGTTCACCAGTTCGCTGACGCGCAGCCCGGCCGCGTACATCAGTTCGAGCATGGCGCGGTCGCGCAGCCCGTCCGGCGCGTCCGTGTCCGGCGCCGCCAGCAGCGCCTCGATCTCGCTCTCGGACAGCGCCTTGGGCAATGAACGCGGCAGCTTGGGCGGATCGAGCAGCGCGGTGGGGTCGTCGTGGCGGCTGCCGCGGCGCAGCCACCAGCCGAAGAACGCGCGCAGCGCCGACAGCAGCCGCGCGGTGCTGCGCGGCGAATAGCCCTGCCGCGTGCGCCAGCCGAGGTAGCCGAACAGATCCTCGCGGCTGGCCCCGGCCAGCGCGCCGGTTTCCCCCGGCGCCGGCCTGCCGGCCCGCGCATGCGCCCAGCGCGCGTAGCCCTCCAGGTCGCGCCGGTAGCTGTCCAGGGTGGGCCTGGCCTGGCCACTCTCGGCCCAGATCGCGTCGATGAAGGCGGCGATCGCGGCGGTATCGGCGTCGGGCACCGGCGGCAGCGCGGCGACAAGCTGGCGGCGTTCGGCGGGCGTGCGGGCACTCATGCGGCAAGCTTAGTCGATGCCCGGGAGGCTATCCTGTCGCGATGGAAAGCCCCTCCCCCGATACCACCCCGCCGACCGGAAAACCGCGCGCCCACATCGGCTGGCGCCTGCTGGCGCTGCTGTACGACCTGTTGCCGGTGCTGGCGCTGTGGATGCTCACCGCCATCCCGTTCGTGCTGGTCGACGTCGCCCTCAGCGGCAACGTCCGCCACAACGTGGAAGCCTTCAGCCCGCTGGGATGGGCCGAATGGTTCGCCTGCTGGCTGGTCACCGGCCTGTACGCCACCTTCAGTTGGGGCCGCGGCGGACAGACCCTGGGCATGCGTCCCTGGCGGCTCAAGGTCGTGGCCGCCGATGGCGCCGCGCCGACGCGGCGCGCGCTGTGGAAGCGCTTCGCCATGGCCACGCTGTCCACGCTTCCGGCCGGGCTGGGCTTCTGGTGGGCGTGGCTGGACCGGGACCGGCTGGCCTGGCACGACCGCTTCAGCGGTACGCGGATGGTGCGGTTGCCCAAGCGGGCGCGCTGAGGCCCGTCGCCTGCGCGCGGCGCGGATCGCGCGACTTTCCTCCGAACGGCTTTCCTGGCAGCGGTGCGATGCAGCCGCTAGCGGCTGCGCTTCCGGAACATCGCCCACGAGGCGAACATCAGCAACGCCGGCGGAATCATATAGGCGACGCGGTAGTCCAGCCGGAACGCGCCGGCCAGGCGCACGAACATGGTCTGCAACACCCAGAAGCCGACCGCGAACACGATGCCCATGAACAGCCGCTTGCCCATGCCGCCGCTGCGCAGGCTGCCGAACGCGAACGGAATGGCGGCCAGGCACAGCGCCAGCACGTTGAGCGGATAGAACCAGCGCGCCCAGTACTGGTCCTCGTAGTCGCGCGCGTCCAGGCCGTTGCGCTTGCGGTAGTCGATGTTCTGGCTCAGCTCGCGGCTGGGCATGTTGCGCGCGCGCACCAGGCTGGACGACAGCACCGACGCGTCCAGTTCGGATTCCCAGCGCTCGCCCAGCACCGTGGTCTGGGTGGCCGAGCGCTCGTTGAAGGTGGTACGGCGCACGTTCTTCAGCAGCCAGTAGCCGTCCAGGTGCTCGGCGGTGGCGGCGTGCGCGATCGAGGCCAGGCGGCCGTCGTCGGCCAGCTCGTACATGCGCACGTCGCGCAGTTGCAGCACCACCCGGCCGTCCTGCTCGCGCTCCTCGCCGCTCTGCGCGTAGAGGAAGGTGTTGCCCTCGCGCGCCCACATGCCGGCGTAGCGGTCGATGGCCACGCTGCCGGTGCGCGCGTTGTTCTTCAGGATGTCGGCCTGGCGCTGGCCCCAAGGGCCCAGGGTCTCGCCGCTGACCACCATCAGGCCGGTCAGCAGCGCCAGCGCCGCGGCCACCGACACGCTCAACCGCAGCCGCGACAGGCCCACGGCGCGCAGGGCGGTCAGTTCGGAACTAGCCGCCAACTGGCCCAGCCCCATCAGCGAGCCGATCACCGCGGCGGTCGGGAACATGGTGTAGGCGCGCCGCGGCACCGTGTACAGCACCCACGCCACCGCGTGGCCGAAGGTGTAGTTGCCCTGCCCCAGGTCGCCGATCTCGCCGGACAGGGCCATCACCACGTCCAGCCCCACCAGCACCGCCCAGGTCAGCAGCACGGTGACCAGCACCACCTGGCCCACGTAGGTATCGTGCAGGCGCGGCAACAGCCTCATGCGCGCCCCCGCGGCCGCGACAGGCTGCCGTCGCGCAGGTAGAACCACACCGCCGCCGCCAGCAGCGGCAGGGTCAGCCACCACAGGCCCAGCGCCCCCGGCACCTTGCCGTCGGCCAGGAACCGGGTGCCGTTGAACATCAGGCTGACGCCGACCAGGTACGCCAGGAAGCCCAGCATCACCCGGCCGTAGCGGGCCTGCCGCGGCGAACTGCGCGATAGCGGCAGGGTCAGCAGGGCGAAGGCCAGCGCCAGCAGCGGCGGCGTCAGACGGGCGTGCAACTGGGCGTTGGCCTCGGGGCGCGCGTCGCTCAGCAATTGCGTGGTCGGCAGCAGTTCGGGGTCGTCCTTGTCCATGGTGTCGGCGCGGTCGGGCAGGGCCACCTCGTTGGCCTTGTAGCGGATCAGCCGGTAGTTCAGGCCCGGGCCGTCCGGGCCTTCCACGCGGAAGCCGTCGTCCAGCCGCAGGTAGCGGTCGCGCTCGCCCTCGAAGAACATCTGCCCGGTGCGCGCGGTCACCACGTCCACCCGCCCGTCCTTGGCGCGGTGCATGAACACCCGGCTCAGGCCCGTGCCGTCCGGCGAAATCCCGCCCACGTACACCACCGCCCCGCTGGACAGCACGGTGAACTTGCCCGCGTCCAGCCCCGACACCACCAGGCTGCGGTTGGCGTGATCCAGCATCGCCTCCGCCGTGCGCGAAGCCCACGGCCCCAGCCACAGCGAGCACGCGCCCACCAGCACCACCACCGGCAGCACCAGCAACAGCAGCGGCCGCAGCAGCCGGCGCGGGCCGATGCCGGTGGCGGTCAGCACCGCCATCTCCGAATCCCGGTACAGCCGCGAGAACGCCAGCAGCAGCCCCAGCATCAGCGCCAGCGGGATGATGTAGGGCATGTAATTGAGGAATTGCAGGCCCAGTTGCGACAGCAGCAGCCGCGCCGGCACCTTGCCGTCGGCCACGTCACCCAGCAGGTCCGCCATCACGCCGCCCACGCTGACCATCAGCAGGATGATCAGGGTGGCCAGGAAACTCTGGGTGAATTCCCGGAAGAGGTAGCGGTCCAGCTTCGGCATCAGGGGGGCTTGTTCTACAATCTCGGGCTTGTGCGCCGCGCCTGCGGCGG
Source organism: uncultured Pseudoxanthomonas sp. (assembly GCA_937975725.1). Taxonomy (GTDB): domain Bacteria; phylum Pseudomonadota; class Gammaproteobacteria; order Xanthomonadales; family Xanthomonadaceae; genus Pseudoxanthomonas_A. The sequence continues at coordinate 4,064 of CALJUL010000075.1, read as the reverse complement.
CGGTCTGTGCGGTCCGGGATGGCACCAACGACCTTCGCCCGGCCCGCGATTGTACGTAACTGAACCGGGAATCTGATCAATGACGCTGGAATTCACCCTGAACCACGACGCCCCGGCCCAGGCCGGCACGGACTGCCTCGTGGTAGGCGCCTGGGCCGACAAGAGCCTCACTCCGGCCGCGCGCGCGGTGGACGCGGCCAGCGGCGGCAAGCTGTCGGCGCTGCTGCAGCGGGGCGACATCGGCGGCAAGACCGGCAAGGCCACCCTGCTGCACGACCTGCCCGGCGTGACCGCCCCGCGCGTGCTGGTGGTCGGCCTGGGCGAGGCCGCCAAGTTCGGCGTGCCGCAGTACCTGAAGGCGGTGGGCGACGCCGCGCGCGCACTCAAGACCGGCCCGGCCCGCAGCGCGCTGTTCACCCTGTCCGAGCTGGAGGTAAAGGACCGCGACGCGGCCTGGAACATCCGCCAGGCGGTGATCGCCGCCGACCACGCCTGCTACCGCTACACCGCCACCCTGGGCAAGAAGAAGAACGACGAGCCCGGCCTGGTCCAGTTCGCCGTGGCCGGCGACGACGCCCAGGCGCTGGCGCAGGGCATCGCCGTGGCCGCCGGCGTGCAGGTCACCCGCGAGCTCGGCAACCTGCCGCCCAACGTCTGCAACCCGGCCTACCTGGCCGAACAGGCGCGCAAGCTGGCCTCGGAGAACGGCGCCGAGGCCGAGATCCTCGACGAGGCGCAGATGGAGGCCCTGGGCATGGGCTCGCTGCTGGCCGTGGCCCGCGGCTCGGCCAACCGCCCGCACCTGATCGTGCTGAAGTGGAACGGCGCCGCCGACGCCGACGCCAAGCCCTACGTGTTGGTCGGCAAGGGCATCACCTTCGACACCGGCGGCGTCAACCTGAAGACCCAGGGCGGCATCGAGGAGATGAAGTACGACATGCTGGGCGCCGGCAGCGTCATCGGCACCTTCGTGGCCGCCGCGAAGATGAAGCTGCCGCTGAACCTGGTGGTGGTGGTGCCGGCGGTGGAGAACGCCATCGACGGCAACAGCTACCGCCCCTCCGACGTCATCACCAGCATGTCCGGCAAAACCATCGAGGTCGGCAACACCGACGCCGAGGGCCGCCTGATCCTGTGCGACGCGCTGACCTACGCCGAGCGCTTCAAGCCCGCCGCGCTGGTCGACGTGGCCACCCTGACCGGCGCCTGCATCGTCGCCCTGGGCCGCTATGCCAGCGGCCTGATGAGCAAGCACGACGACCTGTCCGGCGAACTGCTGGCCGCCGGCGAGACCGTGTTCGACCGCGCCTGGCGCCTGCCGCTGTGGGACGAGTACCAGACCCAGCTCGAATCCAGCTTCGCCGACGTCTACAACATCGGCGGCCGCTGGGCCGGCGCCATCACCGCCGGCTGCTTCCTGGCCCGCTTCGCCGAAGGCCAGCGCTGGGCACACCTGGACATCGCTGGCGTCGCCAACGACGAAGGCAAGCGCGGCATGGCGACGGGACGGCCGGTGGGGCTGCTGAGCCAGTGGCTGCTGGACAAGAGCGGCGGGAAGTGAGGAGTGAGTCGCCTGCTTCGCAGGCTGCAAGCCATGCTCTGCTGACCACTCGCAGTGCGCGCTAGCGCACGACTCACCTACTTACTGCGAAGCCCATGCCCCGCGCCGACTTCTACCTGATCGCCAAGCCGCGCTTCCTCGAAGAGCCGCTCAAGCTTGTCTGCGAACTGGCCCGCAAGGCCTACGACAGCAACCAGTGGACGCTGGTGCTGGCGCGCGACGCGGCGCAGGCCGAGGAACTGGACGAGCTGCTGTGGGCCTTTGACGACGAAGCCTACATCCCGCACCAGATCGCCGGCACCGACGAGGAAGACGAGCTGACGCCCGTGCTGATCGCCACGCCGGAGTTCGATGCGCCGGCGCGGCCGCTGGTGATCAACCTGCGCGACGCCGCCTTTGACGGCGCCTGCGAGCGCGTGCTGGAAGTCGTCCCCGCCGACCCTTCCGCGCGCGAACCGCTGCGCGAGCGCTGGAAGCAGTACAAGGCGCGCGGCTTCGATGTGAACAAGCACGATATGTAATGCGTTCCCTTCCCCCGCTCGCGGGGGAAGGTGCCCGAAGGGTGGAGGGGCGCGCCCCGCGCTTCCGCCCGAGCCCTCCCCCGCGTGCGCGGAAGGGAATCCAACTCCGCAATCCGACGCCATGACCGACCTCGCCTCCAGCTACGACCCCAGATCCTTCGAATCCCGCCTGTACGCGCAGTGGGAGGCGGCCGGCTACTTTAAGCCGCGCGGCGAAGGCCAGCCGTACACGGTGCTGCTGCCGCCGCCCAACGTCACCGGCACGCTGCACATGGGCCACGCCTTCCAGCACACGCTGATGGACGCGCTGGTGCGCTACCACCGCATGCGCGGCTACGACACGCTGTGGCAGATGGGCACCGACCACGCCGGCATCGCCACCGAGATGGTGGTCAGCCGCAACCTGGCGCTGGAAGGCAAGGGCGAGACCCGCGACTCGCTGGGCCGCGAGGGCTTCGTCGCCCGGGTGTGGGACTGGAAGGCGCAGTCCGGCGACACCATCGAGCGGCAGATGCGCCGGCTGGGTGCCTCCGGCGACTGGTCGCGCAGCACCTTCACCATGGACGAGCAGGCGTCGAAGGCCGTCATCGAAGCCTTCGTGCGCTGGTACGAGGAAGGCCTGATCTACCGCGGCCAGCGCCTGGTCAATTGGGACCCGGTGCTGAAGACCGCGATCTCCGACCTGGAAGTGGAGAACGTCGAGGAAGACGGCTTCCTGTGGTCGATCAGCTATCCGCTCGCCGACGGCAGCGGCGCGCTGGTGGTCGCCACCACGCGCCCGGAAACCCTGCTCGGCGACGCGGCGGTGATGGTGCACCCGGAGGACGAGCGCTACGCACACCTGATCGGCAGGAAGGTGAAGCTGCCGCTGACCGGCCGCGAGATCCCGGTGATCGCCGACGACTACGTGGACCGCGAGTTCGGCACCGGCGTGGTGAAGGTGACGCCGGCGCACGATTTCAACGACTACGCCGTCTGGCAGCGCCACGTCGACAGCGGGGTGTTCGACGCGCTACCAAAACGCGGGCTGATCAACCTGTTCACGCCCGACGCCCGCATCAAGTGGAGCCTGCATCACGACCACGGGATGAGCCGGCAGGTCGGCGACGACGGCGCCGTCGAAGTGGACGGCATCCGGATCGGCGAGATCGGGCGCGCGGAACTGGGCGCCATCGCGGACATCATCCCCGCCAAGTACCAGCGCCTGGACCGCTACGAAGCACGCAAGGCCGTGCTCGCCGACCTGGAAGACGCCGGCCTGCTGGTCGAGACCAGGCCGCACAAGTTGCAGGTGCCCAAGGGCGACCGCACCGGCCAGGTGATCGAGCCCTACCTGACCGACCAGTGGTTCGTGAAGATGGACGCGCTGGCCAAGCGCGGCCTGGAACTCGTGGAAAGCGGCGAAGTGAAGTTCGTCCCGCCGAACTGGATCAACACCTACCGCCACTGGATGGAGAACATCCAGGACTGGTGCATCAGCCGCCAGCTCTGGTGGGGCCACCGCATCCCGGCGTGGTTCGACGGCGAAGGCAACTGCTACGTCGCGCGCACCGAAGAAGAAGCCTACGCCAAGGCCGCCGCCATAGGAGCGGACATCACGCTTACCCGCGACAGCGACGTGCTGGAGACGTGGTTCTCCTCGCAGCTCTGGCCGTTCAGCACGATGGGCTGGCCGGACGAAGCGGCGATGGCCGAGCGCGGCTTCGACCGCTACCTGCCCTCGTCGGTGCTGGTGACCGGCTTCGACATCATCTTCTTCTGGGTGGCGCGCATGATCATGGCCACCGACCACTTCACCGGCAAGGTGCCGTTCCGCGACGTCTACATCACCGGCCTGATCCGCGACAAGGACGGCCAGAAGATGTCCAAGTCCAAGGGCAACGTGCTGGACCCGCTGGACATCATCGACGGCATCTCCATCGAGGATCTGGTCGCCAAGCGCACCACCGGCCTGATGAAGCCCAAGGACGCGCCGAAGATCG
>CALJUL010000074.1 GCA_937975725.1 uncultured Pseudoxanthomonas sp. | reverse complement strand
CCATCAGGTCGAGGATGCGGCCGGCGATGTCTTCCGACGAGCCGTTGCCGCGTTCCAGGGTGAAGCGGCGGCGCGGGAACAGCGGCGTCAGGTTCTCGAACAGCACCTTGTTCTTGGACGCTTCCAGCGGCTCGCCGTTGATGGTGTCGATGGTCGACAGCGCGAAGTAGCGCTCGCCGTCCTTCGGCCAGCGGATGCGACCGGCCAGATGGTCGCCGGTGCGCAGGTTGAAGCGGCGGATCTGGCTGGGGCTGATGTAGACGTCGTCCGGACCGGCCAGGTAGCTGGCCTCGGCGGCGCGCAGGAAGCCGAAGCCATCCGGCAGGATTTCCAGCACGCCGTCGGCGGCGACGCCTTCGCCGTGGCGGGTCAGCACCTTCAGCAGGGCGAAGATGACGTCCTGCTTGCGCGCGCGGGCCACGCCTTCCTGGATGTTGAGCTGCTCGGCGATGTCCAGCAGCTTGGGCGCGGGCATGCGCTTGAGGTCGCCCAGCGAATACTGCGGGAAGCCTTCAGGCACGCTCGGCTGCGGGCGCGGCGCGTAGTTTTCCTGGCTGCCGCCGTTGCCGTCCTGCGGCATGCCTTCGTTGCCGTAGCGCTCGCGGTTGCGCTCGCGGCGGTTGCGGAAGCGGTCGCGGCGGTTGTTGTTGTTGAAGCGGTTGTTGTCGCGCGGTTCGCGCGCTTCCTGGTCGCCGTCCTGGCCCTGGGCCGCGGGCGCGTTGTCGCCGCCGCCGACTTCGGGTGCCGTGGATGCGGGGGCGGAGGCTTGCGGGGCGAGGGGCGCGTCGTTCACCGGGGGCAGCGGAAGCTGCGGCGCGGCGTCGGCCGCGGGGGCGGTGTTCTCGGGAGCGGCGGCCTTGGGAGTGCGGGCCTTGCGCACGCGCTTTTCGGCGGGGGCGCCGGTTTCGTTGCTGCTGTCGGACAAGTGCGATTCCTCGCTAGGTGGCGAGCGCCGGCGTTGCGGCGGCGGGTGATGAAAGAAGAGAGTTGGGTGTTCAGATGGGTGCGGCGCATCCCCTGCGCCGGATGATCCGACACTACCACCCGGCCGCGACGGCGGCAAGCGCGGCGATGGCGGCGGGTTTGAGCGGGTTCAGGCAAGCGCCCCGACGGAGCCGGGGCGCGAAGGCGGATCAGGCGGCCTGGGTGCCCAGCGCCTTGTCGATCATCTGGGTGAGCTGGCCCTTGCCGACGGCGCCGATCTGGGTGGCCTGGATCTGGCCGTCCTTGAATAGCAGCAGCATCGGGATGGAGCGTACGTGGTACTTGATGGCGGTGGCGCGGTTCTCGTCCACGTTCACCTTGGCCACCTTCAGCTTGCCCTCGTAGGTCTCGGCCAGTTCGTCCAGCACCGGCGAGATCATCTTGCACGGGCCGCACCATTCGGCCCAGAAGTCCACCAGTACGGGCTCGCCGGACTGCAGCACGGAGGCGTCGAAATCGGCATCGCCGACGTGGGTCACTTTGTCGCTCACGGGGATCTCCTGCGGGGTCCGCGGAGGCCCGCGGACGGGTTCGGGCCGGGTCGGCCGTCTGTTTGGGGTAAACTAAGGCGTTTCGCGGCCATTTCAAGGACTCTCCTGAACGGCCGCGCAGCCCGGCACAGGGGGCGCAGTGTGCGACGCCGGACCTACCGTTGCAAGCATTGCAACCCGCATTCACACAAGCGCGCGCGGAACACCGCGGCGTAAAAGAAGATGGCATGAGCGACAAACCTTTAACCGACATCACCTTCTCTTCGTTCGACCTGCATCCGGCCCTGTTGGCCGGTCTGGAGGCGGCGGGTTTCACCCGCTGCACGCCGATCCAGGCGCTGACCCTTCCCGTGGCCCTGTCCGGGCGCGACGTCGCCGGCCAGGCGCAGACCGGCACCGGCAAGACGCTGGCCTTCCTCGTGGCGGTGATGAACCGCCTGCTGAGCCGCCCGGCGCTGGCCGAGCGCAAGCCCGAGGACCCGCGCGCGCTGATCCTGGCGCCGACCCGCGAACTGGCCATCCAGATCCACAAGGACGCGGTGAAGTTCGGCGCCGACCTGGGCCTGCGCTTCGCCCTGGTCTACGGCGGCGTGGACTACGACAAGCAGCGCGAACTGCTGCAGAAGGGCGTGGACGTCATCATCGCCACCCCCGGCCGGCTGATCGACTACGTGAAGCAGCACAAGGTGGTCAGCCTGCACGCCTGCGAGATCTGCGTGCTGGACGAAGCCGACCGCATGTTCGACCTGGGCTTCATCAAGGACATCCGCTTCCTGCTGCGGCGCATGCCCGAGCGCACCACGCGGCAGACGCTGCTGTTCTCGGCCACGCTCTCGCACCGGGTGCTGGAGCTGGCCTACGAGCACATGAACGAGCCCGAGAAGATCGTCGTCGAGACCGAGTTCATCACCGCGGCCAAGGTGAGGCAGAAGCTGTACTACCCGGCCGACGAGGAGAAGATCCCGCTGCTGATCGGCCTGCTGTCGCGCAGCGAGGGCGCGCGCACCATGGTGTTCGTCAACACCAAGGCCTTTGTCGAGCGTGTGGCGCGCGCGCTGGAGCGCGCCGGCTACCGCGTGGGCGTGCTGTCAGGCGACGTGCCGCAGAAGAAGCGCGAATCGCTGCTCAAGCGCTTCCAGGCCGGCCAACTCGAGCTGCTGGTGGCCACCGACGTGGCCGCGCGCGGCCTGCACATCGATGGCGTGTCGCACGTGTTCAACTACGACCTGCCGTTCGACGCCGAGGACTACGTGCACCGCATCGGCCGCACCGCGCGGCTGGGCGCCGAGGGTGACGCGATCAGCTTCGCCTGCGAGCGCTACGCGATGTCGCTGCCGGACATCGAGGCGTACATCGAGCAGAAGATCCCGTCCGAGCCGGTCACCGCCGAGCTGCTGACCGCACTGCCGCGCCCGGAACGTCCGAAGCCGGTCGCCGGCGAGGGCGACGAGGAAGAAGAAAGCATCGGCCAGATCTTCCGCGAGGCCCGCGAGCAGAAGGCCGCCGACGAAGAACGCCGCGACGGTGGCCGCAAGTCCGGCGTCGGCGCTGGCCGCCGCGAGGGCGGGCGTCGAGAGGGCGGTCGCCGCGAAGGCCCGCGTTCGGCCGACGGCAAGCCGCGTCCGCCGCGCGCACCGCGCCCCGAGGGCGAGGCCGCCAAGCCGCAGGCGCCGCATCCGGTGGACGAAGCGCGTCCCGACGCCGCCGCGCTGCCGGAAGGCGAGCGCAAGCCGCGCAAGCGCCGTCGCCGCCGCCACGGCCGTCCGCTGGAAGGCGCCGAGGGCGCGACGGCGAACGCCGCTCCCGCCGCCGCCGCCAAGCCGGCGTCCGCGCCGAAGCCGGCCGACGGCAATGCGTCCTTCCTGACGCGGCTGGGGCGCAAGATCCGTTCGCTGGTCGGCGGCTGAGTCCACCCGCCATCGCGGACGATCCCAAGAAGCCGGGCATGCCCGGCTTCTTCGTGCAGGGCGGCATCGCCAGCGTCTTGCCCGCTCCGGCATAATCGGCGCACATGAGCGTCCTGCGATTCGAAAACGTCAGCAAGCAATACCCCGGCGGCCATCCCGCGCTGGCGGATGTCAGTTTCGAGGTGGCCGAGGGCGAGATGCTGTTCGTCACCGGCCATTCCGGCGCCGGCAAGAGCACGCTGCTGAAGCTGATCCACCTGAGCGAACGGCCCACGCGCGGCGCGGTGGTGTTCGGCGGGCGCAACCTGCTGAAGGTACGCGGCGGGCGCCTCCCGCTGCACCGGCGCGACGTGGGCGTGGTCTACCAGGACCACCGCCTGCTGACCGACCGCACGGTGATGGAGAACGTCTCGCTGCCGCTGATCCTGCGCGGCGACCGCCGCGGCGACATCGGCAAGCGTGTGCGCGAAGTGCTGGCGCGGCTGGGGCTGGGGCACCGCGAGAACGCCCTGCCCACCCAACTCTCCGCCGGCGAGCAGCAGCGCGTGGGCATCGCCCGCGCCATCGTCGCCGAGCCGCGCCTGCTGGTGGCCGACGAGCCCACCGGCAACCTCGACCCCACGCTGGCGGCGGAGATCATGTCGCTGTTCGCTTCCATGCCCGAGCGCGGCACCAGCGTGCTGGTGGTCAGCCACGACCTGGCGCTGATCCGGCGCATGCGCAAGCGCGTGCTGATTCTGGACCACGGCAAGCTGGTCGACGACATCTCCCCCGCGGACCTGGCCGAATGAGCGAGCACGAGAACGTCCGCGCACGTCCGCGCTCCGGCGCCGGCATCTGGCTGGATCAGCACCTCTACAGCTTCGTCTCCAGCCTGGGGCGCGCGCTGCGTCGGCCATGGGCCACGCTGCTGACCGTGGGCGTGATGGCGGTGGCCTTCGTGCTGCCGCTGGGGTTGTGGCTGGCCCTGCAGAACGTGGGGCACTTCGCCGGCGACGTGCAGCAGTCGCGCGAGATCGCCCTGTTCCTGAAGACGGACACGCCGCCGGCGCGCGCCCAGGCGCTGGCCGCGGGTCTGCGCGAACGCACCGACGTGGCCGCGGTGGAACTGCGCACACCGGAACAGGGACTGGCCGAGTTCCGCGCGCGCAGCGGCCTGGGTGCGGCACTCGATGCGCTGGAAGGCAATCCGCTGCCGCACCTGCTGGTCGTCGTGCCGCGCGGCGACGACGCGGCGCTGGTGCAGGCGTTGCAGGCGCTGCCGGAAACCGACCTGTTGCAGCACGACACCGCCTGGCGCGAACGGCTGGCCGGCTGGCTCGGCTTCGGCGAGCGCCTGGTGTGGGTGCTGGCGGCGCTGTTCGGGTTGGGCGCGCTGCTGGTAGTGGGCAACACCGTGCGCCTGGACATCCAGTCGCGGCGCGAAGAGATCGGCGTGCTGCAATTGCTGGGTGCCAGCGACGGCTTCATCCGCCGTCCCTTCGTCTACCTCGGCGCCTGGTACGGCCTGGCCGCCGGCGCGCTGGCGCTGGGCCTGCTGACGCTGGCGGCCGTGGCCTTGCGCGAGCCCTTGCTGGCGCTGGTGCGCAGCTACGGCGCCCACTTCGCTCTGGGCGGCCTGGATGCGCGGGGTGCGGCCGCGGTCCTGCTCGGGGCCACCGCGATCGGCTGGCTGGGCGCATGGCTGGTGACCGGGCATTTCTTGCGTCAGACTCGACCCACCGAAACCTGAGATTCCTCCCCGTTCATGGCCCAGGAACTGCGGCACCTGATCAGCGACGCCCCCCGCGTGATGGTGGTGGACGGGTCCAAGCTGGTCCGCAAGCTGATCGCCGACGTCCTGCAGCGCGAAGTGCCGGGGGTGGACGTGATCGGCTGCGCCAGCATCGCCGAGGCGCGCGACGCGCTGGCCGCGGGCGAAGTGCACCTGGTCACCACCGCGCTGGCCTTGCCGGACGGCGACGGCCTGGAGATCGCCCGCAGCGTGCGCGAGGCCTCCGGCCAGGCCTACGTGCCGGTGATCGTGGTGTCCGGCGACGCGCAGCAGCACCTGGAAGAACGCCGCTTCACCGAATTCGTCACCGACTACTTCGACAAGTCGCTGGGCCACGAGGCGCTGGCGGCCTTCATCCGCGGCTACGTGCAGCCCGAGCCCATCACCGGCGCGACCATCCTCTACATCGAGGACAGCCGCGTGGTGGCCGAGACCACCCGGCGCATGCTGGAACGGCAGTCGCTCAACGTGGTGCACGTGCTGAAGGCCGAGGACGCGTTCGCGCTGCTCACCGCCGAATCGCTGGGCCTGTCCAAGCACAGCTTCGACCTGGTGCTGACCGACGTGATCCTGAAGGGAGAGCTGAGCGGCCGCGACGTGGTGCAGCGCATCCGGGTGGACTTCGCCTACGGCAAGCGGCGCCTGCCGATCCTGGTGATGACCGGCGACAGCAATCGCGACAACCAGGCCGAGCTGTTGCAGGCCGGCGCCAACGACCTGGTGCTCAAGCCGATCGAGGAACGCCTGCTGGTGACCAAGGTGCTGTTCCAGCTCCGGCTGGCGCGCATGGACGAAACCCGCAGCCTGGTCTGAGACCGCATGGAACCGCGATGAGCGAAGAAGAACGCGTCAAGCTGGAACCCTCCTGGAAGGCGCGCATCGGCGACTGGCTGCTGCGCCCGGAGATGCGCGAACTGGCGGCCTTCCTGCGCCAGCGCAAGGCGGCCGGCGCGCGCATCTATCCGCCGGGGCCGCAGATCTTCGCCGCGTTCGACGCCACACCGTTCGACGCGGTGAAGGTGGTGATCCTGGGCCAGGACCCCTACCACGGGCGGGGACAGGCGCACGGGCTGTGCTTCTCGGTGCTGCCCGGCGTGCCGGTGCCGCCCTCGCTGGTGAACATCTACAAGGAAATCCAAGACGACCTGGGCATCGCGCCGCCGGACCACGGCTGCCTGCTGCCGTGGGCGCGCCGGGGCGTACTGCTGCTCAACGCGGTGCTGACGGTGGAGGAAGGACGCGCCGGTTCGCACCAGGGCAAGGGCTGGGAGGGCTTCACCGACCACGCCATCGAGACCCTGGCGCGCGAGCGCGAGGGCCTGGTGTTCATGCTGTGGGGCAGCTACGCGCAGGCCAAGGGCAAGGTGATCGACACCCGGCGCCACCGCGTGCTGCGCGCGCCGCACCCCTCGCCGCTGTCGGCGCACCGCGGCTTCCTGGGCTGCGGCCATTTCGGCGCCGCCAACCGCTATCTGGAACAGCACGGCCAGGCCCCGATCGACTGGCAACTGCCGCCCCGCGACCAATTGGTGCTCTGACGCCGGCCCCAGCCTGCCTGTAGGAGGGGCTTCAGTCCCGACCGCAGATCATCAAAGGCATGCGACACGGATCAACGCGGATGGACACGGATAGGAGCTTGTTGCCCGGATCCGCTCTATCCGCGTTGATCCGTGCGATCCGTGGCTTGAGGATTGCTCGAGCGTGCGGTCGGGGCTGAAGCCCCTCCTGCAGGGAGAGGTCAGCGGGTACGGCGCTTCTGCGGCG
>CALJUL010000073.1 GCA_937975725.1 uncultured Pseudoxanthomonas sp. | reverse complement strand
CGACAGGCGGGCCTTGCTCTTGGCCTGGCGCGCCTTCGGGTTGGAACGCACCCATTCGAGTTCCTGCTTCATCGCCTTCATGTGCGCGTCGACCTGCTTCGATTCGCTTTCCAGGCGCGCCTCCTTCTGCTCCAGCCAGCTCGAATAGTTGCCCTTCCAGGGAATCCCGTGGCCGCGGTCGAGTTCGAGGATCCACTCGGCGGCGTTGTCGAGGAAGTAACGGTCGTGGGTGACGGCCACCACGGTGCCGGTGTAGCGGGCGAGGAACTGTTCCAGCCATTCCACCGACTCGGCGTCCAGGTGGTTGGTCGGTTCGTCGAGCAGCAGCATGTCCGGCTTCTGCAGCAACAGGCGGCACAGCGCCACGCGGCGCTTCTCGCCGCCGGACAGCTTGCCGACGATGGCCTCCCACGGCGGCAGGCGCAGGGCGTCGGCGGCCACGTCCAACTGGTTCTCCAGCGTGTGCGCGTCGCCGGCGGCGAGGATGGCTTCCAGGCGTTCCTGTTCCTTGGCCAGCGCGTCGAAATCGGCGCCTTCCTCGGCGTAGGCGGCGTACACCGCTTCCAGTGCGGCCTGCGCCTGCAACACTTCGCCCACGCCTTCCTCCACGGCCTGGCGGACGGTGTGCTCCAGGTTCAACTCGGGCTCCTGTGCCAGGTAGCCGACCTTGATGCCGGGCTGCGGGCGGGCCTCGCCCTCGAAGTCCTTGTCCACGCCAGCCATGATCTTCAGCACCGTGGACTTGCCGGCGCCGTTCAGGCCCAGCAGGCCGATCTTGGCGCCGGGGAAGAACGACAGCGAGATGTCCTTGATGATCTGCCGCTTGGGCGGGACCACCTTGGACACGCGGTTCATGGTGTAGATGTATTGCGAGGACATGCAGGCTCCGGTGCGCGGACCCGCGCCCGGCGCGGGGCGACGGACGAGGGGGAGGGAATTGGGATGACGGGGATTATAGCCGTTCCCCGCAGGCCCACTGGGGGCTGAACGTTTTCTTCACGCCGTGGCCGGGAGGGCGCGAAACCGTTTTCCAGCGGGAATCGGTTCAGACGGCATGCGCATCATGCAATCACGTGCCACCAACAAACAGGAGATGCCATGAACAGCCGTCGAGTTCTCCAGAGCCTGGCCTGCGCGATGCTCGCCTTCGCCGCCGCCACGCCGGTATTGGCGCGGGACCGGGACGACGACCGCGGCTGGGACCGCGGGCGCCAGCACCAGCACGACCGCCGGGACGACCGCCGCGACTGGCGCGACGACCGCCGCGACCAGCGCCAGGCCTACCACCACGGCTACCGGGACGGCCGTCGCGACGACCGCCATCACGATCACCGTCAAGACCGCTACGACCAGCGCCGTTACTACGCCCCGCCGTCGCGGGTGGTCTACCGTCCCGCCCCGCCGCCGCACCGCTGGGCCGTGGGCCAGCGCTACCACGACTACTACCGCGGCCCGGTCTACGTGGTGAACGACTACAACCACTACCACGTGCGCCGTCCGCCCCGCGGCTACCACTGGGTGCGCGACGACCGCGGCAACCTGCTGATGGTCGCCATCGCCACCGGCATCATCGCCGACCTGCTGCTGCACCACTGAGGCCTGCAGGCCGGCGGTTCCGGGAAAAAGCGCGCTCCGGTGCGCTTTTTCCTTTTCCCGCCCCGGAAACGCCGGGGACCGGGACCGGCCCCGCCGGGTTCGTGGCCGGGGCCCCGGCGGGCTACAATCCGGGGTCCCGCCCCCTTGCCCCCGGAGACCCGATGTTCCCGCGCGACGCCCGCATCGAAAGCTACGATCCCGAACTGGCCCAGGCCATCGCCCACGAGGCGCGCCGGCAGGAGGATCACGTCGAGCTGATCGCCAGCGAGAACTACGCCAGCCCGCGCGTGCTGGAGGCCCAGGGCAGCGTGCTGACCAACAAGTACGCCGAGGGCTACCCGCACAAGCGCTACTACGGCGGCTGCGAATACGTGGACGTGGCCGAGCAACTGGCCATCGACCGGGTGAAGCAGTTGTTCGGCGCCGACTACGCCAACGTGCAGCCGCACTCCGGCAGCCAGGCCAACCAGGCCGTGTACTTCGCCCTGCTGAATCCGGGCGATACCATCCTGGGCATGTCGCTGGCCCACGGCGGCCACCTGACCCACGGCGCCAAGGTCAACGCCTCCGGCAAGCTGTTCAATGCCGTGCAGTACGGCGTGAACGACCAGGGCCTGATCGACTACGACGAAGTCGAGAAGCTGGCGCTCGAGCACAAGCCGAAGATGGTGGTGGCCGGTTTCTCGGCCTACTCGCAGAAGATCGACTGGGCGCGCTTCCGCGCCATCGCCGACAAGGTGGGTGCGTACTTCTTCGTGGACATGGCGCACGTGGCCGGGCTGGTCGCCGCCGGCGTCTACCCGAACCCGCTGCCGCACGCGCACGTGGTCACTTCCACCACCCACAAGACCCTGCGCGGCCCGCGCGGCGGCATCATCCTGGCCAGCACGCAGGGCGCCGGCGAGGCGTTCGAAGAGATCGGCAAGAAGCTGCAGAGCATCGTCTTCCCCGGCATCCAGGGCGGCCCGCTGATGCACGTGATCGCGGCCAAGGCCGTGGCCTTCAAGGAAGCGCTGGAGCCGGAGTTCAAGGCCTACCAGGAGCAGGTGGTGAAGAACGCGCAGGCGATGGCGAAGACGATCATCGCACGCGGCTACAAGATCGTCTCCGGCGGCACCGAGAACCACCTGATGCTGGTGGACATGATCGGCAAGGACGTGTCCGGCAAGGATGCGGAGGAAGCGCTGGGCAAGGCGCACATCACCGTCAACAAGAACTCCGTGCCCAACGATCCGCGCAAGCCCTTCGTCACCTCGGGCCTGCGCATCGGCACCCCGGCGGTGACCACGCGCGGCTACGGCGAGCAGGACTGCATCGACCTGGCGAACTGGATCTGCGACGTGCTGGACGCGCCGAACGACGCCGCCGTGCTGGCCCGGGTGCGCGAGAACGTCACCGCGCAGTGCCGGAAGTATCCGGTCTACGGCTGAGAAGATCGGGAACCGGGAACGGAGAACAGGGAATGACGGTTCGGCGAGCCATGAGGAAATCCCTGCCGCGTCGCAGTGAATCAACGGCGAAGCCGCCGCATTCCCCATTCCCCATTCCCCGTTTCCGGCTTTAACCATGCATTGTCCCTTCTGCCAGCACACCGACACCCGCGTCATCGACTCGCGCGTTTCCGAGGACGGCGCGACGATCCGCCGTCGCCGCGAGTGCGAGGCGTGCGGCGAGCGGTTCTCCACGCTGGAGAACATCGAGATCAAGCTGCCGGCGGTCATCAAGAGCGACGGCCGGCGCGACGCCTTCGACGCGCGACGCCTGCGCGCCGGCTTCGACCGGGCGCTGCAGAAGCGGCCGGTGTCGGAGGAGCAGATCGAGGCGGCGGTGCGCGCGGTGGTCCACAACATCCGCATGAGCGGCGAGCGCGAGATCGCCTCGCGCCGGATCGGCGAGTTCGTGATGGACGAACTGCGCAAGCTCGACCACGTGGGCTACGTGCGCTTCGCCTCAGTCTACCGCAGCTTCGAGGACGTGGCCGATTTCCGCGAGGAGATCGAGAAGCTGGAGCGCGACCTGCCGCCCGGCGCCGGCCAGCTCTCGCTGCTGGGCGGGGACGTGGTGCCGTTCGACAAGCACGCGGACAAGAACAAGAAGCGCTGAACCCGCGTGGATGTCGCCTACCTCTGCGACCGCATGGCGCTGGCCCCGTCGCTGGCGCGGGCGCACGTGGCCGCGTTCGGCGCGCTGCTGCCGGACTGGACGGCGGCGCAGGCCGAGCAGGAACTACGCACGCACATGCAGCGGTGCGCCATCCCCACCACGCTGGTGGCGGTGGACGGCGAGGACTGGCTGGGATCGGTCAGCCTGCTGCAGGAGGACCACGAAGGCATCCGCCGGTATTCGCCGTGGCTGGCCTCGCTGTACGTGCGCGAAGCGGCGCGCGGGCGGGGCGTCGGTCGCGCGCTGGTGGCGCGCTGCGTGGACGAGGCGCGGGTGCTGGGGGTGCCCACGCTGTACCTGTATTGCACCGATGCCGTGGACTATTACCGCGCGCTGGGCTGGCGGCTGCACGAACGCCTCGCCCTGGGGCCGCTGCGGATCGCGGTGATGGCAATCGACCCGGCGTCCGTCGTCACGGAGTGCGCCGCATGAGGACGGTGAAGCAGGCCGGCCCGGAGCCGTCCGGCGCGACCGGCCATGCCGCGCCGCCAGCGACGGCGCATCCGGCGGGAGCGATGGCATGAGCGCATCGTTCCGCCGGTTCCGTTTCGAACGCAAGGCGGCGCGGGCGCAGTGGTATGTCGGTCCGTGGATCCATGGATCGCTCGCGGCCAGCGTGCCCCTGCTGGTGCTGCTGCTCGGCGCGCAGCGCAGCGTGGTGGCCTGGATCGCCTGTGGCGCGGTGCTGGCCCTGGCCGCCTGGCGCTGGCGGCAGCAGCGGATCCACGAAGCGGCGTTCTGGGAACAGAAGCGCCGGTTGGCGATATGGTTCGAGGACGGGCGGTTGCGCGCTTCCTCGGACGGCGTGCCCTTGTCCGGGTCGGAACCGCTGGACGACGTGACCGCGGTGGACGTGCTGATCGAAAAGGGACGGCCGACGCGGTTGCTTGTGGACCGGGCGGACGGCAGCCGGACGATCTATGCGGGCTTCGACGACATGGAAGCCTTCGCCCGGGAATTCCGCCTGGCCGCGCCGAGGGCGAAGTTCCGCAGGGTCCGCTTGTGCTTCCCGATGCAATTGAAGGAAATCTGAGCCGTACATGAGTCCGTTCACTTCGCACGATCACCACCTGATGGCCCGCGCGCTGCGCCTGGCCGAGCGCGGCGCCTACACCGCGCGCCCCAACCCCATGGTCGGCTGCGTCATCGCCCGCGACGGCGAGATCGTCGGCGAGGGCTGGCACCGCAAGGCCGGCGAGCCGCATGCGGAAGTGCTGGCCTTGCAGGCCGCGGGCGAGCGCGCCCGCGGCGCCACCGCCTACGTCACCCTGGAGCCCTGCGCGCACACCGGGCGCACCGGGCCGTGCGCCGACGCGCTGCTCGCCGCCGGCGTGGCGCGGGTGGTGGCCGCCATGCGCGATCCGTTCCCGCAGGTGGACGGCGCCGGCTTCGACCGCCTGCAGGCGGCCGGGGTGGCCGTGGAGTCCGGGCTGATGGAAGCGCAGGCGCGCCGCCTGAACCGCGGCTTCCTCTCGCGCATCGAGCGCGGGCGGCCGTGGGTGAGGGTGAAACTGGCCACCAGCCTGGACGGGCGCACGGCGATGGCCAACGGCGATTCCAAGTGGATCAGCGGCGAAGCCTCGCGCCGCGACGTGATGCGCTGGCGCGCGCGCGCCGGCGCCATCCTGACCGGCGCCGGCACCGTGCTGGCCGACGATCCTTCGCTGACCGTGCGCTTCGGCGACGACACGCCGTTCGAGCCGCCGTTGCGCGTGGTGCTGGACCCGGGCCTGGCCACGGTGGCGCGCGGCAACGTGCGCCAGGGCGACGCGCCCACGCTGTACGTGCACGCCGCCGAGGCCAAGCCGCCACGCGACGTGGAGGCGCAGCGCGTGGTGGCGCCGGCGGCCGGCGGCCACTTCGACCTGAAGGCGGTGCTGGAACTGCTGGCGCGGCGCGACGTGAACGAGGTGCAGGTGGAGGCCGGCGCCACCCTGGCCGGCGCCTTCCTTGCGAGCGGGCTGGCCGACGAAGTGCTGCTGTACGTGGCCCCGGTGCTGCTGGGCGACCGCGCGCGGCCGCTGTTCGGCGGGCTGGGCATCGACGCCATGGCCCAGCGCCTGCGGCTGGAGATTGTCGACAGCCGCACGATTGGCGAAGATCACCGCCTGCTGCTGCAACCCGTCCATTGACCTTCCTTCCCATGGTGTCCTTCAAGGACCATTTCTCCGGCGTCGCCGACGTCTACGCCGCCTCGCGCCCCACCTATCCGGATGCCCTGTACGACGCCATCGCCGCCACGATGCCGGCCGATGCGCGGGTCTGGGAGCCCGGCTGCGGCAGCGGGCAGGCGACGGCGGGGCTGGCCGCCCGCTTCGCCCACGTGTACGCCACCGACCCCAGCGCCGCGCAGATCGAGCGCCACTGGGCCCATGGCCGCGACGACGCCCGCGTCACCCTGGCGGTGGAACTGGCCGAGGAGACCGCGCTGGCCGACCACAGCGTGGACCTGGTGGCGGTGGCGCAGGCGCTGCACTGGTTCGACCGCTACCGCTTCTTCGCCACCTGCGCGCGGGTGCTGCGCCCCGGTGGCGTGCTGGCGGCGTGGACCTACCAGGACATCGTGTTCGAGGACGACCTGGCCGAAGTGGCCGAGAAGGTCCGCGACGACATCGACCCGTACTGGCCGCCCGAGCGCGCCGACGTGGACATGGGCTACGGCGACTACGTGTGGCCGTTCGAAGCGCTGCCGGTGCCGCGGCTGTGGCTGACCGCGCAGTGGAACCTGCCGCAGTTGCTGGGCTATTTCGCCAGCCTCTCGGCCACCGCCAGCTACCGCGCCGCCAACGGCGAGGATCCGGTCTACGCCCACACCGCGGCGCTGGCCGAAGTCTGGGGCGACCCCCAGCGCATCCGCACCATGCGCTGGCCGCTGATCCTGCACCTGCGCCGCAAGCCGGCCTGACGGCCCCGCGCTCTTCTGTAGGAGCGGCTTCAGCCGCGACCGGGGAACCGGAAAGCCATTCGCCGCGGATCACGCGGATGAGCGCGGATGAGGCGAGACATGCTCACTCACGCCGTATCCGTGTCCATCCGTGCAATCCGTGGCTCGCGTTTCCCCGGTCGCGGCTGAAGCCGCTCCTACAGAGGGGCGGCGGAACGCTGCGTTCAGGGCGGGCGGCGGGGCCGGGCGTGTAGAATGCGCGGGCCGGTTCGCCGGCGAACCACCACGACGTCTTCAGGGCGGGGCGCAATTCCCCACCGGCGGTAGGTGCCGCGTCCCCCCGGGACGCCCACGAGCCCGCGAGCGCCTTGGGCGGCAGGCGAGTCCCCCGCGGACTTTCCCTGGCCGTCGAAGGGTCAGCAGATCCGGTCCGATGCCGGAGCCGACGGTCACAGTCCGGATGAAAGAAGACGGCACCGCCGAACCGCGCATGCTTGCGTGGTGTCGTGCGCCTGCCTTCGCGCCCCGGAGGCGTCTTCGCTTCGTGATCGCGAGAGACGTCCCATGCTCCAGACCGTCCCCCCGAATCCATGCCGCGTCCCGGCGGAAGGCGTGCGCGCGTCCGCATCCGCGCCCGGTGCCGGCCACGCGGTCCGGTGCGGCGATGGAGGCGTCGCTGCGCATCCGCAGGGGAGCGCGCGGCGCACCCCTTCGCCATCGTTTCGTTCCCTTCCCGCAGGCGGACGGGGCATCGGTGCCGCGCGGGACCGGCGCCGATAACCCTGCCGTGCATTCCATCCTGGACTCCGGAGTTCCCATGTTCACGGGCATCATCGAAGGCGTCGGCCGCATTGCCGCGCTGGAATCGCAGGGCGGCGACGTCCGCCTGACCATCGGCGCCGGCACGCTGCCGTTCGAGGACGTGCGGCTGGGCGAGAGCATCGCGGTGAACGGCGTCTGCCTGACCGTGATCGCGTTCGACGCATCGGGTTTCCAGGCCGACGCCTCCACCGAAACCCTGTCGCTGACCACGCTGGGCGGGCTGCGCGTGGGGGCGCCGGTGAACCTGGAACGCGCGATGCGCCCCACCGACCGCCTGGGCGGCCACCTGGTCAGCGGCCACGTCGATGGCGTCGGCCGGGTGCTGTCGGTGCGCGAGGACGCGCGCGCGCAGCGCTGGCGCTTCGCGGCGCCCGCCTCCTTGTCGAAGTACATCGCCAAGAAGGGCTCGATCTGCGTGGACGGCGTCAGCCTGACCGTCAACGAGGTGGACGACGAAGGCTTCGAGGTGGCGCTGATCCCGCACACCGTCGCGCACACCGCATTCGCGCAGGCGAAGGTCGGCGACGCGGTGAACCTGGAGATCGACCTGGTGGCCCGCTACGTCGAGCGTCTGCTGGCCGGCCGCGCAGCGCCTCCCTGACCCACGCCCCGGCGAACGCCGGACCCCGTGCGCGACACCCATCCCGGCAATCGCCGGCACGACGACACAGACACCGGAACGCCCCATGCCCTTCAGCCCCATCCCCGAACTGCTGGAAGAAATCCGCCAGGGCCGCATGGTGGTCATCGTCGACGACGAGGACCGCGAGAACGAAGGCGACCTGATCATGGCGGCCGAGCTGGTCAAGCCGTCGGACATCAACTTCATGGTCACCCACGCGCGCGGGCTGGTGTGCCTGTCGTTGACCCGCGAGCGCTGCGCGCAACTGGGCCTGGCGCCGATGGTGCAGACCAACACCGCGCAATTCCACACCAACTTCACCGTCAGCATCGAGGCGGCCGAGGGCGTCACCACCGGCATCTCCGCCTACGACCGCGCACACACCGTGCGCACCGCCGTGCGGCCGGACGCCAGGCCCAGCGACCTGAGCCAGCCCGGCCACATCTTCCCGCTGATCGCCCAGCCCGGCGGCGTGCTCACCCGCGCCGGCCACACCGAGGCCGCCGGCGACCTGCCTCTGCTGGCGGGGCTGGAGCCGGCCGGCGTGCTGGTGGAAGTGCTGAACCCGGACGGCACCATGGCGCGACGGCCGCAACTGGAGGTCTTCGCGCGCGAGCACGGGCTGAAGATGGGCTCCATCGCCGACCTGATCGCCTGGCGCCTGCACAACGAGCACACCGTCGAGCGCATCGACGAGCGCGACATCGACACCGAGTTCGGCCCGTTCCGGCTGGTCACCTACCGCGACCGCATCGCCCACGAACTGCACTTCGCGCTGGTGCGCGGCGCGCCCGACGCGGCCACGCCCACCCTGGTGCGGGTGCAGGTGGAGAATCCGCTGAGCGACCTGCTGCACTGGCGGCGCGAGGATTTCGGTGTGCACGCCACCGACGCTCTGCGCGCCATCGCCGCCGAAGGGCAGGGCGTGATGGTGGTGCTGTCCGAGCCGCGCAACGCCGAGGCCCTGCTGGCGCGCCTGCGCAAGCAGCCCGAGACGCAGGCCAACGCCAAGGATGTGGGCCAGTGGCGCCGCAACGGCGCCGGCGCGCAGATCCTGGCCGACCTGGGCCTGGGCCGGTTGCGCGTGCTGGGCACGCCGCGGCGCCAGGTGGGGCTGGCGGGCTTCGGGCTGGAGGTGGTGGAGTACGTGGGGAGCGGGGGCCAGGGGCCGGAGGCCGGAGGTCAAGGTTAGCCCTGCGGTTCCCTGCCGGTACTCCCCAACTCCGCTCCTGCCTTGCCCCGGCCCCTGGTCCCTGGCCTCCGACCCCCACCTGCTAAACTCCCCCACCCCAAGGAACCCCGCCCCATGCCCCATTACGAAGGCGACCTGCGCGCGCCCGAAGGCGCCCGCTTCGCGATCATCGCCAGCCGCTGGAACCCGCGCATCACCGATGTGCTGGTGGCCGGCGCGCGCCAGAGCCTGGCCGGCAACGGCGTGGGCGAGGACGCGGTGGACGTGGTGCGGGTGCCGGGCGCGTGGGAGATCCCCGTGGCCGCGGCCAGGCTGGCGGGGCGCGGCCGGCATGCGGCGATCATCGCGCTGGGCTGCGTGATCCGCGGCGACACCCGCCACTACGAGCACGTCGCCGACCGCTGCGCCGAGGGCCTGATGCGCGTGCAACTGGACACCGGCGTGCCGGTGCTCAACGGCGTGCTGGCGGTGGAGCGCATCGAGGACGCCGAGGCCCGCGCCGGCGGCAGCCACGGCAACAAGGGCGAAGAAGCCGCGCTGGCCGCCGTCGAGATGGCGCAACTGCTGGTCCAGTTGCCCTGAACCCCTTTCCCCAGGAGCCTTCGTGAGCCGACATCATCATCCCCACCGCAAGGACGGCGTCGATCCGGTCACCCGTGCCCGCGCCCGCCGCCGCGCGTTGCAGGCGGTGTACGCTTGGCAGATGTCTGGCGGCGAAGTCGGCCAGGTGATCGCGCAGTTCGCCCACGAGCAGGCGCACGAGATCGCCGATCTGGAGTATTTCGAGGACCTGGTGCGCGGCGTGGTGAAGCACCGCGCCTCGCTGGACGAGGCCCTGCTGCCGTTCCTCGACCGCACGGTGGAGGAAGTCGACCCGATCGAGCGCGCGGTGCTGCGCATCGCCGCCTACGAACTGGTCCATCGCATCGACGTGCCCTACCGCGTGGTGCTGAACGAGGCCATCGAGACCTCCAAGCGCTTCGGCGCCGAGCACGGCCACACCTACGTCAACGGCGTGCTGGACCGGGCCGCGCTGGAATGGCGCCCGGCCGAGGCGCAGGCCCGGCGCTGAGATGGGCACGGACGGCCAGGCCCGCGCCGGCGCGTTCCCGGCCGACGAACGCGCTGCCCTGCTGGGCGTGAAGGGCGTGGGTCCTGCCGTCGTGCAGCGGCTGGAGCAGATGGGCATCGCCTCGCTGAGGCAACTGGCGGCCGCCGACGCCGGCGGCGTGGTCGCCGCGGCCGCGGGCCTGACCGGTTCCACCTGCTGGAAGAACAGCCCGCAGGCGCGTGCCGCCATCCAGGCCGCGATCGACTTCGCGCGCGCCAGGGCCTGAGCCGCGCCGCGCTATCCTGCCGCGATGGGTTCCGGCGAATTCGACCTGATCGACCGCATCCGCGCGCGCGCCGGCACGCGCGCCGACGTCGTGCTCGGCATCGGCGACGATGCCGCGCTGCTCGCCCCGCCGCCGGGCATGCACCTGGCAGTCACCGCCGACACGCTCAACGACGGTGTGCATTTCCCCCGCGGCACCGCGCCGGCCGACATCGGCTGGAAGTCGCTGGCGGTCAACCTGTCCGACCTCGCTTCCATGGGCGCGGAACCGGCGTGGTGCACGCTGTCGCTGTCCTTGCCGCAGGCCGATCCGGCCTGGATCGACGGCTTCGTGGACGGTTTCCTGGAACTCGCCGGCCTGCACGGCATCGCGCTGGTGGGCGGCGACACGACGCGCGGGCCGCTGTCGATCGCGGTGACCGCGATGGGACTGGTCGCGCCGGGCACGGCGCTGCGCCGCGACGGCGCGCGCCCCGGCGACGACGTCTGGGTGACCGGCACGCTGGGCGACGCGGCCGCCGCGCTGGCGACGCTGGACGCCTGCGACCCTGCGTTGCGCGCGCGGCTGGACCGCCCCAGCCCGCGGGTGCGCGCCGGCCGCGCGCTGGCCGGGCTGGCGCACGCCTGCGTGGACGTTTCCGATGGGCTGCTGGCCGACCTGGGCCATGTCTGCGCACGCAGCGGCGTGGGCGCACGGATCGACATCGATGCGCTGCCGGCCTCGCCGATGCTGCGTGGATTCGAGCAGGCGCACCGCCGCGCCTGGCAGGCCGGCGGCGGCGACGATTACGAGCTGTGCTTCAGCGCGCCGCCGCACGGCCGCGACGCGGTGATGCGCGCCTGTGAAGACGCCGGCACCGCAGTCGCGCGCATCGGCCGCATCGTCGCCGGCGAAGGCGTGCAGACCGTCGATGCGGCCGGCCAGCGCTGGGAACCGCCGCGCGCCGGCTACGACCATTTCCGCTGAGCCGGCTGTGGACGGGACGTGATGTTCCGTAATGTGCCGTCGCTGCCGTCATTGCCGCTATCGCTACAGCCGCAGCCGCAGCCGCAGGCGTAGGCGTAGGCCATTCACTGCCACCGCAGTCGCAGCCATCACCATCTTCACTGCCATCGCCATCGCCGTAGTAATCGTTCGCCCGCCCGCGATTCATCCTTCTCCGCCCGCCGTTTCCGGTGCCGGCTTCATCTCTCAATAAAAAAATTCCCGCTCAGGTTCCGGCTTCGTCCGCCGATAGCTGGGACACGGACGCGGGGCTTCTCACGCTGTGGGGGATGGGCCGAGCCGTCGTGTCCGGTCGCCGGGTGTGCGCGTCGCTGCGGCAGGCGCGCCATCCGTCCGGGCGCAGGGGGCGCCTGCGGCCGAGCACGATCTTCCGGCGCCTGCGCCGTCGCGATACGGCGCGCGCGGTCCTGCCAACGGCATCAACCCACCCGGGCGGGGTCACGGCCCGTCCTCATGCTTCATGGAGTCGACGATGGATGCCAAACAGGCCGCGGGCCCCCGACTATCGCGCAAAGCGTTGCGGGAGCGTGCCGTCACCGGGCATGAAGTGGAACTGCGCGACGGCGAGACCATCGTCTCCAGCACCACCGTCGGCGGCGTCCTCACCTACGTCAACGCCTATTTCTGCGAGATCAGCGGCTACCACGAGGGCGAACTGATCGGGCAACCGCACAACATCCTCCGCCATCCGGACATGCCGGTGGAGGCGTTCGCCGATCTGTGGGACAAGCTGAAGGCGGGCCAGCCCTGGGTGGGCATGGTCAAGAACCGCTGCAAGAACGGCGACCACTACTGGGTGCAGGCCCACGTGGCGCCGCTGCGCGACGCCGACGGCAAGCTCGACGGCTACCTGTCGGTGCGCCAGAAGGTCGGCCGCGAGCAGATCGCCGGGGCCGAGCGCGACTACGCCGCCATGCGCGCGGGCACGCTGAAGAACGTGGCGATCCGCAACGGCGACGTGGTGCGGGTGCCGCTGCTGGCCCGGCTCAATCCGTTGCCGCGGCTGTCGCTGGGCGCGCGCCTGTACCTGCTGGCGGCAGTCGGCCCATTGCTGGCCGCGGTGCTGCTGACTTCGGCGCGCGCGGCCGATCCCTTCCTGTTGCTGGTGCCGGCGCTGGCGTTGGCATTGCTGCTGGCCTGGCTGTTCGCCCGCGACCTCGCGCGGCGCAGCGACCAGGCGCGGCGGAACCTGGAACAGATCGCCGCCGACGTGTTCACCGCGCCGGTGGACATTTCCGGCGACGACGAGCTCGGCCGCATCCTGCAGGGCATCAAGACCGTGCAGACCCGGCTGGGGTTCCAGCTCGAACAGATGCGCCGCGAGGACAACCGCGCGCGCCGGATCTTCCAGGCGCTGGACCTGGCCGCGGTCAACATCATGATCGCCAACGCCGACCGCAGCGTGGTCTTCGCCAACCGCGCGCTGCTGACCGCCTTCGGCGATGCGCGCGAGCAGATCCGGCAGGCGCTGGCGGGCTTCGATCCCGAGCGCATCCTCGGCAGCCGGCTGGAGGACTTCCATCCCGAGCCGGCGCAGTGGCGGGAGTTGCTCGGCGGGCTGGGCGACAGCCACCGCCAGCGCGTCGAACTGGGCGCGCTGACCTTCGACGTGCTGCTGACGCCGGTGCTCGACGAGCGCGGCAGGGCCAGCGGCTACATCACCGAATGGAAGGACCGCACCGCCGAGCTGCGCATCGAGCGGGAGATCGAGCAGATCGTCGCCGGCGCGGTGCGCGGCGAGCTCGACGGCCGCATCAGCGAGCGCGACAAGCAGGGCTTCGCGCTGAACCTGGCCCACAGCCTCAACGCCATGCTCGAACGCATCGGCCAGGCCATGGAGCAGATCCAGTGGGTGCTGCAGGCGCTGGCCCGCGGCGACCTGAGCCGCCGTGCCGACGCCGGCCTGCAGGGCGCCTTCGGCCAGATGGGCGGCAACGCCAACCACACGGTCGAGCAGTTGACCGACATGGTCGGCAACATCCAGCAGGCGGTGTCGATCATCGATTCGGCGGCCGCCGAGATCGCCGAGGGCAATGACGACCTGGCGCGGCGCACCGAGCAGCAGGCCGCCAGCCTGCAGGAAACCGCCGCCGCCACCCAGGAACTGGCTTCCACCGTGAAGGACAACGCCAGCCGCGCCCACGACGCGCGCACGCTGGCCAGCAACGCCGCCGCCATCGCCGAGCACGGCGGCGGCCTGGCCCGGGCCGCGGTCGGCACCATGGGCAGGATCAGCACGGCTTCGCGCAGGATCGAGGAGATCATCGGCGTCATCGACGGCATCGCCTTCCAGACCAACATCCTCGCGCTCAATGCCGCGGTGGAGGCGGCGCGCGCGGGCGAGCAGGGCAAGGGCTTCGCGGTGGTGGCCAGCGAAGTGCGCGCGCTGGCCCAGCGCTCGGCCAGTTCGGCGCAGGAGATCAAGACCCTGATCCACGCCTCGGTGCAGGCGGTGGAGGAGGGCGAGGGCGAAGTGCAGCAGGCCGGGCAGGCCATCGGCGAACTGGTCGCCGAAGTCGGCAAGGTCGCCACGCTGGTCGCGCAGATCAGCGGCGCCACCGACGAGCAGGCCCAGCGGCTGGGCCAGATCAACCAGGCCATGGTCCAGCTCGACGGCACCACCCAGCAGAATGCCGCGCTGGTGGAGGAAGCCAGCGCGGCGGCGCGCTCGATGGCCGAGCAGGCGCAAGGGCTGAGCGGGCAGATGGCGCACTTCCGGCTGCGCTAGCGCGCGGCGGCCGGCACGGCGCCGCTCACTCCGGCAGCACCTTGCCCGGATTGAGGATGCCGTCGGGGTCCAGCGCGGCCTTGATGGCGTGCATGGCATCCAGGGTGGCGGGAGTGAAGGCGTCGGCCATGAAGCCGCGCTTGCTCAGGCCGATGCCGTGTTCGCCGGACAGCGTGCCGCCCAGCGACAGCACCAGCGCGAACACGCGCGGCAGGGTGGCGTGCGCGCTTGCTGTTTGCGCAGCGTCGTCCGGGTCGTACATCAGGTTGACGTGCAGGTTGCCGTTGCCGGCATGGCCGAAGCAGACGATCGTCAGGCCGGAGGCTTCCGCCAGCGCTTCCACGCCGGCCACCAGTTCCGGGATGCGCGAGACCGGCACCACCACGTCCTCGTTGATCTTGCCCTGGGCGATGGTGCGCAGCGCGGGCGACAGCGCGCGCCGCGCCGCCCACAGGCGGTCGCGGGCGACGCCGTCGGCGGCGACGTCCATCGCCAGCAAGCCGTCGCCTTCGGCCGCCGCGCCGAGCGCGGCCAGCGCGTCGGGCAGGGTGTCGTGATGGCCGTCGGCCTCGACCAGCAGCATGGCACCGGCCTCGGGCACGTCGCTGCCGTTCCTGCGCAGCAGGGCGATGCTGCGGCGGTCCATGAATTCCAGCATCGCCGGCGTCGCCGGCTGGTTCATCAGGCGCGCCACCGCCGCGGCCGCGCTGGCGGCGTCGCGGTAGAACGCGCGCAGTCCCGCCTGCGCCACGGGGCGCGGCGACAGCTTGAGCGTGGCCTCCACCACCAGCGCCAGCGTGCCTTCGCTGCCGACGATCAGGTGGGTGAGGTCGTAGCCGCTGGCGTCCTTGGTGTAGGCGCCGCCGCAGGCGATCAGTTCGCCGGTGCCGGTCACCGCGACCAGCCCCAGCACGTTGTCGCGGGTGGTGCCGTACTTGACCGCGCGCGGGCCGCCCGCGTTGGTGGCCAGGTTGCCGCCGATGCTGCACTGGTCGGCGCTGGAGGGATCGGGCGGCCAGAACAGCCCGTGCGGCGCCAGCGCGCGCTGCAGGTCACCGTTGAGCACGCCGGGTTCCACCACCGCGCAGCGGTCGGCGGCGCGGATGTCGAGGATCCGCGTCATCCGCGCGAACGACACCACCACGCCGCCCAGCGTGGGCACGGCTGCGCCGGTGGTGCCGGTGCCGGCGCCGCGCGCGACCACCGGCACGCGGTGGCGGCGGCAGGCGCGCACGACTTCGGCCACCTCCTCGCGCGTGCGCGGCAGCGCGACCGCCGCGGGCATCGCCCAGCGCCGCGAATCGTCGCCGCCGTAGGGGCGGCAGGCTTCGCCGGTCAGCCAGCCGTCGTCGAGCAAGGCGGCGAGGTGTTGGTGCAGGGCGTCGGGCAGCGTTCCATCCATGCGGCGATTGTACGGCGCGCGCGCCGGGCGTCCCGCGCAGATGCCGCGCCGGCATGTGGTGATGCGCGATGGCGATATGCGCGCCGGGCGGGTGGAAACGCCGCTGCGCCAAGGGTTCCGGCGAATGGGGCGGCCACGCGCCGATGGAACGGCGGCCGCGCTAACCGTTTCGTTACATCGCCGCCATGGTCGGCTGCTAGAAAGCCCGCGATCCAACTGACGGGAGTAACGCCATGCGCATCGCGATCGTGGGAGCGGGCTTCAGCGGCAACACCCTGGCGACATTGCTGGCCTCGGCGGAGGCGACGGCGCCGGAGGTCTGCCTGGTCGGCGTGGACGAGACCTTCGCGCGCGGCGTGGCCTACGGGCAGGCGCGCCCGGAGCACCTGCTGAACGTGCGCGCCGGGCAGCTCGGTGCGCAGCCCGGCGAACCGGGCGGCTTCGCGGACTGGCTGAACCTGGGGCCGCGCGGCCGCGAGGACTTCATGCCGCGTCTGGCCTATGGCGATTATCTCGACGACCGCCTGCGCAAGGCCAGGCAGGCCGCCGCCAACCTGTCGCTGCTGCGGCAGGAAGCCATCGCCATCAACCGGGTCGGGGACGGCTTCCGCGTGCACCTGGACGACGGCGGTTATTTCGCCGCCGACCGCGTGGTGCTGGCGCTGGGCGCGCTGCCGCCGCAGCGCTTGGCGGGCGTGGGGCCGCGGCTGGCGCAGAGCCCGCGCTACATCGGTTGGCCGTGGCAGGACGATGCGCTGGACCGCATCGAACCCGAGGCGCGGGTGCTGATCGTCGGCACCGGCCTGACGATGGTGGACGTGGTGGCCAGCCTGGCCGCACGCGGACATCGGGGCGGGCTGGTCGCCATTTCCCGCCACGGCCTGCTGCCGCAACCGCACACCGCGGCGCCGACGCCGGCCGTCGCGCTGCCGCCGAGCGTGCAGCACGCGCTGCGCGGGCACGACGTGCGCGCGCTGGCGGTGGCAGTGCGCGGCCTCGCGCGCGTGGCGCCGGACTGGCGCAGCGCGGTGGACGCGCTGCGGCCGCATACGCAGGACTTCTGGCGGCGCCTGCCCGCGGCGCGGCGCGCCCGCTTCCTGCGCCACCTGCGCTCGCACTGGGAAGCCGCCCGCCACCGCATCGCGCCGCGGATCGCCGACGTGCTGGGCGGACTGCGCGACAGCGGCCGCCTGCACGTACGCGCCGCGCGCCTGCTGCGCGCCGGCCTGCGCAGCCAGGGCGCGGAAGTGCTGCTGCGCCACCGCGGCGAGGAGCGCATCGCGGTGGAGCAGTACGACTATGTGGTGCGCGCCACCGGCCTGGATACCGACATCGTGCGCACCACGCATCCGCTGGCGTCGCACCTGCTCGAATCCGGCCTCATCGCCCCCGACCCGCACGGCCTGGGCATGCGCGTGGACGCGGACCTGCAAGCGCTCGACCGCCACGGCGAACCGGTGCGCGGCCTGTATGGCCTGGGGCCGCTGTTGCGCGGCCATCTGTGGGAGATCACCGCGGTGCCCGAACTGCGCGCGGCCGCGGGCGAACTGGCGGCGCGGCTGGCGTCGGAGGCGGCGCAGGCGGGCGCGCCGCCGCGCAGTGGCGGCCTCGCGCGCGAACTGGCGCTGTCGGTCGGGCTGTAGCGGCGCTCAGGCGTCGTCGGCGCGGAAGGCGTCGCGGATCCAGTCCAGCCGCGGCGCCGCCGGATCGCCGGCGGCCTGCACCACGTCGAAGCGGCACGACAGTTCGCCGTACTGCGGATGGTCCATCAGGAAGCGCTGCGCGGCGTGCACCAGCCGGCGCCGCTTGCCGGCGTCCACCGAGGCCGCGCCGCCGCCGAACGCCGCCGAGCCGCGGTAGCGCACTTCGACGAAGACCAGCGTGCGTTCGCGCGCGCCGCCGTCCAGCATCACCAGGTCCAGTTCGCCGCCGCGGTAGCGCGCGTTGGCGGCGACCTCGGTCAGGCCGGCGGCGAGCAGGTGCGCCCGAGCGGCTGCTTCGGCATCGCCGCCGCGCCGGCGGCGGTCAACCGCCATCCGCGACGGGCACCGGCTGGCCGCCGCTGAAGACGGACCACGCCGGCGTGCGCAGCACGTTGCCGAAGCCGTCCAGTTGCAGGCGGCCGGTGGCGCCGCGCAGTTCGGCGTTGGCGCCCAGCGCCAGCTTCTCCAGGTAGGCCGTCAGCAGCCAGGCGTCGTAGCCGAAGGCGAACAGGCGCGCGGCCGGCCCGCGCGCGGACGCCACGCGTTCGCCGGTCACGCTGGCGGCGGGCAGCGCGGGCACGCCGCGCGAAGTCCAGGTCTCGGTGGGGAAGACGATGCCGTCCAGCGCCATGTCTTCGCTGGCCTTGCCGGTGCCGGAGGTCAGTTGCGAGGTGCCCACCCGGGTCTTGCCGCCCAGGCCGGCCAGCGCCAGTTGCGGGGTCAGGCTGCGCGCGGTGGCGCCGCGCACCGCCAGGAACACGGCGTCCACGCCTTCCTGCGCGGCCGCGGCCAGCGCGGTGGACAGGTCGCCCGGGGTGTCGCCGACGCTGATCACCCGCGCCACCTTGCCGCCGCGTTCGCCGAAGCGCGCGCGGAAGGTCTGCGAGGCGCGGCGGCTGTTGTCGTCGCTGCCCTCCAGCACGAGCGCGGTGCGGCGCTCGCGCGCCAGCAGGTATTCGGCGGCGGCGATGCCGTCGTCCTCGGGTGCCAGCGAGAAGCCGGCGTTGCCGTCCGGCGGCGCGGCGGTGCCGCGGTTGAGCACCAGCATCGGCACGGCCAGGTCGGGCTGCTGGAACAGCGCGCCGACTTCGTCGCGGCCCAGCGGCCCGAGCACGAAGTCGGCGCCGGCGGCCACCGCGCGCGCATAGGCGGCGGTCGCACCGGTCGCAGTGCCGGCGGTGTCGTAGAACGCGATCTCCGGGCGGCGGCGGCGCTCGCCGTAGTAGCCGGCCAGCAGGCCGTCGCGCACCGGCGCGGCCGCGGTGGCCAGGGTGCCCGACAGCGGCAGCAGCACCGCCAGCTTCGCCGGCGGGCGGTAGCCGTCGCTGTCGGCCGGCGGGCGGCTGCCGGCATCGAAGCGCCACTGGCTGCGGTCGAACGGACGCGGCAGCGGCAGGCCGCGGCGCTGCAGGGCGCGGCCGGCGAAGTTGTACAGCGGATCGCCGGCCGGCAGCGCGGCGGTGTTGCGCGCCAGCGTGGCGTCGTCCAGCGTGGCCAGCAGGCGGTCGATCTCGGCCGCGTTGTCGGTGCGCGCCTTGCCGCCCAGCGTGGCGTCGCGGCGGGCCAGTTCGGCGGCGCTGCCGAAGGCCGGGGCGAAACGCATGGCCGACGGCGACGCACCGCTGCCGCCGGTAGTGGCGCAGCCGCCAAGCAGCCCGACTGTTCCGGCCAGCAACAGGGCGGCCAGGATCCTTCCATTTCGCCCGCTTCGGGAAAGCGTGCGTCGAACCAGCGTGTCCATGGGCATCGTCAACGGCCAGGCAGGGGAACCGGCTACGATTCTACCCCCAGCCATGGAAGCCCATTGGAATGCCCGCCGGAACCCTGTTCATCGTCGCCACCCCCATCGGCAACCTGGCCGACCTGTCGCCGCGGGCGCTGGAGACCTTGCGCGGCGTGGCGGCGGTCTGCGCCGAGGACACCCGCCGCAGCGGCCAGTTGCTGTCCCACTTCGGCGTGGACGCGCCGCTGGTGGCGCTGCACGAGCACAACGAGGACGCGCTGGCGCAGCGCATCGTCGAACGGCTGCGGGCCGGCGAATCGCTGGCCCTGGTCAGCGACGCCGGCACGCCGCTGGTCAGCGACCCCGGCTACCGGCTGGTGCGCGCGGCGCGCGCGGCCGGCATCCGGGTCAGCCCGGTGCCCGGCGCCTGCGCGGCCATCGCCGCGCTCAGCGTGGCCGGGCTGCCCAGCGACCGCTTCGTGTTCGAAGGCTTCCTGCCGGCCAAGGCGTCGGCGCGCCGTGAACGCCTGCAACGGCTGGCCGGCGAGACGCGCACCCTGGTGTTCTACGAATCCTCGCACCGCATCGCCGAATCGCTGGCCGACCTGTGCGACGTGCTGGGCGGCGACCGTCCTGCGGTGCTGGCGCGGGAACTGACCAAGCTGTTCGAAACCGTGCTGGACGGCACGCTGGCCGACCTGCACGCCCGCGTGCTGGCCGACGCCGACCAGCGCAAGGGCGAGTTCGTGGTGATGGTGCAGGGTGCCGGCGACGACCTGGACGCCCGGCTGGTCGAGGGGCGCCGTGTCTACGCGCTGCTCAATGAACACCTGCCGCCGTCCGCGGCCGCCAAGCTGGCCGCCGAGATCACCGGCGCGCCGCGCAAGGCGCTGTACGGGCAGGGCGGCGCGTGACCGGCCGCGGGCCGGCACTGGGTTGCTTCATGCGCGGATGAAGCGCTTTCCGGCGCGGCACTGCTGCCGCTGCGCAAGCGCCTGCTGATCGTGCCGGGACGCGTCTACAGGGATGCGGCGCCGTCGCCGGGATTCCGCGCCGCCTTCGCTTCGTTCGTCGTCCACATCGCATCCTTTCCCGGCGCTGACCGGAACGCGGAAGCGCGGGGCGCGTTGTGCGACAATGCGCGCGGCGGAGCCGGCCAGACAGTCGCGTCATCCCTTGCGGATGCCGAGGAAAGTCCGGGCTCCACAGGGCACGGTGCCAGGTAACGCCTGGGCGGCGCGAGCCGACGGAAAGTGCAACAGAAAGATACCGCCGA
>CALJUL010000072.1 GCA_937975725.1 uncultured Pseudoxanthomonas sp. | reverse complement strand
GGGGTGAGGGGTGAGGGGTGAGGCAGGGTAGCTGCCTGACTGCGCCCGAGGGCATCTCTCCCTACGGCGTCAGGTAGCCCGCCAGCTCTTCCGCAGGCGCCCCTGGCGCATGGGGCAGCCGTCCCCAGCACGGCACCGGCAGGCGCGCGGACAGCAGGGCGAAGTTCTCGTCCCGGCGCTCCATGTCCGGGTCGACCTCGTTCGCGATCCAGCCCACCAGTTGCGCACCGTCGTCCTGAATGGCTCGGGCGGTGAGCCGTGCGTGGTTGATGCAGCCCAGCCGCATGCCGACCACCAGCACCACCGGCAGGCGCAGTTCCTGCACCAGATGGCGCTGGTCCAGGGTGGCGCTGAGCGGCGCGGCCCAACCGCCAACGCCTTCCACCAGCACCCGGTCGGCCAGCGGATGCAGGCGCTCGAATGCGGACACCAGCACGCCCAGGTGCAGGTCCACGCCGGCCTCGCGCGCGGCGATCTCCGGCGCCAGCGGTGCCGGCAATGCATACGGATTGAGGTCGGCGTAGGGCGGCGCCGGATCGCTCGCCGCCAGTAGGGCCAGCGCGTCCTCGTTGCGCCAGCCCTCGGGGGTGGCCGTGCAGCCGCTGGCGACCGGCTTCATGCCCACCGCGCGCAGGCCGCGCGCGCGGAACGCCCACAGCAGCGCCGCGCTGGCGACGGTCTTGCCCGCGCCGGTATCGGTGCCGGTGACGAACAGCCTATCCATCCGCGCGCTCCCCCAGGCAAGCGGCGCAGTCCGCACGACCCGCGCGTGCGCGCGGGAAACAGGACAGCGGGGAAGCGGGGCCGGACGTGCGCATGGCGTCCATCTTATTCGGCCCGCCGCATTGTGGCGCCGTACCGGCCCGTCCGCGGCGACGGGGGTAGAATCGGGCGCATGTCGTTCACCGCCCAGACACTCACCGGCAGCAAGCCGGAACAGTACGCCCAACTCGCCGGACAGGCCCGCGCCCTGCTCGCCGGCGAACCGGACCGCATCGCCAACGCCGCCAACCTGGCGGCGCTGGTCTACCACGCGCTGCCCGGCTTCAACTGGGTGGGCTTCTACTTCTTCGATGGCCGGGAATTGGTGGTCGGTCCGTTCCAAGGACTACCAGCCTGCGTGCGGATCCCGTTGGACAAGGGGGTCTGCGGAGCCGCCGCACGCACCCGCCAGACCCAGCGCGTGGACGACGTGGACGCCTTCCCGGGCCACATCGCCTGCGATTCCGCGTCGCGCTCGGAACTGGTGGTGCCGCTGGTCAAAGGGGACGAACTGGTCGGCGTGTTCGACCTGGACAGCCCCCGCCTGGCGCGGTTCGATGCGGACGACCAGGCGGGCCTCGAACACATCGCCCGCATCTTCGTGGAATCGCTGCAATGACAGGCAACAAACTGCGCAACATCGGCCCCAAGTCCGCCGCTTGGCTGCGCCAGGTCGGCCTGCGCACGCAGCAGGACCTGGAATCGGTGGGCGCGGTGGAAGCCTTCATCCGGGTCAAGCGCGCCGGATTCCGCCCCAGCCTCAACCTGCTGTACGCGCTGGAAGGCGCGTTGCTGGACTGCCATTGGCAGCAATTGCCGGAAGAGCGCCGCAGCGAACTGCTGGTGGCCTACGACGCCGCCGCCGCGCTGCTGCCGCCCCCGCGCGGCCGCCCGGCCGCCGGCCCGGTCACCACCACCCACGTCGAGCGCGAAGAGGAAAGCGCGCCGTCGCTCAACCTGTTCGATTCGCGCGGCGACGATTGACCCCGTAGGAGGGGCTTCAGCCCCGACCTGCGACCTCGACGCGGCGCTCATCCGGCCCATTCTCCGTCCGGCCGAAAAGCATCGGGGCTGAAGCCCCTCATACCCGGAGCCGGGCGAGAGCCTGCGGGCTTCCCGTATACTTGCCGCGCTTTCAGGTGACCCGCGGCGTTCCCGCCCCGGGTTGAAACGGGAAGCCGGTGGCCCGCCCCAGGCGGCATTCCGGCGCTGCCCCCGCAACGGTAGGCGAAGACAACCACGGCATCGGCCACTGTGCGTACACGCATGGGAAGGCGCCGCGGCGGAGTGCACGGCACTCGTTCGCAAGCCCGGAGACCGGCCCGGAAGTCCACTGGTTGCGATGCGGAGGGCGTCGCGGCGTGCCGCGCCGTCCGTCCGCGCTGTCCGCAACGTTCCCCTTCTCCACGCAACTCCACCCAGGCAATGCGCGCGGGGCGCGCGATGGAGTTGATCCGATGCAGACGCGTTTTCCTTCTTCCCACCGGCTGGCGCTGGCCGTCGCGCTGGGCCTTCCGCTTTCCGCGCTGGCGCACGGCGCCACCACCGACCTGGACAAGGTCGTCGTCACCGGCACGCGCACCGAAGTGGCGCTGGAGGACAGCCTGGTGCCGGCGCAGGTGATCACCCGCGAGGAGATCGAGCGCAGCCAGGCGCGCTCGCTGGTCGACCTGCTCAAGGGCCGCGCCGGCCTGGGCTTCTCCAACCAGGGCGGCATGGGCAAGCTGACCACGTTCAACATCCGCGGCACCGAGTCCGACCACGTGCTGGTGCTGGTGGACGGCATCCGCATCGGCTCGGCGACGGCCGGCCTGGCGATGTTCCAGGACCTGCCGGTGGACCAGATCGAGCGCGTCGAGATCGTGCGCGGCCCGCGCTCCAGCCTGTACGGCTCGGAAGCCATCGGCGGCGTGATCCAGATCTTCACCCGTCGCGACGGCCCGGGCCTGACGCGCCGCCTGCGCATCGGCGGCGGCAGCCACGGCCTGCGCGAAGCCAGTGGCGGCTTCGGCTACCGCGGCGAGCGCGGCTGGATCGGCGCCGACGCGGCCTACCAGGAGACCGACGGCATCAACGCCTGCCGCGGCTCGGGCACGCTGTTCCAGGGCTGCTTCACCGACGAGCCCGACCTGGACGGCTACCGCAACGTCTCGCTCAACGTGCGCGGCGGCTACCGGCTGACCGACACGCTGGTGCTGGAGGGCCATGCGCTGAACGCCGACGCCTTCAACGAGTTCGACGGCAGCATCTACGGCGGCAACGAAGGCGACAACGTGCAGCAGGTACTGGGCGGCAAGCTGGCGTGGACGCCGTCCGCGCGCGCCACGGTCACCGCGCAGGTCGGCCGCGCCTCGGACAAGTCGGACAATCATTTCGCCAATGCGTCTACCGGCACGCGCACGTTCGTCAGCACTTTCGACACGCGCCGCGACACCGCCTCGCTGCAGGGCGATTTCGCGTTCGGCGAGCAACACCTGCTCAGCGCCGGCGCCGACTGGCAACGCGACGAGATCACCAGCACCGTCACCTTCCTGGACGCCGCCCTGGCCCCGATCGACAGCCGCGACAACACCGGCGTGTTCGTCGAGTACCAGGGCCGCTTCGGCGCGCAGCAGGTGCAGGCCAGCGTGCGCAACGACGACAACGAGCAGTTCGGCAGCCACGTGACCGGCAACCTGGGCTGGGGCCTGGGCTTCGGCAAGGGCTTCAGGCTCAGCGCCACCGCCGGCACCGGCTTCAAGGCGCCGACCTTCAACGACCTGTACTACCCGTGGTCCGGCAACGCGCTGCTGGAGCCGGAGCGGTCGAAGAGCCTCAACCTCGGTCTGGCGCAGTATGGCGATGCGTGGAACTGGACGTTCAACGTCTACGAGACCCGCATCGACGACCTGATCGCGCTGGACGCCAACTGGATGCCCGACAACATCGAGAAGGCGCGCATCCGCGGCGCCGAACTGACCGGCGCCGTCACGGTGGCCGGCTTCGACATCGCCGCGCAGGTCAGCCACGCCGATCCGCGCAACGACACCGCCGGCGGCAACCACGACAACCTGCTGGCCCGCCGCGCACGCAACACCGCCCGCATCGACGTGGACCGCGCGTTCGGCGATTTCCGCATCGGCCTGACCACCAACGGCGCCAGCCACCGCTACGACAACGCTGCCAACACGGTGCGCCTGGCCGGCTACGGCACGCTGGACCTGCGGCTGGAATACGCGATCACCGACGCCTGGTCGGTGCAGGCGCGCGCCGGCAACGTGTTCGACCGCGAATACGAAACGATCGCCTGGTACAACCAGCCGGGCCGCGAGTACGGCCTGAGCCTGCGCTACCAGGCGCGCGACTGACGCACCGCGCCGCGGGGGCCGGCAATGGACTGTTCCGTTGCCGGCCTTGCCGGCCCGCGCTGTCGCACGTAAACAGGAAGCCCCCCCCTGTTGCGGTGCCCCCCATGCAAGCCACCTCCCACGCCACCGTGCTTCCCGCCGATCCCGTCAGGCTGTTGCGCACGCTGTGCAACCACTGGCGGCACAAGTTCGAGATCGAGCGCCCCGACGATGCGCACGCGCGCATCCCCTTCGGCGAACTGGGCCCGGCGGAATTCGCCGTGGACGGCGCCACGCTGGCGATCACGCTGCACCAGCCCGACGCGGAACGGCGCGCGCGCCTGCAGGAGGTGATCGCCTCGCACCTGCGCCGCTTCGAGCGCAACGAAGACCTGGCCTTCGACTGGCGCGCCGCCTGAGCGGCACCTAGGCCTGGCGCGGATCGAACAGGCCCGGCTGCACCACGGTTTCCTCGCGGTCGCGGAACCCCGACAGACCCACGCCCACCAGCCGGTAGCGCGCGCTCTCGGGCAGGCCCACGCGCTCGCGCAGCGCCAGGGCGATGTCGACGAACTCCTGCGCCGAGGCGGGCGGCGCCTCGGGCGTGAAGCTGCGCGTGAGGATGCGGAACTGCGCGGTCTTCAGCTTCAGCACCACGGTGCGCCCCACGCGCTCGGTCTTGCGGGATGCCGCCCAGGCCGACTCGGCGATGCGCCGGATGTGCGGCTCCAGTTCCGACAGCGGCAGGTCGGTGGCGAAGGTGTCCTCCGAGGAGATCGACTGCACCGGCTGGTCAGGCTCCACCGGGCGCTCGTCGATGCCGCGCGCACGCCGGTACAGGCTGGCGCCGAAGCTGCCGTAGCGCGCTTCCAGCTCGTGCTGCGGATGCGTGCGCAGGTCGCCCACGGTGCGGATGCCGGCCGCGTTCAACTTGCCCTGCATCACCTTGCCCACGCCGGGGATGCGCTCCACCGGCAGTGGCGTGAGGAAGGCTTCGACCTGGTGCGGGCGCAGCACGAACAGGCCATCGGGCTTGCGCCAGTCCGAGGCGATCTTGGCCAGGAACTTGTTGGGCGCCACCCCGGCCGAGGCGGTGAGCTGCGTCTCCTCGCGGATCTGCGCGCGGATCGCCTCGGCCACCGCGGTGGCGGTGGGCAGGCCGGATTTGGGCGCGGTGACGTCGAGGTAGGCTTCGTCCAGCGACAGCGGCTCCACCAGGTCGGTGTGGCGCAGGAAGATCTCGCGCACCTGCCGCGACACCGCCTTGTAGCGGGTGAAGTCCGGCGGCACGAACACCGCCTGC
The DNA here is from genome assembly GCA_937975725.1 of uncultured Pseudoxanthomonas sp. Taxonomy (GTDB): domain Bacteria; phylum Pseudomonadota; class Gammaproteobacteria; order Xanthomonadales; family Xanthomonadaceae; genus Pseudoxanthomonas_A. The sequence goes on along the minus strand of CALJUL010000072.1, from coordinate 44,474 downwards.
GGGCACAGCCGCTCGGCGCGCACCGCCGGCATCGCCGAGCGCACGCCGAAGACGCGCGCCTCGTACGAAGCCGCGCACACCACCGAGCGCTCGCCGCGCCAAGCCACCACCACCGGCCGCCCGCGCAAGGACGGATCGTCGCGCTGCTCCACCGACGCATAGAACGCGTCCATGTCGATGTGGATGATCTTGCGCATCGCAGGATGATAGCCGCCGACAGTACGCAGGCGTCCGGCGCCTGCCGTGCAGGCCGCGGAAGCAGGCGCCGCCGGGCTTTCGGGCCATCCTACGCCGGCGTATGGAAAGGCCGGTTGATCCGGATCAAGACAAGCGTATGCACATGTGTGCATTATCTGCCGTTCCACCGGACCGGACCCCTCCCCCATGAATGCCCCAGCCTCCTTCACCCGCGACCAATTGCTGGCCAGCGCCCGCGGCGAACTGTTCGGCCCCGGCAGCGGCCGCCTGCCCGACGACCCGATGCTGATGTTCGACCGCATCACCGAGATCCGCCAGGACGGCGGCGTCCACGGCAAGGGCATGGTGCGCGCCGAACTCGACATCCATCCGGACCTGTGGTTCTTCAAGTGCCACTTCCTCGGCGATCCGGTGATGCCCGGCTGCCTGGGCCTGGACGCGATGTGGCAGCTCACCGGCTTCTTCCTCACCTGGATCGGCGCGCCCGGCCGCGGCCGCGCGCTGGGCTCGGGCGAAGTGAAGTTCACCGGCCAGGTGCTGCCCACCGCCAAGCGCGTGAGCTACGAGATCGACGTCAGCCGCGTGGTCAACCGCAAGCTGGTGCTGGCAGTGGCCGACGGCCGCATGCTGGTGGACGGCCGCGAGATCTACACCGCGCGCGACCTGCGCGTGGGGTTGTTCACTTCCACGGAGAACTTCTGATGCGCCGCGTCGTCGTCACCGGCCTGGGCATCACTTCCTGCCTGGGCAACGATGCGGACAGCGTGTCCGCGTCCCTGCGCGAAGGCCGCTCCGGCATCCGCCACATCCCGCAGTACGCCGAGCTCGGCTTCCGCAGCCAGGTCGGCGGCGCGCCGGAACTGGACCTGGAAGCGCTGATCGACCGCAAGCAGAAGCGCTTCATGGGCGACGCCGCCGCCTATGCGCACATCGCGCTGCGCGACGCCATCGCCGACGCCGGCTTGGACGAGGCGCAGGTCAGCGATCCGCGCACCGGCCTGGTCGCCGGCTCCGGCGGTGGTTCGGCCGAATGGCAGATCGAGGCCGCCGACCTGCTGCGCCAGCGCGGCATCCGCAAGGTCGGCCCGTACATGGTGCCGCGCACGATGTGCTCCACCGTCTCGGCCACGCTCGCCACCTCGTACAGGATCAAGGGCGTGAGCTATTCCATCTCCGCCGCCTGCGCCACGTCGGCGCACTGCATCGGCGCGGCCGCCGACCTGATCCGCGCCGGCCGCCAGGACATCGTGTTCGCCGGCGGCGGCGAGGAGCTGCACTGGGCGCTGACCATGATGTTCGACGCCATGGGCGCGCTGTCCAGCAAGCGCAACGACGACCCGACCCGCGCCTCGCGCCCCTACGACACCGACCGCGACGGCTTCGTCATCGCCGGCGGCGGCGGCATGCTGGTGCTGGAGGACTACGAGCACGCGGTGGCGCGCGGCGCCCGCATCCACGCCGAACTGTTGGGCTACGGCGTGACCTCCGACGGCGCCGACATGGTGGCGCCCTCCGGCGAAGGCGCCGAGCGCTGCATGCGCATGGCGCTAGAAGGCGTGGCCGCGCCGATCGACTACCTCAACACCCACGGCACCTCCACGCCGCTGGGCGACACCATCGAGCTGGACGCGGTGCGCAACGTGTTCGGCGACGCGCTGCCGCCGACCTCCTCCACCAAGGCGCTGTCCGGCCACTCGCTGGGCGCGGCCAGCGTGCACGAGGCGATCTACTGCCTGCTGATGATGCGCGACGGCTTCATCGCCGGCTCGGCCAACATCGACACGCTGGACCCGAAGGCCGAGGGCTTCCCGATCGTGCGCGAGAGCCGCGCGGCCAGGCTGGACACGGTGATGTCCAACAGCTTCGGCTTCGGCGGCACCAACGCCACCCTGGTGTTCGGCCGGGTCTGAGGAAACACGAAGCCCGGCCGGTGGCCGGGCTTCGCGGGCGAGGCGTGGGAGAGAGCCGCATCGCGGCCATGATGCTCCCACGCCTGCATGACGGGCCGGCGACAACGGCCGGCCCGTGCCTCAGGGCGCCGGCGCTTCCGCCGCGGCGCAGGGCCGGCGCAGTTCCAGCGGCGGCAGCAGGCTGCGGTCGAACACTTCCTCCACGCTCGGCTCGCGCGGCAGCCTTCGCGTCGCCGCGGTCAGCTTGAGCCCCGCCAGCATGCGGGCGCGGTCGATGTCGCCCACGCCCTGCGCGACCAGCGCCCGGCCGCCCATGTCGTCCACGGTGTCCAACAGCCGGCCGAGCTCGACGCCGGCGTTCTGCGCCGGATCGTGCCCGACCAGGGCGTCGATGGCCGCCTCCGGCGCGCACAGCGCGTCCATCACGCCGCGGTTCACCGCGTTGACCAGGCCGCGCGCCACGTCGGGCCGCTCGCGCAGCAACTGCGGCGACAGCATCAGCGCGCTGCCGTACAGCTCCGGCACCGCGTCGCGGAACTTGAGGAAGCGCAGTCGCGCGGCCACGTCGCCGCCAGCCGTGCGGATGGCGGCCGAACTGGTGGACAGGTAGCCGAACAACGCATCGGAGGCGTGCGCGTCCAGCAGTCCGATCAGCACCTTCCAGTTGCCGTCGTTGGCGACGATCCTGACCGAGGCCGGGTCCAGCCCGGTCCTGGAGGCGTATTGCTCGAAGGTGTTGAGCGCCACGTCGGTGGCGTGGCCGGTGATCGTCAGCCCGGCCAGTTGCTCGGCGGTCTTCACCGGCGACGACGCCGGCAGGATGATCACCGACGGCGACCTGTCCATCACCATGTAGACGCCGACCGGCGCCTTGCCGGGCGCCTTCGCCGCCTGCTCGTAGGCGGCCTGGATGTCGCCGTAGCCGGCGTCGAAGCCCTCCTCGACCATCCTGCCCGCGGCCGTGAAGGCGCCGCGCCCCGGCACGAACTCGACCTCGATGCCCTCGTCGCGGAAGTAGCCGCGCTGCTCGGCGAGCAGGAACCAGGCATTGGCGCCGGAGAAGCCGGAATTGAGCAGGAACCGCACCTTCTGCGGCGGCGCGGCGGGCGCGGCCGCGGGCGCCGCGCCGTCGGCGGGCGGGCGCCCGCAACCGGCCAGCAGCAACAGCGCGGCAAGGCCGGCCAGGAGGTGGCGACAACTCATGCGAGGCTCCTTTCGAGGCGGGAATCGGCATCGCGCGCGTGCGACGCCAACGGGCGCGCGCGCTGCGCCAACGGCGGCAGGAAAGCACGGGTGAACACCTGCTCCGGGCGCGGCGTGTGCGGCAGCCGGCACGATCGCGCCAGCAGCGCGATGGAACGCGCGAGCCGCCCGTCGTCGATGTCGCCGATGCCGATACGCCGCGCTTCCGGATGCGCCATTTCCACCTGCAGCGTGCCCATCAGCCGCGGACCGTCGACGTGGCGGGCGAACTTCGGCGCCATGCGTTCGGTCGCTTCCAGCGCGGCCTCTGGATCGGCCAAGGTCTCGACGATGCCGCGGTTGACCGCCGCCACCAGCGCCCGCGCCGCCTGCGGATGGCGCTCGATGAAGGCCGGCGCCAGCATCAGCGCATTGCCGTACAGGTCGGGCACCACGTCGCGGTATTCCAGGAAGCGCAGTCCGGCGCGGCCGTCGATGCCCTTGCCGGCCAGCGCCGCGATGATGGTGTGCACGAAGCCGAACACGCCGTCGGCGTGGCCGTCGAGCACGTCCTCGGCCAGCGTCGCCATGCTGGTGGTCGAGCGCAGGATCGACACGCGCGATTCGTCGACGCCGGCCGTCGCCGCATACGCCGGGAACGCCTCGATCGCCGCGTCGATGGGATGCCCGCCGATCACCTTGCCCTCCAGGTCCTTCGGCGTGCGGATCGGGCCGTCCTTGCGCACGCCGATGGTCAGCGGGGTCTGGTTGAACGCCACGTGCACCGCCACCGGGCAGCCGTCGGGGCGCAGCCCGGCCAGCTTGATCAGCGCGCACAGGTCGCCATAGCCGCCGTCGAAGCCTTCCTGCGCAATCCGCGGCACCACCGAGGCGGCGCCGTCGCCCGCGGCGAACTCCACGTCCAGCCCCGCCGCGGCGAAATAGCCGCGCTCGTGCGCCAGGCAGAAGAACGCATGCGGGCCGGAGACGGCGGAATTCAGTAGCAGCCGCACCTTCAGCCGCTGGCCCGCCGGCACCGCCGCCTCTGTCGCCGGCGCCTGCGCGCCCCGCCCCGCGGCCAGGGCACCGGCGGCCGACGACAGCAGCGCCGTCGTTCCCAGTACCGTACAGAAATCACGCCTGGATCTGTCCAATAGAATCCTCCCTTGCTGCTTGCGCGCGGAACGGCCGGCGGGAGCCTGGCCCCCGCCGTCGCCTTCAGAACTTCTGCTGGTATTGCAGGTAGACGAAGCGGCCGAAATCGAAGCCGCCGTAGTACGCGAAGTCGCTGTTGGGGCGCGAGTACAGCGTCGGCCCCTCCTTGCCCAGCACGTTGTTCGCGCCCAGCATCAGCAGGCCGTCGGCCGGCATGCGCACGCGCACCTGCACGTCGTTGAAGACCGTCGAGCCCACCGTGCGCAGCGGCTGGCGGCCGGTGTAGGGCGAGACGAAGCCGGGCTTGTCGCATTCCGGCCCGCCGGCCAGGTCGAACGAGCACGGTTCCTTGATGCCGGAGAAGTAGCGCACCCGCCACGCCGCGCCGAACACGCCCTTGGACCAGTCCAGGTTGAGGTTGGAGCGGGTGCGGAAGTTGGCGCCGAAGCTGGTGGTGTGGTTGACCGGCGTTTCCGCCAGGTCGTTGGCCTTGATGTTGCGGTAGCTGACGTAGCTGGTGTTCCACTCCAGCCTGATGTCGCCCAGCGGCAGCGAGGGCAGGCGGTAGTGCACGCCCAGGTCGTAGCCGGAGGTCTTCAGCCAGCCGGCGTTGGTGATGGCGTAGTTGAGCGAGGTGATCTCGCCGGTCGCCGGGTTGCGGGTGAAGGCGGCGCAGGCGGCGGCGACGCCGCGCACGTAGCAGTCGTTGAGGATCTCCGTCGGCGTGTTCTGCACGATGGCGTGCTGGATGTCGATCTTCCACCAGTCCAGGGTGATGCCCAGCCCGTCGGTCCAGTCCGGGCTGTAGACGAAGCCCACCGTGGTGGTGGTGGACGTCTCCGGCTGCGTGTCCGGGTTGGAGCCGGACAGGAACGGCAGGTTGGGTTGCACGTTCGGCCCGCCCGAGGGCACGCCGCCGGAGGCGATCTGCCGGTAGCCGGCCGGCACGGCCGCCAGGCACGCGGCCGTGGTCCGCGCCACGCCGTAGCGGCTGTCGCACGGGTCGGTGTAGACCGGGAAGAAATCCTGCTCGCCGCCGAACAGGTCGGCGATGGTCGGCGCGCGGAAGCCTTCGCCCCAGTTGGCGCGCACCAGCAGTTCGTCGGTCGGGCGCCACTCCAGCCCGATCTTGGAGTTGGTGGTGCTGCCGAACACGTCGTAGTCCGAATAGCGCGTGGCCACGTCCACGCTCAGCGTGCGCGCGAACGGCACGTCCTGCAGCAGCGGGATGTTCAGCTCGGCGTACAGCTCGTTGGCATGGTAGTCGCCGCGCGTGGGCAGCTTGCGGGTGTTGGTGGTCTCGCCGCGCTGCTTCTGCAGGCTGGGCGTAAACGTGCCGCGCTCGCTGCGCGACTCCAGGCCCGCGGCGAAGGCCAGGTCGCCGGCCGGCAGTTCGGCCAGCGCGCCGGTCACGTTGGCGGTCAGGCTGCGGGTCTCGGTCTCGCCGCGGTCCAGATTGTCCGGTACCAGGAAGGCGCGCAGCACCGGATCGGCCAGCGTGCCGGGCCGGCCGCTGCCGTAGGGTGCCAGCGGATTCCACGGCACGCATTGGCCGGCGCCACTGCCGTAGGCGATCGGCGCGGCGGCGCTGCCGCATTCGGCGCGGCCGGTGGCGGCGTTGAAGTACGACGGGCCGGACGCCAGTTGCAGGTTGCGCAGGTTCAGGTCGCCGGTGCCGGTCTTGTCGGTGCGCAGGCGGTTGAACAGGTAGCCCGCGTCCCAGTACAGGGTCCTGCCGCTCCAGTCGAAGTTGCCTTCCAGGATGACGTTGGCGCGGGTGGTGGTGACCTTGTTGTTGCCCGAGCGCGGCACTTCCCAGGTGCGGCGCTGGTAGTGCACCTCGCGCGGATTGGCCACGCCGCTCTGGTTGCCCAGCGGGTTGTAGTAGCTGTCGATGGACAGCGGCGCGTTCATCGCGCCCCACACCGAGGAACGGTACGGATAGCCGGGGATGTTGCGGAAGGTGTCGCGCACGCTGTACAGCGCGCTGCCGCGCAGCAGCAGGCGCTCGTTGATGTCGAAGCCGCCGTCGACGAAGGCCGACTTGCGCTCCATGCCCGTCTTCAGCGTCTGCTGTTCGCGCTCATTGCTGTAGTCGGCCACCGTGGTGCGATGGTAGTTGGCGATGTCGCGCGGATCGGCGCCGGCGTTGACGGTCATCTGGCCGAGGATCGGATCGACCAAGGTGCCGTTCTGGTTGACCGCGGACAGGCCGACGGTGGGATGGCGCACGGAGTTGGGGAAGGCGCTGTAGGGCCGGTCGACCGCCCACACCGGGTCCTCGTCGGTGTATTGCAGAGTGCCGCTGAGCCAGCCGCGGTCGCGCTTCATGCCCCAGGACAGGTCAAACGAGACCTGGCGGCCGTCGCCCTCGGTGTACTGGCCGGCGTAGACGTTGGCCAGGCCGCCGTCGAAGCCGCGGCGGGTGATGATGTTGATGACGCCGGCGATGGCGTCGGAGCCGTAGATGGCCGACGCGCCGTCCTTCAGGATCTCCACCCGCTCGACCGTGGCCGAAGGGATCAGCGACACGTCCGCGTAGCCGCCGGTGGTGGTGCCCAGGCGCTGCCCGTTGACCAGGATCAGCGTGCGCTGCGCGCCGATGTTGCGCAGGTCGATGTAGGTGCCGCCGGCCTCCTCGCTGTCGGACTGCACGCGGCTGCGGCTGGCGGCGGGCGCGCCAGCGGTGGGCGAGGATTGCAGCAGGTCGCCGACCGAGCGCAGGCCGGAACGGTCCACGTCCTCGCGGGTGATCGTCTGCACGGGCTGGACGGTCTCGGTGTCGACCGCGCGCATGATGCGCGAGCCGGTCACCTGGACGGCGTCGAGGGTGCGGGCGTTGCCGGCGTCGCCGGCCTGCGGCTGCGGCTGGACCGGGTCGGGTGCGCTTCCCTGCCCTACCGGCACCGTGGTGGCGCCGTCCTGCGCCGGCGCTTCGCGGCTCAGGGTGATGACCGCGCCGTCGTCGCGCACGACCTTCAGCCCGGTGCCCACCAGCAGGCTCTGCAACGCGGCACGCGCATCGCGGCGGCCCTTCAGCTCGGCCGTGCGCACGCCTTCGAGCCCGTTGGCCGGCGCGACGATCTGCACGTTGGCCTGCCGCGCGTATTCGGGCAGCGATTCGGCGGCCGCTTCGGCGGGGATGTCGAAGTCCACTTCCTGCGCGGCGGCGGCGAAGGCCGACAGCGAGGTGCCGGCGACCAGGGCGAGGGAGATGGCCTTGCAGAGCGTGCGTTTCGTTCGGTTCATTGTTCACCTGGCGGAGCGCCGGCTTGCCGCGGGACGCGCGGCGGGCGCGATGGAAGGAAGAGGCGGAACGCGGTGCGGCGCGGCCGCCCCCGTGGCGCGCTGGACGCCGCCACGGCGGGGACCTGCAAGTAGGATGCGGAGGCGGACGACATCCGCCATCGCGTCAGCGATTTTTTTTCTGCCCCTTGCTGCGGATGACGATCTCGTCGTCGTCCTGCGCGACGTCCAGGTCCATGCTCTGCGCCGCGGCGCGCGAGAAGCCGATCGGATCGGTCGCTGAGAACAGGCCCACGACCCGCAGCGCGGCGGCGTCGGGATCGGCGATGCGGATGCGGATGGCGCTGTAGCGCGCGAACTCGCGCGCCACCTCCTCCATGGTCTCGCCGCTGAAGGCGATCATGCCGTCGCGCCAGGCCAGTTCGCGGTTCACCTGCGACTCGTCCACGCTCTGGACCGTCGGCGGCGTGCGCCTGGGCAGCAGCGCCTTGTCGCCGGGCAGCAGCCGGATCGGCTCGGCCTGCCCTTCGCTCACCTTCACCACGCCCTCGCGCACCAGCACGTTCACCGCGACCGGCGTGCGCCTGACCCGGAAGCTGGTGCCCACCGCCACCACCTGTGCGTCGCCGGCCGACACCACGAACGGCCGCTTCGCATCCTTGGCCACGTCGAACATCGCCTCGCCGCGCAGCAGCTCGATGCCGCGCCGCTCGCCGTCGAACCTCACCCGGATGCGCGAGTCGGTGTTCATGGTGACCACCGAGCCGTCGTCCAGCGCCACGCGCGCGATCTCGCCCAGCTTGGTGGTGTGCACGCCCATGCGCTGGTCGACGAAATACAGCGACAGCGCCGCCGCCAGCACCACCGCGGCAGCCATCGCCGGAATGCGCCGGGCCCAGCCGTGCCGCCAGAACGACGGCGGCCGCGCGACCACGTTGCCCGCGGCCGGCGCCTCGCCGCGGTAGACGCGGTCGCAGCGCAGCATGATCGCCCGCATCCTGGCGTAGGCGCCCAGGTGGCGGCTGTCGGCCGCCAGCCACGCCTGCAGGGCCTGCGATTCGGCGGCGGACAGCGGGCCGGCGTCTTCGCGCGCGACCCATTCCGCCGCCCTGGCGTCGATTTCATTCTTCACGGATTGCCTCCTTCTTCTCCTGGCGGCGCTTCCCGGCGCCGCCTCCGGAAGATCCACCCACCGCCAGCGCCTGACCCAGGTACTTCAGCGCCTTGACGATGTGCTTCTCCACGGTGTTCTCGCTGATGCCCAGCCGTGCCGCGATGTCCCGCTGCGGCATGCCCTGCATCTTCCGCAGCAGGAACACGCGCCGGCACTTGGCGGGCAACTGGCCGATGCACTGTTCGAGGTAGCGCATCTCCTGCACGGCCGAGGCGTGCGACTCGGGCGAGGGGTGCTCGTCGGCCACGTCCAGGCGTTCGATCTCGCCCACGCTGTCGATCTGCACCACCTTCGCGCGCCGCAGACCCTGCAGCACCACCGACTTGGCGGCGGTGAACAGGTAGCCGCGGACGTTGTGGATGTGGTCCACCTCGTCCATCGACATCAGCAGCGCGTAGCACTCCTGGATCACGTCGTCCACGTCGGCGTGGTCGCGGACGTGGCGGATCAGCCACCCCCGCAACGCCGGCTCGTGCGGCAGGACGTTCTGGGCCAGCCAGTTGGCACGCATTCGCATCATCGGATCCGCCGCCACCCAGGTCTGCTCTGCCGGGCCCATCCCGTCCCCTCTAGGATGCACGGCGGGGCGGCATCCGCCATTGGCGCCGGCGGAAATGTGGAAAATGCTTGCGGATCAGCGGGTTGCCGGACGCCCCAGGACCGGCCGGTGCAGCGTGCGCCGATTCGCGGAGTGGCGCGGCAAGAGCGCGGACGGGCGCGGGCGATGACTGCCCGCTTTCCGCCAGCCCATCGGCCAGCGGACCGTCCGCGGCTAGGCGCGGCGGCCCGGGATCGTGACCACGAAGGTGGTGCCGTCGCCCGGCGCGCTGCGGACGGCCACAGAGCCGCCGGCGCGCACGATCAGGTCGCGCACGACCGACAGCCCCAGGCCCGTCCCCTGCCCGCGCGGCTTGGTGGTGAAGAAGGGCTCGAAGATGCGCGCGAGCACCGCCTCGTCCATGCCGCTGCCGGTGTCGGAAAGCTCCAGCACCAGTGCGTCGTCCGTCCCGCTGCGCGCGGACACGGCGAACGTGCCGCCATTCGGCATGGCGTGCTCGGCGTTGGCGGCGATGTTGAGGACCATCAGTTCGAACTGGGTGCGGTCCAGATAGATCGAGGGTAGGTCCTCGGCCAGCGACAGATCGAGGCGCACGGCTGGGCCCATCAACTGGCACACCATCGGTCGCAGGCTGGACAGCGCTTCGGCCGAGTCGAACCATTCCTCAGCGCCGTCCTCCTGCCGCGAGAACGACATCAGCCGGCGGGTGAGCATCGTCGCGCGGCTCACCGCGGCGTCCACGCCTGCCAGCGATTCCTTCATCAGCACCGCGTCGCCGGAACGCATGCCCCTGCGCGCATGCCCGCCCATCACCATCACCAGGTTGCCGAAGTCATGCGCAACGCCGCTGGCCAGGCGGCCGACGGCCTCGATCTTCTGCGCCTGGATCAACTGCGCGTGTGCGCGCTCGCGCTCGGCCATCTCCTGCACCAGGCGCAGGTTAGAGACAGCCAGCGCGTCGCCGCGCTCCTTGGCTTCGCGCAGACTCTCGCGCAGCGCGACCGAGCTGCGGTCGAGCACCAGCGCGATCATCAGGAACATCGCCGCACTGTTGGCCGCGTCGTTGATCAGCGCCGCGGCATCGCCGTGCGTGCGGATGTCCACCGCGATGCCGGCGAAGAATGCGATTACCACGCACAGGAAAATGATCCACAGCGCGGCGCGCCCGACGATCAGGCCGGCGATCGCCATCCAGATCACCAGCACCGGCTGCTCGAAGCGCTGGGCGCCGAAGCCGGTCGCCAGATAGGCAGGGATCACGGTGACGGCGAACACCAGCAGCAGCGCGTTCGAGGCCCAGACAAAGTTGCCGCGGCGTACCAGCACGAAACTGGCGGCGGCCACGGCGCTCACCGACAGGCTCAGCGCCATGCTGGCCGACTCGCCCGGGCGCCACGGGATGTCCAGCAGGAAGGCGCGGTAGAACCACGCCAGCGGCGGCAACGTCGCCAGCAGCAGCGACACCATTTGCAGCACGGGCGCGTTGCGCCGATCCACCGGATCGGCGATGGGCACGTCGCGCAACCAGTCCAGCGGCCGCCACCACCAACTCCGCGCGCCGGAAGCCCGCGCGAGCGGTTGCGGCACCGCCGACTCCTCGTTCCTCACTAGGTCTCTCGCCATCATGCGCGCTTCCCGCCACCCCTCGATGACAGCCAGAATACAGGCAGACCCGCGCCTGCCGACCGCAGGCGGCGCGCTTGCTGAGCGATGGCCCGGCACAGCGCCAACCCGCGCCGGCAGGCGCGCCCACGATGCTCACCGAAACTCACCACTTCTTTATCCCGACGTAACATCGACGCCATGGACGATGTCACGCGTTGGGGTGCGGCGTACCGCGTTGGGAGCCGTCACTCAGGGCGTCATTGACGCAGCACGAGACATGCCGGGGCACACAGGCCAGGCAGATTCCGTGCGAGGAAGGCCCACAAGGCGAGGCGGTGAAGAATGCGCAATCCCTCGCCACGGTCATGCAAGAAGGCTCCGCCGCGCAATCCCCATTGACCTCACGTCGAAGGCATGCCACCGCATCCGGCATCACACGCACCGGCCCACCGCCTGCTACAGCAACAGCAGGTATCCCATGCCGCGCACGGTACTGAGCGGCAGTTCGGTGCCGGTATTGGCGTGGACCTTGCGCCGCAGGCGATACACCAGCATCTCGAGCCGATGCGGGTCGAAGTCGTTGTCGTTGCCACACAAGTGCTGGATGATCGCTTCCCGCGCGACCACCGTTCCCACCGCATCGGCCAGCAGGGTCATCAACAGGCGCTCGCCGTGCGAAAGCGCCACCTGCACGCCCGAAGGCGACACCAGTTGCCAACCCTGCACGCCCAGCCGCCAGCCGGAGGCCACCGGCGCATGCAGCGCCGGCGCCTTGGCGGTCGGCGCGATCCGCCGCAGCACGCTGCGCAGCGTCGCCGCCAGCACGTCGGTCCCGACCGGCTTCGAGAGATAGGCGTCGGCCCCGCCGTCCAGGCCGCGCACGTGGTCTTCCGGGCCGCACCTGGCGGTCAGCATGACGATGCCGACCTCGCCCAGTTGCCGCAGGTGGCGCGCCACCGTGAAGCCGCTCTCGTCCGGCAGGCCGACGTCGACCACGAACATGTCGTAGGACCGCAGGCTCAGCGCGCGGTACAGCGCCATCGCGCTGGGCACGCCTTCGGCGTCGAACCCATCGTCGCGCAAGGCGGGGACGACGATGCCGTCGCGCAGTTCGTCGTCGTCCTCCACGACCATGACGGATGGCTTTCCGGCTCTTGCCTGCATGCGGTCCTCTTGCGGCGGGGGAATGCCGCACGCGCTCCTTTTCGTCCACGGCATTTTATCGAAAGTGTGAACTGACGCATCCACACGGCCGCGTACGCCGGGCATCGACCAGGACGTCCGATGAGGCGCGGAAGGAAGAAAAGCCCGCCCACAGCGCGTTTGCCGCCCCTTGCCGGGGCGGATCGGCTTGCGCAGGAGGTGGTTATGCCTGGTCCCGCCGGCCTCGCGCCGGCACGACGCCGCATCGAATACCGCGACCATGCAGGCTTGGTTGCAAGCGATACGAAATGCCCGCCTGTCGGCAACGGGCGCAGGCGCAAGGCGGGGCCGCAGGCGGCGCGAGCCGTCCGGCACGCGCTGCCGCGGGAAACGCGGCCGTCAGTAGCGCGCGTCGAAGGCGAAGATCGGCTGGCGCGAGGCCCACTTGCCCGCGCTGAAGTCGGGGAACTCCAGGGTCTTGAAGCCCTCGGCGATGGACTGCTCTGACAGCGGCGTGATCGCGCTCCAGGTGATCGCGTCGTAGATGTCGATCGGCATCGGCGCCTCGGCCTTCAGCGCCTCGACGAAGGCGTGGATGACGAAGTAGTCCATGCCGCCGTGGCCGGCGCTCGCGGCGTCGGACGCGTACTTGCGCCACAGCGGGTGGTCGTAGCGCTCGCCGTAGGCGTCCAGCGGTTCCCACTGGTGCGGCGGGCTGCGCCCCTCGATGTGCACGGACTGGTTGAGGTCCATCCACAGCCCCTTGGTGCCCTGCACCCGGAAGCCGAGCGAATACGGCCGCGGCAGCGAGGTGTCGTGCTGCAGCAGGATGGTCTCGCCGTTGGCGCAGGCCAGCGTGGTGGTGACGATGTCGCCGAGCTTGAACTGCACTTGGGTGCTGGGATGGGTGTTGCCGCCGCTCTTGGCGACGGTGTACTCGTGCAGGCCGCGCGCCTTGCTGGCGAAGGCGTTGATGTGGGTGAAGCGGTTGCCGCGGTTGATGTTGGCGTACATCGCGCACGGGCCGATGCCGTGGCTGGGATACAGCTCGCCGTTGCGGCGGACCGAATGCTCGGTGCGCCAGCGCGCCTCCGACCAGCCCTTGGGGCCGAACTCCACGCCACTGTCGTAGGGCTGCGAGGGATCGCCGGAATTGAACTTCACCCCGCGCAGGTCGTGCTGGTAGCCGCCCTGCAGGTGGACCAGCTCGCCGAACAGGCCGGCGCGGACCATCTGCAGCACGGTCATCACGTCGCGGCGGTAGCAGACGTTCTCCAGCAGCATGTAGGGCGTGCCGGTGCGCTGCTGCGCGGCCAGCACGTCCCAGTGGTCCTGCAGGGTGACGCCGGCGACGACTTCGCAGCCGACCGGGATCTTCGCCTCCATCGCCTCGATCGCCATCGGCGCGTGCCATTCCCACGGCGTGGCGATGATCACGCCGTCCAGGCCGCGCTGCCGCAGCAGCCGGCGGTAGGCGTGCGGATCACCGTCCTGGCCGTAGGCCGTGGGCGCGCGCTTGCCGGCCTTGGCCACCTGGTCCAGCGCACGCTTGAGCATGATCGGCTCGATGTCGCACAGCGCCACCACCTCCACGTCGTCGCGGCGCACCAGTTCCTTCAGCAGCACCTGCCCGCGCATGCCGGTGCCGATCATGCCCAGCCGCAACCGGCGGCGCGCGGCCCAGCCCGGGGTGGCGGGCAGCAGCGCCGAGGCGCCCAGGGCGGCGCCGGCGAGAATGAAATCCCTACGCTTCATCGAGAACCTCTCTTCGTGGCGCCGCGCCGGCGGGGGCCGGCGCGGCGCGACCATCAGAACTTGTAGCCGACCGTGAGACTGTAGCTGCGGCCGAAGTTGTTCGTATAGCCGGAGAAGCTCATCCAGTCGTTCGGGTCGTAGAACGGCAGGCGGTCGAACAGGTTCTTCACGGTGAAGCCCACGTTGAGCTTGTCGTTGGGCTTCCAGGCCAGGCTCAGGTTGGCCGTCCACCAGGACGGCGCGCCGTCGCACTGCGCGGGCGACACGGCGACGTAGCTGCCGGTGCAGGTTTCCGCGTTGTTGTCGGCCTCGTCCACGCGGTCCCAGGCCCACTTGGTCCCGCCCACGTAGTTGACGAAGAAGCTGGTGGTCACCTGGCGGTAGGCCCAGTCGGCGTTCAGGGTGGCGCGCAGCCTGGGGTTGTTGTAGTAGCCGACGTAGTTGCCGTATTCCCAGCCGGTGTCCTCGCCGTACCAGCCCTTCACGCGGCGCGCGATGGTCGCGGCCAGGCCGATGTTCAGGTTGCCCCACTCGCCCAGGCCGAAGCGGCTGCGCGCGTCGATGTCGAAGCCGTCGACCAGGGTGCGGCCGCGGTTCTTGTACTGGCCCACGACGGCGGCGACGTTGCCCACGCTGTAGCCGGGCAGCGTGCCCGGGCAGGTCACGTTGCTGGCCGGGTCGGCGCACATCGCCACCACCGCGGCCACGTTGGCGCGATCGGCGTCGGTGACGTTGAAGCGGTTCAGCGCGATGATGTCCTCCGGCTTGCTGTAGTCCGGCGCGACGATCTCGTTGCGGCGGTAGATGAACCAGTAGTCGGCCGACACCGACAGCCAGTCGGCCGGTTCCAGCACCACGCCCAGGGTGGCGATGTCGGCCTTCTCCGGCTGCAGGTCGCGGTTGGGCTGGGTCATGCGCGCCACGGTGCGGCCGCAGTCGCTGTTGAGCAGCGAACGGCCCAGGTCCACGTCGCCCGCGCGGCTGGAGCGCAGCAGCAGGTTGGCGATGGCGTTGGTCTCGTTGCAGCGGACCTCGTCGCGGAAACCGCCGATCTGCGCGAACACGCCGCCGGTGCCGGCCTCGGCCAGGCTGGGCGCGCGGAAGCCCTGCGAATAGGTGCCGCGCAGCATCAGTTGCGGCAGCGCCTGGTACTTCAGGCCGATCTTCGGCGCGACGTTGGCGTCGAAGTTGGGGTACTTGTCCACGCGCAGCGCGGCGTCGAGTTCCAGCTTCTCGGTGAGCGGCGCGACGGTCTCGGCGAACAGCGCGTAGGTGGTGCGCTTGCCGTCGAACCAGGAACCGCCCTGCTGGGTGATCAGACCGTTGGCCGCGTCCTCGTTGCCCGGGGTGTAGAAGGTCTCGCGGCTCAGGTTGAAGCCGAACGCCGCGCGAACCTCGCCGGCCGGCAGGGTGAACAGCGGGCCCTCGATCTTGCCGTCCAGGGTATGCAGGCGCGTCCACGACTGGATGTCGAAGGTCGGATAGGCCTCGCGCAGCAGCGCTGCGTTGGCTTCGCTGATCTCGCCAAAGCGGTAGGCCGGGTTGTCGGAGATGATCACGCGGCCGGTGCCCGGATCGACGGTGAACGGGCCGAACGCCTTCTCGAAGCCGCGGATGTTGACGTTGACGGTCTGGTAGGTGACCGAATGCGTGCCCGCGGTGGCGAACGCGGTCTCCCAGTTCCAGTCGCCCATGCTGCCGCGCAGGCCGGCCAGCGCACGGTAGCTCTTGTCGGTGTTGCGCTGGCCGAAGTAGTCGTCGCCGGCGTCCTGCAGCAGGTAGCTCAGGCCGACCACGCCGCCCATCAACGCCTTCAGCTCGGGGCTGGCCTTGTTGTAGACGTTGTTGGGGCCCAGGTACGGGTAGAAGAACTGGTTGACGGTGTTGCCGGTGTTTCGCGAGAACCAACTGCTCGGGTTGCCGGTGGTGGTGCCGAAGGCGCGTGGCGTGCCGCCGTTGGCGCGCAGGTCGATGTCGGTGTAGGTCGCCTCGGCGAAGGCCTCGGTGGTCTCGCCGATCAGGAAGTGGCCGTTGACGTAGGCGGTGATGCGCTCGGACTTCGCGCCGCCGTCGATCTCGTTGTTCATCCAGGTCTGCCACACGCAGTTGGTGCCGGCAGCGATGGTGATGACGTTGTTGCAGCCGGGCGCGGCCTCCTGCACGCGCGCGCCGGTGACCGGATTGAACGCGAAATAGGAGCCGGGGTTGAACGCGCCCGGCGCGCTGCCCACGCCGAAGCGGAAATTGTTGATGTAGTTCGGGTTGTTGACGTAGAACTGGGCCGGCTTCTTGTCGTACCAGTCGCTCAGCGGGATCGGGTCGCGCCGGTACAGGTTGAGCGAGGCGTAGACGTTGTAGCGGTCCTCGTCCAGGTCGCCGAAGCCGCCGGTGATGCTGGCCTGGTGCTCGCCGTAGGTGCTGATGCGCGAGGACTTGTCGGTGGTCAGGCTGACTTCCAGCCCCTGGTACTCGCGCTTGGTGATGACGTTGATCACACCGGCCACCGCGTCGGTGCCGTACACGGCCGAGGCGCCGTCGGTCAGCACCTCCATGCGCTCGATCGCGGCGGCGGGGATCGCGTCGATATTGACGAACTGGGTCTGGAAGCCGGCCGGCGCGCCGTAGTACGACAGGCGGCGGCCGTTCAGCAGCACCAGCGTGCCCTGCGCGCCCAAACCGCGCAGGTTGGCCTGCGAGGCGCCGTCGGAACCGGTGAACAGCGACTTGGCGTCCACCTGCGCCGGGCGCGCCGCCGGCAGGTTGTCCAGCACCTGCAGCAGCGTGCGCGCACCCATGTTCTCGATGTCCTGGCGGCTGATGATCTGGACCGGCGAGGCGGTTTCGACATCGGTGCGCTTGATGTTGGAGCCGGTGACCTCGATGCGTGCCAGCTCGGTGGCCTTGGGGCTCTTCCCGTCCTGGTCGGCGGAGGTTTCCTGCGCGGCGAGCGGGCCGGCGGCGAGCGCGGCGGCCAGGGCGACGGACAGGCTGGTCAGGGCGATGCGGTTTTGACGGCGGTTGCAAGACATCTCTGTTTCCTCGTTTGGCAGCGGTTCGCGCCGCCGCATTGGGTATGTGGAAGACGCTCGGGGATGGAATGGCGTGTCAGGGCGGAACGGTGCTGGCGGCATCGCCCTCCTGTCCGATCAGGGCCGCGTTGGCCCAGTTGCCGCAGACGCCGGCCGGCCGCGTGCCCTGCGCGCCGAGCGTGCGCAGGCTCAGGCGGCGCAGCCCGCGGATGTCCAGTTCGGGCTTGACCACGCCCGGCGCGCGCACCAAGCCGCTGTCGTACAGCAGGCGGTCGTCGCCCCAGACCTGGAACTGCATGCCGCCGGCGTCGCGGCAGCTATCGTCGATGCCCAGGTCGGCACGCAGCAGACTCCAGTCGCCGTCCAGGCGCAGATCAATGCGACTGTCCGCGTCTACGCCCAGGCCGCGGCGGAAGAGCAGGCCGTTCATGCGCATCTCCGCACCGCCGCCGTGCGCGCGGTCGCGCGCAACGCCGGCCGGCAGGTCGAGTTCGGACAGGTAGCGCTGCAAGGCGGGGCGCTCGGACGCGCGGTGTTCCAGGATGCGGAAGGTGGACAGGGTGATCGGACCGACGTCGCGTGGCTGCTGCGCATCAAAGGCGCGCGCGGCGCCGGCCTGCGCGGCGGTGACCATCGGGTCGGCGTGGCTGGCGCCGTCGTCGCCGTCGGGGTTCTGCGCGCTCAGCACGCGGAAGCGCAGCAGGCGGCCGGCATGCGGCGCGAACTCGATCCGCTGCGTGCCCTGCTCGCGCTGCAGGCGGCCGCGGGCGATGGGCTCGCCCCATTCGCCGTTGCTGTCGGCCACGTAGATCTCGTAGTCGCGGACCTGGCCGTGCTTCCAGTTCTTGTCGTTGCGCGGCGCCAGTTCGATGCCGTCCACCAGCCTGCGTTCGCCGAAGCCGACGGTCCATTCGTGCGCGCCGGTGCGCACGGCCTGGTTGCGCACGGTGCGGAACCAGGTGGCCGGGTCGTCGTCGAAGGCGTTCTCCAGCGGATGGTTCGGCTCCTCGGCGGGGCGGCCGACCACCAGCAGGCTGTCCGGCGGCAGCGCGCGGCCCAGTTCCGGCGCGACCGGGAAGTCGTCGTCGGCCGGCGCCGCGGCGGCGGGGATGTCGAGGCGGAACGCCAGCGCGCGGCGGATGTCGGCGGGCGCGCTGCGCACGTGCACGGTGCCGCGGCGCTCGGCCAGATCGAAGTACCAGCCTTCCGCGGCGTTCCCGAAGGCGTCGCGGCCGGCCAGTTCCGGCAGCGCGCGGCCGTCCAGTTCCACCGTCGCCGGGCGCGCCCGGCTGAGCACGCGCAGGGCGTAGCGGCGCTGCGGCAACTGGCCGTCGTAGCGGCCCTGCACCGGCCCAATTTCCACGCGCACCGCGCCGCTGCCTTCGGCAGGCGCGTGCATGACGATGGCCTGCGTGCTGTACGCGCCCTCGGCGTAGCGGCGGGTGTTGCCGTCGTCCTCGTACAGGTCGTAATGCGATTCGCCCTGCGGATACAGGTCCAGGGTCAGCTCGTCCAGCGGCTTCTCGCCGTCGTACAGCATGGCCGGGTACATCGGCAGGATGGCGCCGGCGCGCACGAACAGCGGCAGCGTGGCCAGGTCCACCTGGCGGTCGATGCGCAGGCCCGGCGCGCCGGCCCGCACCTGGCGGCCGTCCCAGTAGTCGATCCAGCGGCCGGCCGGCAGGTGGATGTCGCGGCGCCAGCCGCGGCTGGCGGCTTGGCTGCGGTACACCGGCGCCACCAGCAGTTCGCGACCCAGCAGGAACTGGTACCGGTAGGCCTCGGTCCACGCCTGCGGATCCAGCGGGTGGTCCCACATCAGGCCGCGCACGATCGGTGCGCCGTTGCCGGCCGCTTCGCGTGCCAACCCATACATGTAGGGGGTCAGGCGCATCTTCAGCTTCAGGTAGTCGCGGTTGATGCTGCGGTAGGGCTCGTCGAACGCCCATGGATGTTTTCGCGCGCCGGACGACCAGCCGGACATGCCCATCAGCACCGGCGTGAAGCTCTTCCATTGCAGGTCGCGGGTGAAGGTCTCCGCGCTGCCGCCGAAGATCGCGTCCACGTCGCCGCTGGCGTAGGCCATGCCCGACAGGCCCGAGCCGATCAGCGTGGGGACGTGCCAGCGGATGTAGTCCCAGCTCGCGCTCTGGTCGCCGGTCCAGGCTACCGCGTAGCGCTGGATGCCGGCCCAGCCCATCACCGTCCACAGGAACGGGCGCGAATCGGAGTTGTGCAGGATGCCGTCGAACGCGGACTTGTTGGCGTCCATCGCGAACTGGTAGCCCTTGCCGGTCCAGGCCACGTCCAGCTTCTGCACGCGGGTGCCGGCCTTGCCGACTTCCCAGGCGATCTTGTCCACGCCGTCCTCGGTCCACAGGCCGGTGCGGAAGCCGTACTTCGCCAGCCCCTGCACGACCCTCGGCAGGTCTTTGTAGCCGCAGCCGTAGCCGTCGTTGGGCAGGATCCAGCCGCCGGGCATGTCGTGCTCGCGGTACCGCTTCGCCACGCTGTCGATCACGTCCGGCGTGGTGCCGGTGGGGCCGTCGCTCCAGCCCTCGGGCACGCTGCCGGGCTTCTTGGCGTTGTCGGCGTCGTTGTAGCAGTCGGCGTCGCCGTAGGAGAGCGCCCAGCGCGGCAGCAGGCCGGCGCGGCCGGTCAACGCGGTGTAGCGGTCCAGCAGTTCGTGCAGGCCGGCGCCGACGAAGTAGTAGGCGTCGAAGCGGTCCTCGCGGTGCAGCAGCGTGGCCTGGTCGGCCTGGCGCAGGTCGTAGTTGCCGTCGCTCCACGTGTTGCGCAGCATGCCCCAGCCGCGCGAGCTGAGCAGCATCGGCGCCGGGCTGGGGCGGTCGCCCTCCTCCCAGCCGCCGGAGTAGGAAATCTCCAGCTCGCGGCCCTTGAACTCGAAGCGGCCGTTCTGCTGGCCGCCGCCGTAGAAATATTCGCCGGCGTCGCTGGACAGCACCTGCACGCTCTGTTCCTTGTCCAGGTCCAGCGGCTGGAGTTCGCGCCACAGCGGCTCGGCCACGCCCTGCGACACCCGTGCCAGCGACAGCCGCAGCGGCCGGCGCGCGATGCGCAGTTCCAGCGCCTCGGTGCGGATGCGCACTTCCTGCGCGTCCTCCTCGAAGGTGTAGGCCGGCGCGGCGGCCGGCTGCGGCAGCACGATGGGCGCGGCCTTGTCGCCGGCCGGAACCAGCCTGCCGTGGCGGCCGGCCTGCACGCGCAGGGTGTCGGCGCGCAGCAGGTCCACGCGCACCCGCACGCCGCGGTCGGTGCGGATCTCCCAGCCGGGCACGCCCTCGCGCGAAGGCGCCGCGCTGACGCTGCCCACGTCGCCCACCGGCTCGGCCAGGGCGGGCAGCCAGACCGCCGCCAGCAGGGCCGGCGCGAGAACTCGTTGCCAGTGGCGTCCGCAGCGCATTTCCAGCGTCTCCCCGCGCCCTTTCCGGGCAGGCCCATGACCAGTGCGAACGACTCTAGGGCAGGCTGTCGAAAAATGTCAATGAAATTGAAAGAAAAGAATAAGAATTTCACCTAACATCGAAAGTTGTTGCAGGGCAGAACTTTCATAAGCCGCTATTCATTTTCTGGAAACGCTTCCAGGACGCAGGAAATCCAGGTCTTCCGGCGAAACGGACGGGCACTGCGGTTTCCGCCTGGCGGACAAAGGAGAGTCTCTTAACCTTTCAATTATCTTTCGCTATTTGACATTTCGAAAGAAAACACACATCGTGTGCGCGAACCACAGGAACCTCGGAATGAGCGCCCTTCTTACCGATTCGCACCGCTGGCAGGATCTCGGCGGCCGCCACACGGCCGAAGAAATCGCCCAACAACCCGCGCTCTGGCGCGCCCTGGCCCAGGCGCTGGGCGACGCGCAGGCGCGCATCGACGCCTTCCTGGGCGACTGGCTGTCGCAGCCCGGGCACCGCGTGCTTTTCACCGGCGCCGGCAGTTCCGGCTTCATCGCCGAGATGGTGGCTGACCCCGTGCAGGCGCAATGGGCCGCCGACGTGCGTGCGCTGCACACCACCAGCCTGCTGACCCATCCGTCGCTGTACCTGCGCGAAGAGAGCCCCACCCTGCTGGTGTCCTTCGGCCGCAGCGGTTCCAGCCCGGAAAGCGTGGCGGCGGTGGACCTGGTGCGCGAACGGGTGCGGCACGCGCGCTTCCTGGACATCACCTGCAACGCCGAGGGCGCGCTGGCGCAGCGCGGCGCCGGCCGCGACGACACCCTGACCCTGCTGATGCCGCCGGCCAGTTGCGACCGCGCCTTCGCCATGACCAGCAGCCTCACCTGCATGCACCTGGCCGCGCTGTCGGTGTTCGACCGCGCGCCTTGGGCGCAGCGGCTGGCGCGGCTGCGGCAGGTCGCCGACGCCGGCCAGCACGCCCTGGACGCCTGGGAGGACGGCATCGCCGCGCTCGCCGCGGGCGCCTGGTCGCGGGTGATCTACCTGGGCAGCGGCCCACTCGAAGCGCTGGCGCGCGAAGCCGCGCTCAAGGTGCTGGAGCTCAGCGCCGGCCGCGTGCTGGCGCTGGCCAACACGCCGCTCGGCTTCCGTCACGGCCCCAAGTCCACGCTGGACGCGGACACGCTGGTGATCGTGCTGCGCAGCGGCGAGCCGCTGGCGCGCCTGTACGAACAGGACCTGCTGGACGAACTGCGCCGCGACGGCGTCGCCGGCCGGGTGCTGTCGGTCGGCCCGCAGGCGCAGGACGCCGGCGGCGCGCAGGACGATTTCGCCCTGGCCGTGCCCGCGCTGCCGGACCCGTGGCTGGCCCCGGTCTGGCTGACCCTGGCGCAGCGCTATGCCCTGCGCCGCTCCGCCGCGCTGGGCCTGACCCCCGACAATCCCTTCCCCGACGGCACCGTCAACCGGGTCGTGCAGGGCGTCGTCATCCACCCGCACCGCTGAGGCGAGGCGCCATGCAGTCCTGCTACGGCATCGACATCGGCGGCACCAAGATCGAACTGGTGGCCTTCGACGCGGCGATGGTCGAATGCCACCGCCGCCGCATCGACACCCCGACGCAGGATTACCCGGCCTTCCTGGATGCCGTCGCCGGCCTGGTGGGCGAGGCCGAAGCGGAACTCGGCCGCCCCGCCGACGCCATCGGCCTGGGCCTGCCCGGCGTGGTCGCGCACGACAGCGGCCGCCAGCTCAGCGCCAACGTGCCGGCGCTGACCGGCCGCACCGTGCGCGAGGACCTGCGCCGGCGGCTGCAGCGCCCGCTGCATTTCGGCAACGACCTGCAATGCTTCGCGCTGTCGGAAGCCAACGGCGGCGCCGCCGACGGCTACCCCAGCATGTTCGGCGTCATCCTCGGCACCGGCGCCGGCGGCGGCTATTGCCTGGGCGGCCGCCTGGTGGCCGGCCACAACGGCATCGCCGGCGAATGGGGCCACTGGAGCGTGCCCGCCCACCTGCTGGCGCGGCACGGCCTGCCGCTGCTGGACTGCCCCTGCGGCCTGCACGGCTGCGTGGAGCGCTACGTCTCCGGCGGCGGCCTGGTGCTGATCCACCGCCACATCGGCGGCGACGGCGCGGACGCGCCCACCGTGATCGCGCGCGCCGAGGCCGGCGACGCCGATGCCAACGCCGCGCTGCGCGTGCACCGCGACCTGCTGGCGCACGCCCTGGCCTGCGTGGTGATGGCGGTGGACCCGCACGTGATCGTGCTGGGCGGCGGCCTGTCCAAGGCCCAGCGGCTGTACCGCGAACTGCCCGCGGCGATGGCGCGCTTCCTGTTCGCCGGCGTGCGCGTGCCGCCGATCCTGCCGCCGCGCTTCGGCGATGCCGGCGGCGCGCGCGGCGCCGCCCTGCTGGCGCGCCAGCAGAGCGCGTCTCCCTGAGTTCCCTTTAACCGTCCGGAGTGCCCGCCGTGTCCGCCGTCCAATCCCTGATCGCCACCCACCGCCGCGGCGGCAACGTCGGCCTCTACAGCGTCTGCTCCAGCAACGAACAGGTGCTGCTGGCGTCGATGGACGTCGCGCAGCGCTACGGCACCGTGCTGCTGATCGAGGCCACCTCGAACCAGGTCGACCAGTTCGGCGGCTACACCGGCATGAACCCGGTGCAGTTCCGCACCTACGTCGAAGCGCTGGCGCGGGCGCACGGCTTCCCCGGAGACCGGCTGGTGCTGGGCGGCGACCATCTGGGCCCCAACGCGTGGCAGGCGCTGCCGGCCGACGAGGCCATGGCCCACGCCCGCGACCTGATCGCCGCCTACGTCGCCGCCGGCTTCCACAAGATCCATCTGGATTGCAGCATGTCCTGCGCCGGCGACCCGCACCCGCTGCCGGACGAAACCGTCGCCGCGCGCTCGGCGGAACTGGCGCGCGTGGCCGAGCGCACCGCCGCCGACGCGGGCCTGGCGCCGCCGGTCTACGTGATCGGCACCGAGGTGCCGGTGCCCGGCGGCGAAGCCTCGCTGGAAGGCGGCCTGGCCGTCACCACCCCGCAGGCCGCGGCGCGCACGCTGGAAATCCATCGCCAGGCGTTCGCCGCGCCCGACCTGGCGCCCGCCTGGAAGCGGGTGATCGCGATGGTGGTGCAGCCGGGCGTGGACTTCGACCACACCTCCGTGCACGCCTACGACCCGGCCGCCGCGGCCGCGCTGTCGGCGTTCGTGGCGACGCAGCCGCGGATCGTGTTCGAGGCGCACTCCACCGACTACCAGACCGAAGCCGCGCTGCACGCGCTGGTGCGCGACCACTTCGCGATCCTCAAGGTCGGCCCCGCCGCGACCTTCGCCTACCGCGAGGCGCTGTTCGCGCTGGCCGCCATCGAGGACGAACTGCTGCCGGCCGAATCGCGCTCACGCCTGCCCGAGGTGCTGGACCGCTGCATGGTCGCCAATCCCCGCCACTGGCAGCGCCACTACGGCGGCGACGACGCCACCTTGCGCCTGCTGCGCCGCTACGCCCTCAGCGACCGCTGCCGCTACTACTGGGGCGAGCCGGAGGTGAAGGCCGCGGTCGAGCGCCTGGTCGGCAACCTGCGCCGGCACGCGCCGCCGATGATCCTGCTCAGCCAGTTCATGCCCGAGCAGCAGCGCGAAGTGCAAGCCGGCCGGCTGGACGCCGACCCGCTGGCGCTGGTCCGGCACCGCATCGCCCTGCGCCTGGGCGAATACGCCCGCGCCTGCGCCCGCAACGCGGCCGGCGCCGGCACGACCGTCCCGCCCGGCGCGCCGCAACGGTAAGCTCGGGCCTTCGTTTCGCGACGCCACAGGAGCGACATGCGCAATACCCGCCAACGCCGCCAGCAGATCCTGCAACTGCTGGTCCAGCATGGCAGCGTGCAGGTGACCGAACTCGCCGACAGCTTCGGCGTGTCCTCGGTCACCATCCGCGCCGACCTCAACCACATCGAGTCGCAGGGCCTGGCCACCCGCACCCACGGCGGCGCCACCCTGGTGCGCACGCCGCCGCGCGAGCAGGACATCCACGAGAAGGATGCGCTGAACCTGCCGCTCAAGGACATGATCGGCGCGCGCGCCGCGCAGCTCGTGCGGCCGGGCGAGAACATCATCATCGACTCCGGCTCCACCACCATGATGCTGGCGCGCCACCTGCGCCTGCGCGGCGACGTGACGGTGATGACCAACGGCCTGAACATCGCCTGGGAGCTGGCCAACGCCGACGGCGTGAACGTGCTGCTCACCGGCGGCCTGCTGCGCAAACAGTCGCTGTCGCTGCAGGGCAGCCAGGCCGAGGCCAGCCTCACTTCCTACAGCTTCGACACCCTGTTCCTGGGCGTGGACGGCCTGGACCTGCAATTCGGCCTGACCACCCACGACGAGGCCGAGGCGCGCCTGAACCACCGCATGGTCGAGCGCGCGCGCCGCATCGTGGTGCTGACCGACGCTTCCAAGTTCGGCCGCGTGAGTCTGCACCGCATTGCCCGCCTGGACCAGATCCACGCCATCATCACCGACGACGGCATCAGCGACGAATACCGCGAAGGGCTGCAACGGCTGGGCCTGGACGTCATCGTCACCGGAGCGCCCGCGTGAACGCGCCGCGCACCGTCGAGGGCCGCATCCTCACCGCGGACGGCTGGATGTACGGGCGCCTCGCGTTCGACGGTCGCATCCTCGCCGTGCATGCCGAACCGACGGGCGCGGACGACGACGATGCGCCGCTGATCCTGCCCGGCTTCATCGACCTGCACATCCACGGCGGCGACGGCGTGGACATCATGCAGGGCGGCGACGCGATCACCACCGTGGCGAAGGCGCACGTGCGCCACGGCACCACTGCCCTGCTCGGCACCACGATGACGGCGCACGAAGCCGAGATCGAACACGCGCTGCGAGGGCTGGCACCGGCCATCGCGCGCCGCGAGCCCGGCGCCGCGCGCGTGCTCGGCGTGCATCTGGAAGGCCCGTACCTGAGCCTGGAACGGCTGGGCGCACAGCCGCCGCTGGTGGTCGAGGCGACGCTGGAGCAGGTCCGCCGCCTGCACGCCATCGCGCCGATCAAGGTGCTGACGATGGCGCCGGAGATCGGCCGCCACACCGCCCTGATCCCCGAGCTCAACGCCCTCGGCATCCGCGTGCAGCTCGGCCACAGCGCCGGCAGCTACGACGAGGGCGTGGCCGCGCTGCGCGCCGGCGCCGCCGGCTTCACCCACCTGTTCAACGGCATGACCGGCGTGCACCACCGCGAGCCCGGCATCGCCACCGCCGCGCTCGCGCACGCCCAATACGCCGAACTGATCCCCGACCTGCAACACGTGCACCCCGGCGCCATCCGCGCCGCACTGCGCGCCATACCGCGCCTGTACTGCATCACCGACGCCACCGCCGCCACCGGCATGCCCGACGGCGAATACGCGCTGGGCGCGCAGCGCGTGCACAAGTGCCTGGGCTGCGTGCGCCTGGCCGACGGCACTTCGTTGGCCGGCAGCGCCCTGACCATGGACCAGGCGCTGCGCAACCTGGTCTCGCTGGGGCTGGACCTGGAAGACGCCTCCCACCGCGTCTCCCGCTACCCCGCCGACTACCTCGGCCTGGCCGACCGCGGCCGGCTCCAGGTCGGCGCCTGGGCGGACCTGGTGGTGCTGGACGCGGACCTGCAGGTCCGCCGCGTGTTCGTGGAAGGCGAGGAGATCGCGGCGGCCTGAACCCGGGCCGCGGTTCCAGTGGCAGACATGCGCGCGGGCCGCGGCATCAGGGACGCTTCCATCCCCGGTCGCGCATGGGGAAGAAGGCACCCGGCAGGCACCGATGCCTGATGCCATCATCGAGCACGCGCACACCGCATCATCCGTGCAGCGCCCGCCGCGCACTCACATGCGCGGGTGAAGCCGCTTCACGGCTAGGCTACGGAATCGTTCCGAACGAGGGGTGCTCGAAAGCCCCCGCCGAAGCTCACTCCACCGTCACCGACTTCGCCAGGTTGCGCGGCTTGTCCACGTCGGTGCCCCGGGCCAGGGCGGTGTGGTAGGCCAGTAGCTGCACGGGGACGGTGTGCACGATGGGACTGAGCACGCCGACGTGGCGCGGGGTGCGGATGACGTGCACGCCCTCGGACTCGCTGAAGTGGCTGTCCTGGTCGGTGAACACGAACAGCTCGCCGCCGCGCGCGCGCACTTCCTGCATGTTGGACTTCACCTTCTCCAGCAGCGTGTCGTTGGGCGCGATCACCACCACCGGCATGTCGGCGTCCACCAGCGCCAGCGGGCCGTGCTTGAGTTCGCCGGCCGGGTAGGCTTCGGCGTGGATGTAGGAGATTTCCTTGAGCTTGAGCGCGCCTTCCAGCGCGATCGGGTAGTGCAGGCCGCGGCCGAGGAACAGGGCGTCGGACTTGGGCGCGAAGCGCTCGGCCCAGGCGGCGATCTGCGGCTCCAGGTTCAGCGCGTGCTGCACGCTGCCGGGCAGGTGGCGGAACTGCTCCAGGTAGTCGGCCTCCTGCTCCGGGGAGACCTTGCCGTGCAGCTTGCCCAGCACCACGGTGAGCTGGAACAGCGCGGCCAACTGGGTGGTGAACGCCTTGGTCGAGGCCACGCCGATCTCGGCGCCGGCGCGGGTGTAGCAGACCAGTTCGCTGGCGCGCGGGATGGCGCTCTCCGGCACGTTGCAGATGGACAGCGTATGCCTGTGGCCGAGCGACTTGGCATATTTCAGCGCCTCCATCGTGTCCAGCGTTTCGCCGGACTGCGAAATGGTGACGACCAGGTGCCTGGGGTTGGCGTAGGCGGCGCGGTAGCGGTATTCGCTGGCAATCTCCACGCTGCACGGCAGGCCGGCGATGGCCTCGATCCAGTAGCGCGCGGTCATGCCGGCGTAGTAGCTGGTGCCGCAGGCGAGGATCTGCACGCCCTCCACATCCTTCAGCACGGCTTCGGCGCCGGCGCCGAACAGCGCGGGCGTGAAGCCGCCATCGATCACCGCCTCGATGGTGTCGGCGATGGCGCGCGGCTGCTCGTGGATCTCCTTCTGCATGAAGTGGCGGTACGGGCCCAGCTCCAGCGAGGCCAGCGACACGTCGGAGACGTGCACGTCACGCTCCACCGGGCGGTCGTCGCCGTCGTAGACGCGCACGCCGTCGCGGGCGACCTCGGCGGTGTCGCCCTCTTCCAGGAAGATCACCCGGCGGGTGGACTGAATGATGGCCGAGACGTCGGAGGCGACGAAGTTCTCGCCCTCACCCACGCCGACCAGCAGTGGGCAGCCCATGCGCGCGCAGACCAGGCGGCCGGGTTCCTTGCGGCTGACCACGGCCAGCGCGTAGGCGCCGGTGAGTTCCTTGACCGCGCGCTGCAACGCCTTGAGCAGGTCATCGCCCTGGGCCAGGTAGTGGTGGATCAGGTGAGCGATGACCTCGGTGTCGGTCTGCGATTCGAATTCGTAGCCCAGCGCGCGCAGCTTCTCGCGCTGTTCCTCGTGGTTCTCGATGATGCCGTTGTGCACCAGCGCCACGCCGCGGCTGATGTGCGGGTGGGCGTTGGCCTCGGTGACGCCGCCGTGGGTGGCCCAGCGGGTGTGGCCGATGCCCAGCCCGGAATGGAAGCCCTCGGCGGACGCGGCGGCCTCCATCTCCGAGACGCGTCCGGTGCGGCGCACGCGGCGCACGTCCTGGCCCTCGACCACGGCGATGCCCGCGGAATCGTAGCCCCGGTATTCGAGTCGCTTCAGTCCTTCGATCAAGACCGGCACCACGTCGCGATCGGCGATCGCGCCCACGATTCCACACATAGGCTTTTGCCTTCCTCAGTAGACAACGGACGGACATTCTACGTGTCCGCGGCAGGACAGCCGGTGTCCGCACGCTTGTCCGCGGACACCCGGACACTTCACAACCGCAGAACAACACAAACAATATCAATAACTTGCGATTGGCACGCATCCTGCTGAACACCGCAGGACACTCCACAGAACGCATGCCAGCGATGATCCGGGACACTTCCGCGCAAGACCGCGTCCTCAGCTCCTCCCAGGCCCGCCCCGCGTGGCGCCGCTGGCTGTGGCCGGCTGCCGGCGGCGCGGTGCTGGTGCTGGGCATCGCCTTCGCCGCCCGCGGCTGGCTGGCCGGCAGCACCTCGGTGGACGGCGCCCGCCTGCGCATCGCCGAGGTCAAGCGCGGCGACCTGGTCCGCGACATCGCCGCCGACGGCCGGGTCATCGCCGCCAACAGCCCGACCCTGTACGCGGTGGCCGGCGGCGTGGTCACGCTGAAGGTGGTGGCCGGCGACCAGGTGAAGCAGGGCCAGCCGCTGGCCGAGATCGACAGCCCCGAGCTGCGCAGCAAGCTGGCCCAGGAACAGACCACGCTGGCCGGCCTGGAAGCCGAGGCCGGCCGCGCCACGCTGGACGCCGGGGTCACCCGCGCCAACGCCCGCAAGGCGCTGGACCAGGCCGAGATCGACCGCCAGGCGGCCGAACGCAACCTGCAGCGCTACCAGCGCGGCTACGAGGGCGGCGCGGTCCCGCAGGTGGACGTACTGGAAGCGCAGGACAACATGCGCAAGGCCGAGATCGCGGTGGCGCACGCGCGCAAGGACCTCGGCCTGCAGGGCGAAGGCGCCGGCCTGGACGCACGCAACAAGCATCTGCTGGCCGAGCGCCAGCGCGCCGTGGTGGCCGAGGTGCAGCGCCAGGTGGACGCGCTGACCCTGCGCGCGCCGTTCGACGGCCAGGTGGGCCAGATCCAGGCGGTGCAGCGCTCCAACGTGGCGATCAACGCACCGGTGCTGAGCGTGGTGGACCTGTCGGTGTTCGAAGTGGAGATCAAGGTGCCCGAGAGCTTCGCCCGCGACCTGGCCATCGGCATGCCGGCCACCCTGACCAGCAACGGCGCGCCTTTCCCCGGCGAGATTTCCGCGGTGTCGCCGGAAGTGGTGAACGGCGAAGTCGTCACCCGCCTGCGCTTCACCGACAAGCAGCCGCCCGGCCTGCGCCAGAACCAGCGCGTCTCCGCGCGCGTGATGATGGACACCCGCCGCAACGTGCTGATGGTCGAGCGCGGCCCCTTCGTCGAGCAGGGCGGCGGCCGCTACGCCTACGTCATGGACGGCCGTTCCGCCGTGCGCCGCCCGGTGCAGCTTGGCGTGAGCAGCCTGTCCAGCATCGAAGTGCTGGACGGCCTGAAGCCCGGCGACCGCGTGGTGGTCTCCGGCAGCGACCTGTTCGGCGAAGCCGAGCGCGTTTCGGTCAATTGAGGAGTGAATGATGAAGCGAGGAGTGAGGAGTGAGCGGAATTCCTGACCTTCTTCCTCGCCTTGCTTTTCACTTCTCGCCTCACGCTTCTTGCTCCATCACTCACTTCTCACTCCTCCCCACTCACTTCTCGCCCCAAGGAATCCACCCATGCTAGAAATGCGCCAGGTATCCAAGGTCTACCGCACCGAACAGGTGGAAACGCATGCGCTGCGTTCGCTGGACCTTCACGTCCGCGAGGGCGAGTTCGTCGCGGTCACCGGCCCGTCGGGCTCCGGCAAGACCACCTTCCTCAACATCGCCGGCCTGCTGGAGACTTTCACCGGTGGCCAGTTCCTGCTCGACGGGCAGGACGTGAGCGGGCTGGGCGACGACGCGCGCTCGCGCCTGCGCAACCAGAAGATCGGCTTCATCTTCCAGGGCTTCAACCTGATCCCGGACCTCAACCTGTTCGACAACGTCGACGTGCCGCTGCGCTACCGCGGCATGCCCGCGGCCGAGCGCAAGCAGCGCATCGAAGACGCGCTGGCGCGCGTGGGCCTGGGCTCGCGCATGAAGCACTTCCCGGCCGAACTGTCCGGCGGCCAGCAGCAGCGCACCGCCATCGCCCGCGCGCTGGCCGGCAGCCCGCGCCTGCTGCTGGCCGACGAACCCACCGGCAATCTGGACTCGCAGATGGCGCGCGGCGTGATGGAACTGATGGAGGAGATCAACCGCCAGGGCACCACCATCATCATGGTCACCCACGACCCGGAACTGGCCGCGCGCGCGCAGCGCAACGTACACATCGTGGACGGCATGGCGACCGACCTGTCGGTGGAGCCGGCGCTGATCCGCGCGGCGCAGGCGGCAGAGACAGGGGCGGGCGCTTCGGTGTAGGCGGCAGGTCCGCAGCCCAGCAGCGGGAACGGGGAACCGGGAACAGGGAATGGAAGATCCGGGCCTTCCGCGGGTCCATCCCTTCCGGATGCAGTGAAAAACCATTCCCCGTTCCCGGTTCCCCGTTCCCGCCCTACCCCTTACCGCCCGCCTCCACGCGCATTCCCCCGGAGACTTCCATGTTCGGCTACTACTTCAACCTGGCGCTGCGCAGTTTCAAGCGCAACAAGGCGCTGACGTTCCTGATGGTGCTGGCGATCGCGCTGGGCATCGGCGCCAGCATGACCACGCTGACCGTGTTCTACGTGCTGTCCGGCGACCCGATCCCGCAGAAGAGCCGCACGCTGTTCTATCCGCGCATCGACCCGCGCTCGGCCAACGGCTTCGAGCCCGGCGAGGAGCCCGAGGACCAGATGACGCGCTACGACGCCGAACGCCTGCTGCGCGACGCCAAGGGCGACCGCCAGGCGCTCATGACCGGCGGGCAGATGCCGGTGGAATCGGACGACGGCAAGATCGCGCCGTTCGCCGTCGACGCGCGCTACACCACCGCCGATTTCTTCCCGATGTTCGACGTACCGTTCCGCTTCGGCAACGGCTGGGCCGCGGCGGACGACGAGGCGCGCGCGCGCGTGGTGGTGATCTCCACGGCGCTGAACGACAAGCTGTTCGGCGGCGCCAACAGCGTGGGCCGCGACCTGCGCGCGTCGGGCCAGACCTTCCGCATCATCGGCGTCATGGACGACTGGCGGCCCACGCCCAAGTTCTACGACATGACCAACGACCGCTTCACCGAGGTGGAGCAGGTGTTCGTGCCGTTCTGGACCTCGCGCGAGCTGCGGCTGGGCACCCAGGGCAACATAAACTGCTGGAGCGATCCCAGCGCCGAAGAGGAGGGGTCGCTCAGCCCGAACGCGCCGTGCGCATGGCTGCAGTACTGGGTGGAGCTGGATTCGCCGGCCAAGGTCAGCGCCTACAAGCAGTACCTGGCGAACTATTCCGACCAGCAGCGCGCCGCCGGCCGCTTCGAGCGACCCTCCAACGTGGACCTGCACGACGTGATGCAGTGGCTGGACAAGAACAACGCCGTGCCCAGCGACGTGCGCCTGCAGATGTGGCTGGCGTTTGGCTTCCTGGCGGTGTGCCTGCTCAACACGGTGGGATTGCTGCTGGCCAAGTTCCTGGGCCGCTCCTCGCAGATCGGCGTGCGCCGCGCGCTGGGCGCCACCCGCAAGGCGATCTTCGCGCAGTGCCTGGTCGAAGCCGGCACGGTGGGCCTGGTGGGCGGCATGCTGGGCCTGGCGCTAGCATGGCTGGGGCTGTGGGCGGTGCGCCAGCAGCCGGCCGGCTACGCCGACCTGGCGCACATGGACGTGACCATGCTGATGACCACCTTCGCGCTGGCGATCCTGGCCAGCACTCTGGCCGGCCTGCTGCCGGCGTGGCGCGCCATGCAGGTGACACCGGCCATCCAGTTGAAATCGCAATGACGGCCCGCGCCCTTCCCCGCCCGTGGGGAAGGGACGGAGCGGGGCGCGCCGCGGCAGGCGACGCCATCCGCTCAGCGACACCGGCAGTTCCTTCCTTCCAGCCTTCCCCCGCACGCGGGTGAAGGGGCCGAAAAACCGAGGTTTCCCATGGACATCCGCCCCATCCTCTCCACCCTGGCCCGCCACAAGACCGCCGCCGCACTGATCGTGCTGGAAGTGGCGCTGTCGTGCGCGATCATCTGCAACGCGATCTTCCTGATCGACACCCGCCTGCAACGCATGCACCGCCCCACCGGCCTGGTGGAAAACGAACTGGTGCGCGTCAACATCGGCGGCATCGGCCGGGCCGACGACGCCGACGCGCAGGTCAAGCAGGACATCGCCAGCCTGCGCGCCATCCCCGGCGTCAAGACCGCCAGCAGCATCAACCATGTGCCGTTCGACAACTCGTCCTGGAACACGTCGATCAGCCTGCAGCCGGAACAGCCCAGGCCCAACCTCAACGCCAACGTCTACTTTGGCGAGGGCATCATCGATGCCTTCGGCCTGACCCTGGCGGAAGGCCGCGACTTCACCCCCGACGAATACCGCAACTGGACCGAGGCCAACAAGCCCGGCGCCCGCATCGCCATCCCCTCCGTCATCCTGAGCCGCGATGTGGCCGAGAAGCTGTTCCCCGGCGAAAGCGCGGTGGGCAAGAACATCTACGCCTGGAACAGCGACAACGCGCCGCACCGCGTGGTCGGCGTGGTCGACCGCCTGATCCGCACCAACAACAACGGCGGACCCGCCGAATCCGGCTACACCGTGCTGCTGCCGGTGCGCGACGTGACCATGGGCCGCTTCGTGCTGCGCACCGCGCCCGAGCGCCGCGACGAAGTGCTGAAGGCCGCGGTGGCGCAACTGGAGAAGAACAGCGCGCGCCGGCTGATCCTGCGCCAGGGCACCTTCACCGACGTGATCGACAACTACTACCGCAGCGACCGCGCGATGGCCTGGCTGCTGGTGGCGGTGATCGTCTCGCTGCTGGTGGTCACCGCGCTGGGCATCGTCGGCCTGGCCAGCTTCTGGGTGCAGCAGCGCACCAAGCAGATCGGCATCCGCCGCGCGCTGGGCGCCACCCGCGGGCAGATCCTGCGCTACTTCCAGACCGAGAACTTCCTGCTGGCGACCCTGGGCATCGTCATCGGCATGCTGCTGGCCTACGGCATCAACCAGATGCTGATGGGCAAGTACGAACTGCCGCGGCTGCCGCTGATCTACCTGCCGGTCGGCGCCGCGCTGCTGTGGCTGCTCGGCCAGGCGGCCGTGTACGGGCCGGCGCGCAAGGCCGCCTCGGTGCCGCCGGCGGTGGCGACGCGGACGGCCTGAGCCCACCGGCGCGGCACGCGTCCTCGCGGCGTGCGCCGCGCAGCGACGGAGAGATCATGCACGCACGCCTGCTCCTGCTGGGCCGCCATCCCGCGCTGACCGCGCGGCTGGCGGCGCAGGCCGCCCGCAACCCTTCGGTTAGGCTATAGCGCATGCCCACCATCCTCGTCATCGACGACAACCCCGCCGTCAGCACGGCGCTGGAAGTGCTGTTCTCGCTGCACGAGACCGACACGCTGCACGCCGAATCGCCGGAAGCCGGCCTGCACCTGCTGCAGGAGCATCCGGTGGACCTGGTGATCCAGGACATGAACTTCACCCAGGACACCACCTCCGGCGCGGAAGGCGAACGCCTGTTCGCCGCCATCCGCGCGCAGTGGCCGGACATGCCGGTGATCCTGCTGACCGCGTGGACGCACCTGGAAGCGGCGGTGAACCTGGTCAAGGCCGGCGCGGCCGACTACGTGGCCAAGCCGTGGGACGACCGCAAGCTGCTGGCCACGGTCAACACGCTGCTGGAGCTGGCCGAGGCCCGCCACGAACTCGACCGCCGCCGCGACCGCGACCGCCGCCGCCGCGACCAGCTATCGCAGAAGTACGACCTGCGCGGGCTGGTGTTCGAAGACCCGGCCAGCGAGCGTGTGGTCGCGCTGGCCTGCCAGGTCGCGCGCTCGGACCTGCCGGTGCTGATCACCGGCCCCAACGGCGCGGGCAAGGAGAAGATCGCCGAGATCGTGCAGGCCAATTCCGGCGTGAAGCAGGGCCCCTTCGTCACCCTCAACTGCGGCGCGCTGCCGTCGGAGCTGATCGAGGCCGAACTGTTCGGCGCCGACGCCGGCGCCTACACCGGCGCCAACAAGGCGCGCGAAGGCAAGTTCGAGGCGGCCGATGGCGGCACGCTGTTCCTGGACGAGATCGGCAACCTGCCGCTGACCGGGCAGATGAAGCTGCTGCGCGTGCTGGAGACCGGGCGCTTCGAGCGGCTGGGCTCCAACCGCGAGCGCAAGGTGTCGGTGCGCGTGATCAGCGCCACCAACGCAGACCTGCCGGCGATGATCCGCGACGGCACGTTCCGCGAAGACCTGTATTACCGCCTCAACGCCATCGAGCTGGCGCTGCCGCCGCTGGCCGAGCGCCCCGGCGACATCCTGCCGCTGGCCGAACGCTTCCGCCCGCAGGACAAGCCGCTGGGCGAGAGCGCGCGCGCCGCGCTGCTGCGCCACGCCTGGCCGGGCAACGTGCGCGAACTGCGCAACGTGGTGCAGCGCGCCGGCCTGCTCGCCGCCGGCGAGCGCATCGAGGCGGCCGACCTCAACCTGCCGCGGCCCGCGCCGGTGCGCGCCGCGGACGTCGCCGAGCCCGAGCGCGCCGACATCGAGGCCGCGCTCGCGCGCGCCGGCGGCGTCATCGCCCAGGCCGCGGCCGACCTGGGGCTGAGCCGGCAGGCGCTGTACCGGCGCATGGAACGCTTCGGCATCAAGGCATGATCCGCCGCTCGCTCGCCGGACGGGTGTTGCTCTGGCTGCTGCCGCTGCTGGCGCTGGCGCTGGTCCTGCCGGTGGCGCTGTCGCACTGGCTGGAGGACGACCTGCTGGCCGTGCTGCTGTCGGCCCTCGTGGTGCTGCCGCTGGCGGCATGGACCATCCGCCGCGGCCTGCGCAGCACGCGCTCGCTGTTCCGCGCGCTGGCCGGCAGCGTCAACAGCTACCGCGACGGCGAATACAACTTCGGCATCCACTGGCGCGGCAGCGACGAGCTGACCGAACTGGTGCAGGCGCACGCGGCGCTGGGCGACGTGCTGCGCGAACAGCGGCAGACCCTGGTGCAGCGCGAACTGATGCTGGACACCATGGTGCAGAACACGCCGGTGGCGATGCTGCTGGTGGCGCCGGGCGGCGACGGCGTGCGCCGCGTGGTGTTCGCCAACCTGGCCGCGCGCAAGCTGCTGCACGGCGGCTGGAAGCTGGAAGGGCAGTCGTTCGACGCCCTTGTGGCGCAGGCGCCGGCGGAGATGCGCGAAGCGCTGGCGCGCGGCGGCGACAGCCTGTTCGCGGTCGGCGGCGGCGACGGCGATGAAGCCGAAGAGCAGGTCTACCACCTGGCGCGCCGGCACTTCCGCCTCAACGGGCGCGCGCACGAACTGCTGCTGCTGCGCCTGCTCACCAACGAACTGCGCCGGCAGGAAGTGCTGACCTGGAAGAAGGTCATCCGCGTGATCAGTCACGAACTCAACAATTCGCTGGCACCGGTGGCCTCGCTGGCGCATTCGGGCGCGGAACTGGTGCGCCGCGGCCGGCACGAGCGCCTGGAGGAAGTCTTCGGCACCATCGAGGACCGCGCGCGCCACCTGGAAGGCTTCATCCGTGGCTATGCGCGCTTCGCCAAGCTGCCGCAGCCGCAGTTGCAGACCATCGACTGGCGCACTTACCTGGAATCGCTGCGGCGGCAGATCGGCTTCGACCTGCAGATGCCGGAACCTTCGCCGAGCGGGCGCATCGACCCCGCGCAACTGGAACAGGCACTGCTCAACCTGCTGAAGAACGCCCACGAATCCGGCTCGCCGCCCGAGGGCGTGACGCTGCGCCTGATCCGCCTGCCGGACTGGCTGCGCATCGAGATCATGGACCGCGGCAGCGGCATGAACGACGCGGTATTGCAGAACGCGCTGGTGCCGTTCTATTCCACCAAGCGCAACGGCACCGGCCTGGGCCTGGCGCTGACGCGCGAGATCATCGAGGCCCACGGCGGCCGCCTGTCGCTGCACAACCGCGAAGGCGGCGGCCTGTGCGTGGCGATCCAACTACCCGAGAACTGATCCCACCGGCGCCGCGGCTTTATCGTCGGGGGTACAAGCGCGACCAGCGTCGACGGCGCCACTCAAGCCGAAGCAGGCGGATCGAACCCGCCCTGCAACCTGCACCATCGGCCTCAACCTTCGAAGACGCCATGCGCACATCTGCGCACCGAAACCCAGCCTAGGATTTCTTCACCGGCCGCTGCCAGCCTTCGATGGTCATCTGCCGCGCGCGCGCCACGGTCAGCTTGTCGGCGGGGGCGTTCTTCGAGATCACCGAGCCGGCGCCGATGGTGGCGCCGTCGGCCAGGGTCACCGGCGCGACCAGCGACGCATTGGAGCCGACGAACACGCGGTCGCCTATGGTCGTGGTGGACTTGTTCACGCCGTCGTAGTTGCAGGTGATGGTGCCGGCGCCGATGTTGGTGCCGCTGCCGACCACCGCATCACCCAAATAGGTCAGGTGGTTGGCCTTGCTGCCCGTACCGATGCGCGCGTTCTTGGTCTCGACGAAATTGCCCACGTGCACGCCGTCGGCCAGCACCGTGCCCGGGCGCAGCCGCGCATACGGGCCGACCAGCGCCGCGCCCTCGGTGACGACGCCTTCCAGGTCGCAGTGCGCACGCACCACCGTGCCGGCGGCGAGCGCCACGTCCTTCAGGCGGCAGAACGGGCCGACGACCACGCCGTCGCCCAGTTCCACCTCGCCTTCCAGCACCACGTCCACGTCGATCTGCACGTCGCGGCCCACGAGCACGGTGCCGCGCTGGTCGAAGCGCGCCGGGTCGGCCAGGCGCGCGCCCTGCACGCACAGCGCGCGCGCGGCGCGCAGTTGGTAGGCGCGTTCGAGCTGCGCGAGTTGCCACGGGTCGTTGGCGCCCTCGGCCTCGATGGGATCGGCCACCAGCACCATCTCGGCCGGGGTGAATTCCTCGGCCGCCATCGCGAACACGTCGGTCAGGTAGTACTCGCCCTGCGCGTTCTGGTTGGACAGGCGTGACAGCCAGCCCTTCAGTGCGCTGGCGTCGGCGGCGATGATGCCGGTGTTGACGGTGCGGATGCGGCGCTGCTCGTCGGTGGCGTCCTTCTGCTCGACGATGGCGGCCACGCGGCCTTCGGGATCGCGCACCACGCGGCCGTAGCCGGTCGGATCGGCCGGCTCGGCCACCAGCACGGCCAGGCGGCCGGGCGCATCCAGCAGGCGCCGCAGGGTGTCGGCGCGCGTCAGCGGCACGTCCCCGTACAGCACCAGCACGCGGGCGCCGTCCGGCACGTCCGGCGTGGCCTGCGCCACGGCGTGGCCGGTGCCGAGCTGCTGCGCCTGGTGCGCCCAGTGCAGATCCGGCATGCCGGCGAAGGCAGCCTGCACCTGGTCGCCGCCGTGGCCGTGGACCACGTGGATGCCGGCCGGCGACAGCGCCTGCGCGGCTTCGATCACGTGCGCCAGCATCGGCCGGCCCGCGACGGGCTGGAGGACCTTGGGCAAGGCCGATTTCATGCGCTTGCCCTCGCCCGCGGCGAGGATGACGACGTGCAGTGGTTTCATGCGGTTTCCTAATACGATATGGGGCCGGCGCTCGCCGGCGATGTTAGCAATTCCACTCCGACGCCAAGGATGACCATGCCGGCCGACACATCCCCCGCACGCTCGCCCTGGACCGCACCGCTCGCCACGGCGGGCGCCCTGACCTTGCTGGCGCTGTTCGCGCAGGGACAGGATGCGAACTGGGACCTGCGCAATTACCACCTGTATACGCCGTTTGCGCTGATGGACGGCCGCTTCGCACAGGACGTCGCGGCCGGGCAGTTGCAGACCTGGCACAACCCGGCGCTCGACTTCCCGTTCGCGTGGATGGTGCGCGCGGGCCTGCCCGGCTGGCTGGTGTCGTTGTGGCTGGCGCTGCCGGCGTTCGTCGCACTGGCGCTGGCGCTGCGGCTGATGGACCGGGCGTGGCCGGAGGGCCGCGGCGCACTGCGCACGGCCATGGCGGGCCTGGTGGCGGTGACCGGCGCGGCCGCCATGCCGACCCTCGGCACCACGTTCAACGACGCCTTCGTCGCCGCCGGCATGCTCGCCGCGCTGTGGTGGGTGGTAGATGCGCAGGGGCGGCGCGGCACTTGGGCGACGTGGTTGCCGGCCGGGCTGCTGGCCGGCCTGGCCGCCGGCCTCAAGCTGACCGGCGCGCTCTACTGCGTCGCCTTCATCGCGGTCGCGCTGGTGGCCGGGCCGTGGCGCGGCATGCCGCTGCGGCTGCTGGCGCTGGGCATCGGCGGCGTGGCGGGCACGCTGATCGCGGCCGGTCCCTGGGCGCTGTACCTGTGGCAGGAACACGGCAATCCGCTGTTCCCCTATTTCAACCAGTGGTTCCAGTCGCCGGACGCGCTGGCGCAACCGTACAAGGACATGCGCTTCGTGCCGCAGGGCATGGACGCCTGGCTGGTGCCGTTCCACCTGCTGGCCGAAAGCTACCGCTATTCCGAGAGCAAGCTGGCCGAGCCGCGCATCCTGCTGGGCCTGCTCTCGCTGGCCGCGGCGTGGTTCGCGGCGCGGCGGCATTCCGATCCCGTGCCGCGCATGCTGCTGGCGTTCGCGGCGGTGTCGTTCGCGGTCTGGGTGAAGCTGTACGGCATCTACCGCTACCTGTTCGCGCTGGAGCTGCTCTGCTCGGTCGCCTTCGTCGCCATGCTGGCGCGCTGGCTGCCGGCGCGCGCGCAGCGCATCGGCCTGGTGGTGGCGGCCCTGATTCTGGTCGGCGTGACCAACCGGCCTGGCTGGGGGCGCACGTCCTTCAGCACGCCGATGGTGGACGTGCGCTTCCCCGCACTACCGGACGACAGCCTGGTCGTGCTGGGCACCGACGAACCGCTGGGCTATGCCGTCGCCTACCTGCCGCGCGAGGTGCCGGCGCTCTCGCTGTACAACAACTTCATGGCCCCGGACCGCTGCACGCGCCTGCAAGCCGAAGTGGAAGCGCGCGTGCGCGCGCACGAAGGCCCCTTCTTCCTGCTGCGCGAACCGCCGAAGGCCGCCGCAACCACACAGCCATGGCAGGCGTACGGGCTGGCGCAGGACGGCGCCTGCCAGCCGGTGTCCTCCAATCTCGGTGCGCTGGAGCTGTGCCCGCTCGCGCGCGCGCTCACGCCTCCGGCGGCATGTTCCTGGCCACCACCTGGTCGGTGATCAAGCGCTGGATCTCGTTGGCCCGCCGGTTGACGGTGTCCAGCACCAGCCCGGTCGCCAGCGACAGCACGCCCACCAGGGTGAAGGCCACCGCCAGCACCGCGGTGGACGGATGCGTCACCAGGCCGGTCGAGGTGAATTCGTGGACGACGAAGGCGCCGAAGCCCAGGCCGGCCAGGATGCACAGCGCGGCCAGCACGCCGAAGAACAACAGCGGCCGCATGTCCTTGAACAGGAACAGGATGGTCTTCAGCACGCGCACGCCGTCGCGGTAGGTGTGCAGCTTGGACTCGCTGCCGGCGGGCCGCTCGCCGTAGGCGATGGTGCGCTCGGACAGGACGAAGCCGTTGGACAGCGCGAACACGGTCATCTCGGTCTCGATCTCGAAGCCGCGCGACAGCACCGGCATGGACTTGACGAAGCGGCGCGAGAACACCCGGTAGCCCGACAGCACGTCGCGCACCGGATAGCCGAACAGCATGCCGATGCAGGCGCGCACCAGCCGGTTGCCGATGCCGTGGAAGCGCCGGAACGCGCCGTCGCCGTGCGACTCCAGCCGCGTCCCCACCACCATGTCGGCGCGCCCGGTCGCCACGTCCTCGATCAGCGCCGGCGCGGCGGCAGCGGGATAGGTGTCGTCGCCGTCGACCATCACGTACAGGTCGGCGTCGACGTCGCGGAACATCGCCCGCACCACGTTGCCCTTGCCCTTCGCGGCGATGCGGCGCACGTTGGCGCCCGCTTCGCGCGCGATCTCGCCGGTGCCGTCGGTGCTGGCGTTGTCGAACACCCACACTTCGGCCGCCGGCAGCGCGTTCCGGAAATCGGCCACGACCTTCCGCACCGTCTGGGCTTCGTTGTGGCAGGGGATGAGGACGGCGATGCGCACGCGGGATTCCCGTTCCATGGAGCGATGCATCTTACACGCCGCGCTCGGCCCGCCCTCTCGGGTAGCATGCGCGCATGCCCGCGCCGACGCCCGCCTCCGATCTCTTCCGCCAGGGCGGCAGCTTCATCGTGGTGGGGCTGCTGCAACTGCTGCTGGACTGGCTGCTGTTCGTGGCGCTGACCGCGCTGGGGATGCCGGCGGCGCCGGCCAATCTGGCCGGACGCATCGGCGGCGCGTTGCTGGGCTTCTGGTTGAACGGGCGCGTGACCTTCGCGCAGGCAGGCGCGCCGCGGCTGGGCTGGCGGCGCTTCGGCCGGTTCCTGCTGGTCTGGCTGCCGTTGACCGCGATCAGCACGCTGGCGGTCGGCTGGGTCGCCGCCGCGCTTGGCCTGCCGCTGGCCTGGCTGGCCAAGCCGCTGGTCGAGGGCGTGCTGGCGGTGATCGCGTTCTTCCTGTGGCGGCATGTGGTGTACCGCTGAGGCTGGGTGATGGGCGTAGGGCGGTGTATGTGCTGTTGCCTGCGCATCCGAGGATTGGGGCGGATGGCGCGAGGTTCTGCCGTGTGGCTGGCTGTCGCTTGCGAACGATGAGGCGGTAGGCCAGGGAGACGTGAGCGCGCGGGGCGTGTTCGTTCGTGCGATGCGTAGTGCATGTATCGAAGCAGAGCGCGCCTTGCGGTTCCGTGGTTGTCTCGCCTCGGCTCGACTATGGGCTGCGAATGGCTGCCGTGTGGGCGGGTTGGTGGTCGCGACTTGCGTCGCTCCTACAGGAAAGCGGAGAGGGGCCTTGGGGCCGCATGAAAAACGCCGGCGCGGGGCCGGCGTTTTCATGGGCTGCAAGCGACGACGCGGGCGTCAGTGCTTGAGGTTCTTGCGCAGGCGCTCCAGGGCGCTGAGCTGGGCGATGCTCATGGCCAACTGGGCCTGGGCTTCCTCCACGCTCATCTTCGGGTCCTTGTGGGACAGCACGCGCTCGGCTTCTTCCTTGGCCTTGCGGACCGAGGCTTCGTCGATGTCCTGCGCGCGCACGGCGGTGTCGGCCAGCACGGTGACGACCTGCGGCTGCACTTCCAGGATGCCGCCGGAGATGGCGAAATCCAGTTGCTCGCCGCCGACCAGCGTCACCACCACCTTGCCCGGCTTCAAACGGGTGATCAGCGGCGCGTGCTTCGGCGCGATACCCAGCTCGCCCAGTTCGCCGGTGGCGACGACCAGGGTGGCTTCACCGTGGAAGATCTCCTGCTCGGCACTGACGATGTCGCAACGGATGGTGCTAGTCATGCTTGTCTCGCTCTGCTCGACGTGAGGAAGTAAGGGGCAAGGTGCGCCCGCTTCGCGGGCTCGGGAGTGGGCTCCTACTGACTCTCCACTCCTGACTTCCTTACGGTCCCTCAGGCCTTCTCGGCGATCTTCTTCGCCTTCTCGACGGCCTCTTCGATGCCGCCGACCATGTAGAACGCCTGCTCCGGCAGGTGGTCGTACTCGCCGTCGACGATCGCCTTGAAGCCGCGGATCGTGTCCTTCAGCGAGACGTACTTGCCCGGCGAGCCGGTGAACACTTCCGCCACGTGGAACGGCTGGCTGAAGAAGCGCTCGATCTTGCGCGCGCGCGACACGGCCTGCTTGTCCTCTTCGGACAGCTCGTCCATGCCGAGGATCGCGATGATGTCCTTCAGTTCCTTGTACTTCTGCAGCGTGGCCTGCACGCGGCGCGCGGTGTCGTAGTGTTCGTGGCCGATGACGTTCGGATCGAGCTGGCGGCTGGTCGAGTCCAGCGGGTCCACGGCGGGGTAGATGCCCAGCGAGGCGATGTTGCGGCTCAGCACGACCGTGGCGTCCAAGTGCGCGAACGTGGTGGCCGGCGACGGGTCGGTCAGGTCGTCCGCGGGCACGTACACGGCCTGGATCGAGGTGATCGAACCGGTCTTGGTCGAGGTGATG
Organism: uncultured Pseudoxanthomonas sp.; assembly: GCA_937975725.1. Lineage (GTDB taxonomy): Bacteria > Pseudomonadota > Gammaproteobacteria > Xanthomonadales > Xanthomonadaceae > Pseudoxanthomonas_A. Next base: position 2,302 of record CALJUL010000072.1, on the reverse strand, counting down.
CGCTCCTGCAGCACGCCCATTTCCTCGGCCAGCGTGGGCTGGTAGCCCACGGCCGACGGCATGCGGCCCAGCAGCGCGGACACTTCGGTGCCGGCCAGCGTGTAGCGGTAGATGTTGTCGACGAACAGCAGCACGTCCTTGCCCTTGCCGCTGGCGTCCTTCTCGTCGCGGAAGTACTCGGCCATGGTCAGGCCGGTCAGCGCGACGCGCAGGCGGTTGCCCGGCGGCTCGTTCATCTGGCCGTAGACCATCGCCACCTTGGACTCGGGGAAGTTGTCGGGCTTGACGACGCCGGCCTCGATCATCTCGTGGTAGAAGTCGTTGCCCTCGCGGGTGCGCTCGCCGACGCCGGCGAACACCGACAGGCCCGAGTGCTGGGTGGCGATGTTGTTGATCAGCTCCAGCATGTTCACGGTCTTGCCGACGCCGGCGCCGCCGAACAGGCCGACCTTGCCGCCCTTGGCGAACGGGCACATCAGGTCGATGACCTTGATGCCGGTTTCCAGCAGGTCGGTGGCCGAGGACTGGTCCTCATACGACGGGGCCGCGCGGTGGATTTCCCAGTGGTCGGACGCCTGCACCGGACCGGCTTCGTCGATCGGGTTGCCCAGCACGTCCATGATGCGGCCCAGCGTGCCGTTGCCGACCGGCACCGAGATGGCGCGGTCGGTGTTGGTGGCCACCAGGTTGCGCTTCAGGCCGTCGGTGGAACCGAGGGCGATGGTGCGCACCACGCCGTCGCCGAGCTGCTGCTGCACTTCCAGCGTGATGGCGGTGTTCTCCACCTTCAGCGCGTCGTACACCTTCGGCACTTCGTTGCGCGGGAATTCGACGTCGACCACCGCGCCGATGATCTGAACGATCTTGCCCTGACTCATGTTGGCTACTCCGATTTAACTTGTTCGTTTAGGCGAGATCGTCGCCCGTTGGATTTCTTGTGGTTCGCGATGAAGGGTTCGTGATTCGGAAGGCGCTGATCGCTGCTCTTGTCGGATCACCAATCACTCATCGCCCATCACGGTTCTTACACCGCCGCCGCGCCGCCGACGATCTCCGAGATTTCCTGGGTGATCGCGGCCTGGCGGGCCTTGTTGTAGACCAGTTGCAGTGTGCCGATCAGCTTGCTGGCGTTGTCGCTGGCGGCCTTCATGGCCACCATGCGCGCCGCGTGCTCGGAAGCGATGTTCTCCAGCACGGCCTGGTACACCAGCGACTCGATGTAGCGCGTGATCACGTGGTCCAGCACGGTCGCGGCATCGGGCTCGTAGATGTAGTCCCAGTCGTGGTGGGCGACCTGCGTCTCCGACGCGGGCAGCGGCAGCAACTGGTCGAAGGCGGCGCGCTGGGTCATGGTGTTGACGAAGTCGTTGTACACCACGTACACGCGGTCCAGCTTGCCCTCGGTGTAGGCGTCCAGCATCACCTTGATCACGCCGATCAGTTGGCCCAGCTTGGGGTTGTCGCCCAGATGGGACACGCTGGCCAGCATGTTCACGTGGATGCGGCGGAAGTACACCGAGGCCTTCTGGCCGATGGTGACCACGTCGACGTCCACGCCCTTGTCGCTCCACTGGCGCACTTCGCCCAGCGTCTTGCGGAACAGGTTGTTGTTCAGGCCGCCGGCCAGGCCGCGGTCGGACGACACGATGATGTAGCCGACGCGCTTGACGTCCTTGCGCTCCACCATGAAGGGATGCTGGTAGTCGGTGTTGGCCTGGGCCAGGTGGCCGATCACCTGCTTCATCGCGCGCGCGTAGGGGCGCGAGGTCTTCATGCGGTCCTGCGCCTTGCGGATCTTGGAGGCCGAGACCATCTCCAGCGCGCGCGTCACCTTGCGGGTGTTCTGCACGCTCTTGATCTTGGTTTTGATTTCTCTTCCGCCTGCCATGTCTCGCTCGCTGTGCTCGCTTCGTTCGAGTGAGGCGAGTGAGAAGTCCGCTTGCTTCGCAAGCTCGGGAAGTCAATCGCGGTGCCGCTTCGACTGACTTCCCTACCTTCCCACTCCCTTACCGCTTCTTACCAGGTACCCGTCTGCTTGAACTCGGAGATGCCCTTCTTGAAGGCGCCTTCGATGTCATCGTTCCAGTTGCCCGTCTTGTTGATCGTGTCGATCAGCTCGCCCTGGGTGTTGTTGAAGTGCGCGTGCAGCGCCTCTTCGAACGCCAGGATCTTGTTGACCGGCACGTCGTCCAGGTAACCCTCGTTGACAGCGTAGATGGACAGCGCCTGCAGGGCGATGGACATCGGGGCGTACTGCTTCTGCTTCATCAGCTCGGTGACGCGCTGGCCGCGCTCGAGCTGC
>CALJUL010000071.1 GCA_937975725.1 uncultured Pseudoxanthomonas sp. | reverse complement strand
TTGGTGTTGGCCGGGTTGCCGACCACCAGCACCTTGACGTTGCGGCTGGCGACCTTGTTCAGCGCGGCGCCCTGGGCGGTGAAGATCTTGGCGTTCTCCAGCAGCAGGTCCTTGCGCTCCATGCCGGGGCCGCGCGGGCGCGCGCCGACCAGCAGGGCGATGTCGGCGTCCTTGAACGCCACTTCGGGGTCGTCGGTGCCGACCATGCCGGCCAGCAGCGGGAACGCGCAGTCCTCGAGTTCCATCATCACGCCCTTGAGCGCGGCCTGGGCCTTCTCCATCGGCAGTTCGAGCAGTTGCAGGATGACCGGCTGGTCCTTGCCCAGCATTTCGCCGGAAGCGATGCGGAACAGCAGCGCGTAGCCGATCTGGCCGGCGGCACCGGTGACGGCGACTCGGACGGGGGTTTTCATGGTGGGGACTCCAGTGGGAAGCGGGAACGGGGATCTGGGAACAGCGAACGGAACATCGGAGGCGGCGGGTCAGCGCGGCGCGGAACCTTTCATGCCCGGTTCCCCGTTCCCTGTTCCCGCCTTGCGGTCACGTCAACTCGGCGAAGAACTCCTGGAACCGCTGCAACCCGGGCGCCAGTTGCGGCGTCGGGCAGGTGTAGCTGATGCGCAGCGCGCGCGGCTCGCCGAACGCGGAGCCCGGCACGCAGGCCACACCCTTGGCATCCAGCAGCGCGTTGCAGAAATCGACGTCGTTCTGGATCTTCACGCCGTTGTGCGACTTGCCGAACGCGCAACTGATGTCCGGGAACACGTAGAACGCGCCCTGCGGACGCGGGCACACCACGCCGGGGATCGCTTCCATCGCCGCCAGCACCTGGTCGCGCTTGGCCTGGAACTCGGCGTTCTTGGCCGCGGGCACGTCCTGCGGGCCGGTCAGCGCGGCGATCGCCGCGGCGGTGACCACTTCCGGCACATTGGTGATGTGGTTGGAGTTCATCGTGGTCAGCGCCTTGGCGACCACCTCCGGCCCGGCCATGAAGCCCACGCGCCAGCCCGGCATGCCGTAGGTCTTGGACAGCGAATCGACGAACACAGTGCGCTCGCGCAGCTCCGGCCGCGCCTGCACGAAGTTGGTGTACGCCAGCCCGTCGAACAGCATGCGGTTGTAGATGTCGTCGGTGACGATCCATGTGTCCGGATGCTTGACCAGCACGTCGGCCAGCGCGGCGACTTCCTCGCGCGTGTAGACCATGCCGGTCGGGTTGGACGGGTTGTTGAACAGGAACACCTTGGGCTTGTGCGCGGCCAGTGCTTCGTCCAGTTGCGCCGGGGTCAGCTTGTAGTCCTGGCTGGCCGGGCACGGCAGCGGCACCGCTTTGGCGTTGACGATGTCGGCGATGTCGGCGTAGGTGGTCCAGTACGGCGAGGGATAGGCGATGGCGTCGCCTTCGTCCAGCAGCGATTCGGCCAGGTTGTAGAGGATGTGCTTGGCGCCGATGCCGGTGGCGACGTTGGCGCGCGTGTAGCCGGTCAGGCCCAGCGCCTCGATGTGCCGCAGGAAGGCGTCCAGCAGCGCGTCGGTGCCGCGGTTGCTGCCGTACTGGCCGGAATCCTTGCTCAGCGCCTCGCGCGCGGCCTGGTAGACGTGTTCGCCGGGCAGGAAATTGGGGACGCCGATGGAGAAGCTGATGATGTCGCGGCCTTCGGCCTTGAGTTTCCTGGCCTTTTCGGCCACGGCCATGATCGCACTCGGCTTGGCGCGACCGATGCGCCGGGCAAGCGTGGGCATTGCACAACCTCGCGTTGGAACGGGGAAAGGGGCCCTGGGGGCCGCCGTTTTTTGCGGCGCAAAATGGTAGCACGCCGCCCCGGCCGGTCCGGATGCGCCAAAGGTCCAAGGCGGCGCCCGGCGCCGCCCCGGATGATCCGCCGGATCAGGCGCTCAGATGACGGTTCCACTCCGCCACGCGGTCGGCCTTGGCGGCCAGCGCGGCGTCGGCATCGCCCTCGATGACGACCTTGTCGATCAGGTCGCCCTGGCGCACCGCGTCGACCACGTCCAGGCCCTCGACGACCTTGCCGAACACGGTGTGCTTGCCGTCCAGCCACGGGGTGGGCACGTGGGTGATGAAGAACTGGCTGCCGTTGGTGTTGGGGCCGGCGTTGGCCATGGACAGCACGCCGCGCTCGTGGCGCACGCCGTTGTTGGTCTCGTCCTCGAAGCGGTAGCCCGGGCCGCCGCGGCCGGAGCCCTCGGGGCAGCCGCCCTGGATCATGAAGTCGGCGATCACGCGGTGGAAGTTCAGCCCGTCGTAGAAGCCGCGCTTGGCCAGGTTGACGAAGTTCGCCACCGTCAGTGGGGCCTTGTCGGGGTACAGCTCGATCTTGATCGGGCCGCGGGCGGTGTCGAAGGTGGCGGTGAGGGACATGTCGATGCCTGCAGGGGACGGAACGGGGGCGCCACCCTAGCATGAAGCCGGATGGCGCACCGTCCGCCGCGCGGCCGCCGCGGGCGCGCCGCTCAGAGCACCTCGGCGGCGCGCTCGCCCTTGCGGTAGGTGGTGTAGACCACCACCGGGATGCCCAGGTCGCCCAGGGCCTCCTCCACCAGCGGTTTCACCTGAACCCATTCCAGTCCGCCCACCCCCGTCGCCAGCCGCGGCAGGGCCAGGCTGCGGAAGCCCTTGTCCTGCGCCTCCGTGCGCAGCGCCTTCAGCGCGTGGCGGACGTGCTGGAGGGTGGCCCGGCCGGGCGTGCCGCCGTGGCGGGCCTCGCCTTCCTCCTGGGTGAACAGGCAGGCCACCGGGCGGCCGTCGGCGCCGGTCCAGGTCCACAGGCCGCCCGGCTGCGGGTGGCGGGTCTGGCAGTAGTGGCGGAAATCCTTGTACAGCGAGGGCGAGTGCTCGCGCAGGGCCAAGGCCAGGCCGCTGTGGAAGTTGTCGTGGGGGGCCACGCCGTGGGCGATGGCGTGGGCCTGGCTGAGGAGGATGTCGCCGGCGACTTCCTGGATCATGCGGTTGACTCCTGTTGGGGGGACGCCCCCAGCATCCCGCCGGCCGGCGCCGGCCGCCTTGTCGGCGCGCATCGCGCCGGGACCGGCCGGCCGCGTATAATGCCCGGCTGATCCCCACTGTCCTCCTGGCCGCCCTCGGGCCCGGCCACCCCTGCCCATGTCCATCCAGAATCTGCGCAACATCGCCATCGTCGCCCACGTCGACCACGGCAAGACCACTCTCGTCGACCAGCTCCTCAAGCAGTCCGGCACCCTTTCCGAGCGCACCGTGCTGGCCGAGCGGGTGATGGACAGCAACGACCAGGAAAAGGAACGCGGCATCACCATCCTGGCCAAGAACACCGCCATCAACTGGCGCGAGAACCGCATCAACATCGTCGACACCCCCGGGCACGCCGACTTCGGCGGCGAGGTCGAGCGCGTGCTGTCGATGGTGGACACCGTGCTGATCCTGGTCGACGCGATGGACGGCCCGATGCCGCAGACGCGCTTCGTGACCCAGAAGGCGTTCGCGATGGGCTTCAAGCCGATCGTGGTGGTGAACAAGATCGACCGCCCCGGCGCGCGCCCGGACTGGGTGGTGGAGCAGGTGTGGGACCTGTTCGACCGCCTCGGCGCCACCGCCGAGCAGATGGACTTCCCGATCGTCTACGCCTCGGCGCTGAACGGCTACGCCAGCCTGGACCCGGAAGTGCGCTCCGGCGACATGACCCCGCTGTACGAAGCGATCATGCAGCACGCGCCGAAGCCGGACGTGGACCCGGAAGGCGCGTTCCAGATGCGCATCAGCCAGTTGGACTACAGCAGCTTCGTCGGCGTGATCGGCATCGGCCGCATCCAGCGCGGCACGCTGAAGAAGAACATGCCGGTGTCGGTGATCGACCGCCACGGCAAGAAGCGCCAGGGCAAGGTGCTGCAGGTGCTGGGCTTCCTGGGCCTGGAGCGCATCGAGCAGGAATCCGCCGAGGCCGGCGACATCGTCGCCATCTCCGGCATCCAGGAGCTGACCATCTCCGACACGGTCTGCGCGCTGGACGTGCCCGAGGCGCTGCCGCCGCTGATGGTGGACGAGCCGACCATCAGCATGACCTTCCAGGTGAACAACTCGCCGTTCGCCGGCAACAAGGACTTGTCCGGCGGCAAGTTCCTGACCAGCCGCCAGCTCAAGGAGCGCCTGGAGCGCGAGACCGTGCACAACGTGGCGCTGAAGGTCGAGCAGCTTGAAGACGCCGACAAGTTCCTGGTCTCCGGCCGCGGCGAACTGCACCTGTCGGTGCTGATCGAGAACATGCGCCGCGAGGGCTACGAACTGGCCGTGTCGCGCCCGGAAGTCATCATCAAGGAGATCGACGGCCAGTTGATGGAGCCGATCGAGCAGCTCGTCGTCGACGTGGAGGAAGTCCACCAGGGCGGCGTGATGGAGAAGCTGGGCACGCGCAAGGCGCAGCTCAAGAACATGGAACCCGACGGCAAGGGCCGCGTGCGCCTGGACTACGAGATCCCGGCGCGCGGCCTGATCGGCTTCCAGAACGAGTTCAAGACGCTGACCCAGGGCTCGGGCCTGCTGTTCCACGTGTTCGACCACTACGGGCCGAAGGAACAGGGCGCCATCGCCAAGCGGCCGAACGGCGTGATGATCGCCAACGCGCCCGGTCCGACGCCGGCCTACGCGCTGGGCCCGCTGGAAGAGCGCGGCCGCCTGTTCGCCGCCGAGGGCGACAACGTGTACGAGGGCCAGTTGATCGGCATCCACTCCAAGGACAACGACCTGACCGTCAACGCGATCAAGACCAAGCCGCTGACCAACATGCGCGCCTCGGGCAAGGACGACGCGATCAAGCTGACCCCGGCGATCAAGTTCTCGCTGGAGCAGGCGCTGGACTTCATCGAGGACGACGAGCTGGTCGAGGTCACCCCGAAGGAAATCCGCCTGCGCAAGAAGATGCTGACCGAGAGCGACCGCAAGCGCGCCTCCCGCGCCGCCTGATCCTCTCCCCGCGCCTTGGAACAGACCGCCTACAACCCGGATCCCAAGGCGCATCCCGGCCTGCACGCCATCGCCCTGTTCGAGGGCGCCAAGGGCGTGCTTGCCCTGGCCATTGCCGGCGGCCTGCTGGCGGTGGGGCCGCAGCGGCTGCGCGATGCGGTGCACGCCGCGATCGTCCGCTTCGTGCCCGGCGCGGAACCGGGCGCGATCACCCAGTTCCTGGACCGCATCAATCCAGAGTCCGTGCACGTGGCAGCGCTGCTCATCGCCGTCTACGCGGCCATGCGCCTGCTGGAAGCCTGGGGCCTGTGGCGCGCCCGCGCCTGGGCCTCGTGGCTGGGCTGCATCGGCTCGGCCGCCTACCTGCCGCTGGACGTGTACGCGCTGTACCACCACCCCGGCTGGCACACCTGGGCGCTGCTGGTCGTCAACCTGGCGATCGTGTGGGCGCTGTGGCGCGACATCCTGCGCCGCCGGCGGATTTGACGCGCCCCGGCATCGCTGCGTAGCCTGCCGCGCATCCAAGGGATTCCCGCGATGCGCCGAACCGCCCTGCTGCTTGGCACCCTCCTCGCCCTGGCCGCCTGCCAGCGCGCCGCGCCGCCCGTGGCGGACGCGCCGGCCGAGGCGCCGACCGATTTCCTCTACGCCGAACTGGACATCGCCGATCTGCAATCGCGCATGCAGTCCGGCGAACTCGACAGCCGCCGCCTGACCCAGGCCTACCTGCAGCGCATCGCCCTGGTCGACAAGGCCGGCCCGCAACTGCGCGCGGTGATCGAGCTCAACCCCGACGCCATGAAGGAAGCGGCGCTGCGCGACCTGGAGCGCCGCAACAACGCCGTGCGTGGCCCGCTGCACGGCATCCCGGTGCTGCTGAAGGACAACATCGACGCCGTGCCGATGGCCACCTCGGCCGGCTCGCTGGCACTGAAGGATTTCCGCCCGGCGCAGGACGCCTTCCTGGTGCGCCGCCTGCGCGAGGCCGGCGCGGTGATCCTGGGCAAGGCCAACCTGAGCGAATGGGCCAACTTCCGCTCCACCCACTCCACCTCCGGCTGGAGCGCGCGCGGCGGGCAGACCCGCAATCCCTACGTGCTGGACCGCAATCCCTGCGGCTCCAGCTCCGGCAGCGCGGTGGCGGTGTCGGCCAACCTGTCGGCGGTCGCCGTGGGCACCGAGACCGACGGCAGCATCATCTGCCCGGCGGCGGTCAACGGCGTGGTCGGGCTGAAGCCCACCGTCGGGCTGGTCAGCCGCAGCGGCATCCTGCCGATCTCGCACAGCCAGGACACCGCCGGCCCGATCACCCGCAGCGTGACCGACGCGGCGCTGCTGCTGAGCGTGCTGGCCGGCCGGGACGCCGACGACGCGGCCACCACCAACGCCGCCTGGAACACCACCCTGGACTACGCCGCGCGCCTGAAGCCCGGCGCGCTCAAGGGCGCGCGCATCGGCGTGCTGCGCGACAAGTTCGACATCCACCCCGACGCCGCCGCCGCGATGGAAAGCGCGCTGCAGGTGATGCGCGAAGCCGGCGCAACCCTGGAGGACGCCCGGATCCCCACCGAAGGCCAATGGAACGCCGACGAGAAGGAACTGCTGCTCTACGAGTTCAAGCACGGGCTGGAGCGCTATCTCGTCCAGCGCAAGGCGCCGCTGACCACGCTGACCCAGTTGATCGGCTACAACCAGCAGTACCACGTCTCGGAGCTGCCCTACTTCGGCCAGGAGCTGTTCGAGCAGGCCAACCAGAAAGGCGGGCTGGGCGAGCCGGCCTACATCGCCGCCCGCTCGCGCGCGCGCCGGCTGGCCGGCCCCGAAGGCATCGACGCGGCGCTGAAGTCGCAGCGGCTGGACGCCCTGATCGCGCCGGCCACCGGCCCGGCCTGGCTGACCGACCACAAGGCCGGCGACCATTTCCCCGGCGCCGGCTACAGCGCCGCGGCCGTCGCCGGCTACCCCAGCCTCACCGTGCCGATGGGCAGCAGCGACGGCCTGCCGCTGGGCATCGTCTTCATGGGCCCGGCGTGGAGCGAAGCCCGCCTGATCGAGCTGGCCTACGATTACGAACAGCTCACCCGCGCGCGCAAACCCCCGGAATACCGCCCCAGCCTGCCCGCCTCCCCGCGCGGGCGCTGAAAGCACATTAGCCACAAACCGCTTGCGGCCGCGCCTCGTTTCGTGGCGTGATTAAGCAGCAGTGGACAGCGGGGGAGTATTCGCGTGGAGTCTGGCGCGGATCGCGCATCGGAAATCAGGGCGCTGGGCCGGGCGCATTCGGGCGCGCGCCTGCGCGAGCGCAACCTGAACTCCCTGGCCTGGGGCGTGCTGGTGATCGCGAGCCTGCTGTCGGGCTGGGCCGGCTTCTCGGCCTGGCAGCGCGCGCACGAGCACGCGCGCTCGCAGTTCGAAGCGCGCGCCGACGCGCTGACCATCGCCGTCACCACCCAGATGAACGCCTACGAGGACACGGTGCGCGCCGCCGCCGCCGTGCTCGAAGGCCGTCCGGACATCGACCGCGAGAGCTTCCACACCTTCGTCACCCGCCTGCAGATCTCCGAGCGCCGCGGCGGCGTGCATGGCCTGGGCTTCGCCCGCCTGGTGCGCGAGCAGGACCGCGCGGCGTACCTGGCCGCGCAGCGCGCCATCTACGGCGACGCCTTCGCCATCCAGCCCGTCGGCGAGCGCGCCGAATACGTCGTGCTGGACCTGCTCTACCCTGAATCTCCGCCGATGCGCCCGCTGCTGGGCCGCGACCTGCTGGCGGAGGACGCGCGGCGCAAGGCGGTGCTGGCCGCGCGCGACAGCGGCGAGCTCACCGCTGCGCCGCTGGTCGCGCTGGCCGACGCCTCGCGCGGCGGCACCGGCATGGCCGGCTTCCTGTTGTACGCACCGGTCTACGCCCGTCCCGCGCTGGCGCAGCAGGGCGTGAACGAGCGCCGGCGCGAGCTGCGCGGATTCGCCACGGCCGGCTTCGGCTGGCAGCAGGTGATGCGCGAAGCCATCGGCGATCCTGACCTGGCCGGCTTCGAGGTGGAACTGCTCGCCGGCGGCGAAGGCGGCGAATCGGTCTTCCGCAGCGGGCCGTCGCCGCAGCAGCGCGCCGATGCGGCGGCGCGACCGGCGTTCGCGTACGCGCGCACGCTCGACCTGCTGGGCATGCGCTGGCTGCTGAAGATGCAGTCTCCGCCGCTGCAGCAGGCCGTGCCGGGGCTCACCGCCATCGTGCTGCTGCCGCTGGTGGGGTTCGGCCTGGGGCTGCTGCTGTTCCTGCTGCTGCGCAACGTGGCGCGCACCGAGCGCCGCAGCCGCGCCCTGCTGGATGCGGTCGCCGACCACCTGCCCTCGCTGATCGCCTACATCGACGGCAACGGCCGCTACGGCTTCGCCAACCGCGCCAGCCGCGACTGGTTCGGCGACGCGCCGGCCTGGATCAACTGCCCGGTGGAAACCGTGCACGCCGACGATCCCGAGTTCCTCGCCTCGCTGCAACGCGCGATGGCCGAATGCACGCCGGCGCACTGGGCCGCCTGGGACGCCGAACTTGGCCAGCCGCGCCGCCCGGTGCAGCTCTACCTGGTCCCGGACGTGGAGCGCGACCAGCGCATCGCCGGCTGGTACCTGATGGCCAACGACATCAGCGAGCAGCGTCAGGCCCACCACGAACTGTCGCTGGCGCGCGACCACCTCAAGCGCGTGACCGACCGCCTGCCCGCGCTGATCCTGCAGTTCGACGCACAGGAACGGCTGGTCTTCTTCAACCGGACCAGCGCCGCCGACTACGTCTGGGACGGCCCGCTCAGGGTCGGCCGGCACCTGCGCGACATCTTCGGCGAAGAGATCTACCAGCGCCGGCGTGCGCACGCGGACTGGGCGCTCAACGGGCGCGAAAGCGATTTCGAGGCCAGCTTCCCCGCCCACGGCGGGCCGCGGCGCATGCACACCTTCTACACGCCCGACCACGACGAGGACGGCCGCGTGTGCGGCTTCTACGTCATGGCCATCGACATCAGCGAGAAGGCGCGGTTGGAGCAGGCGCTGCACAAGGCCAACGAGCTGGCCTACGTCACCCTGACCTCGGTCAACGAGGCGGTCATCACCATCGACGTGGATGCGCGCGTGACCTACATGAACCCCGCCGCCGAGGTGCTCACCGGGCTGCGGCTGGAACAGGCGCTGGAGCAGCCGCTGGAGCGCGTGGCGCCGCTGGCGGAAGTGGCCGCGCAGGACCACGCGACCGAACTGGAACTGGTCGCTCAGCCCGGCGACCTGGCGCTGATGCGCGCCGACGGCAGCCACATCCTGGTGGAGCGCTCGCTCTCGCCCATCCACGACCACGACGACCGCCGGATGGGCTCGGTGATGGTGCTGCGCGACATCACCGAGGCGCGCGCGCTCAGTTCGCGCATGACCTACCTGGCCCACCACGACAGCCTGACTGGCCTGCCCAACCGTCTGCAGCTCAACGAAACCCTCGGCCAGCTCATCACCCAGGCCACCAACCGCGGCAACGGCGTGGCGGTGCTGTTCCTCGACCTGGACCTGTTCAAGCACGTCAACGACGCGCTCGGCCACCACGTCGGCGACGACCTGCTGCAACAGGTCGCCCGGCGCATCCAGCGCAACGTCGGCAACCTGGGCACGGTCTACCGCACCGGTGGCGACGAATTCGTCGTACTGCTGCACAACGTCATCACCCGCGACAGCGTACTGCAACTGGCCGACCGCCTGCTCGCCATCGGCGCCACGCCCTACGCCGTGTCCACGCACGAACTGCACCAGGCCTTCAGCATCGGCATCAGCCTGTTCCCCGAGGACGGCTACGACGCCGCCACGCTGATGATGCGCGCCGACGCCGCCATGTACCTGGCCAAGCGCAACGGCCGCAACGCCACCCGCTTCTACACCCGCGACCTGGCCGCCAGCGTGGACGCGCGCATCGAGCTGGAGAACAGCCTGCGCCGCGGCCTGCGCAACGGCGACCTGCTGCTGCACTACCAGCCGCAGATCGACCGGCGCACCGGCCGCATCGTCGGCGTGGAAGGGCTGGCGCGCTGGCAGCGCGGCGACCGCCTGGTGCTGCCGGGCGAGTTCATCCCCATTGCCGAGGAAACCAACCTGATCGTCGACATCGACCGCTGGGCGATCCAGGCCGCCTGCCGCCAGAACCGCATCTGGCAGCAGTCCGGGCTGCCGCCGATACGCGTGTCGGTGAACGTGGCCGCCGCCAACTTCGACACCGACGACCTGGTGGACACGGTGAAGGCCGCGCTGGACGACAGCGGCCTGGCCGCCGAGCACCTGGAACTGGAAGTCACCGAGACCACGCTGATGCGCGACGTGCAGCGCAGCGACCGCACCCTGCGCGCGCTCAAGGCGCTGGGCGTGCGCATCGCCATCGACGATTTCGGTACCGGCTTCTCCAGCCTGAGCTACCTGGGCAACTACGGCTTCAACGTGCTGAAGATCGACCAGTCGTTCGTGCGCGACGTGACCGAACCCAATCAGAGCGCCATCACCCGCGCGATCATCGGCCTGGGCAGCCAGTTGCAGTGCCGCACCATCGCCGAAGGCGTGGAGAACACGGCGCAGGCGGCCTGGCTGGCCGCCAACGGCTGCGACGAATTGCAGGGCAACCTGTTCAGCCCGCCGGTGCCGGCGCCCGAGTTCGCCCGCATGTACGCCCGCAACCGCACCTGGGACATCCCGCAGGCGCCTTCCAGCATGCAGGCGCACTGGTCCTGAGCGCGCTCCCCGCAGTGGCCGTTGCCGCCGCGGCGACCGGCAGCGCTCAGCGCGCGACCGGTGCGGCCACCTGGTTCTGCTTGCGCACGATGCACATCGCGATCTCCAGCGACTGCTCGTAGTTCAGGCGCGGGTCCACGGTGGAGCGGTAGGCGCGCTCCAGGTCGGTGTCGGTCAGCTCGCGCGCGCCGCCGGTGCACTCGGTGACGTCCTCGCCGGTCAGTTCCAGATGCACGCCGCCCAGGCGGGTGCCGGCGGCGGCGTGCAGGTCGAACGACTGCTCCACTTCGCTGCGCACGTTCTCGAAGCGCCGCGTCTTGAACCCGTTCGATGTGCTCTCGGTGTTGCCGTGCATCGCGTCGCACACCCACAGCACGCGGCGGCCGTCGCGCTTCACCGCTTCCAGCAGCGGCGGCAGCTTGTCGGCGATCTGCGCCGCGCCCATGCGGTGGATGAAGGTCAGGCGGCCCGGCTCGTCCTCCGGGTTCAGCACGTCGATCAGCCGCAACAACTGGTCCGGCGTGGCCGACGGCCCCACCTTCAGCGCGATCGGGTTGCGGATGCCGCGGAAATACTCCACGTGCGCGCCGTCGAGCGCCGCCGTACGCATGCCGATCCACGGGTAGTGCGTGCTCAGGTTGAACCAGCCCCACTGGCGCGGCACTTCGCGGGTCATCGCCGCCTCGTAGGGCAGCAGCAGCGCTTCGTGCGAGGTGTAGAAGTCCACGCGGTTGAGGTTGTGCACCTCCGAACCGGCCAGCGTCTCCATGAACTTCACCGCGTCGCCGATCGAGGTGACCATCTGCTGGTATTCGCTGGCCAGTGGCGAGCAGCCCACCCAGCTCAGGTTCCAGTATTCGGGGTGGTGCAAGTCGGCGAAGCCGCCGTCGATCAGCGCACGCACGAAGTTCATCGTCATCGCCGACCGCGCGTGCGCCTTGATCATGCGGCGCGGGTCCGGCACCCGCGCCTCGGCGGTGAACTCGGGCGCGTTGACCAGGTCGCCGCGGTAGCTGGGCAACGAGACGCCGTCGCGGGTCTCGGTGTCGGCCGAGCGCGGCTTGGCGTACTGGCCCGCGTAGCGGCCCACGCGCACCACCGGCAGGCGCAACCCGTGCACCAGCACCAGGCTCATCTGCAGCAGCACCTTGAGCCGGTTGGAGATCAGCCCGGACTCGCAATCGCTGAAGCTCTCGGCGCAGTCGCCGCCTTGGAGCAGGAAGCGCTTGCCTTCCTGTGCCTCGGCCAGTTGCTTCTTCAGCGCGAAGATCTCCCACGAGGTGACCAGCGGCGGCAACTGGCGCAGTTCGGTCAGGGCGCCTTCCAGCGCCTGCGCATCGGGATACGTGGGCATCTGCAGCGCCGGCCGCTCGCGCCAACTGTCGGGGCTCCACTGGCTGGGCAGGTGGACGGCGCGCAGGTTGCGGTCGGGGGTGTTCATGGCGGACTCCTTTCGGCCCACCATGGTGACAGAATGATGCGCCGCGTCAAATCAGCGGAAGGTCGAGGTCCTGCGGCTGCGGAAGCCGGTCCACAGTGCCCAGGCCGCGAGCAGTACGAACCACACCAGGCTCCACATCGGCATGGTCAGCCCCAGAAAGCTCCAGTCGATCGTGCTGCAGTCGCCCTTGGCGGTCAGCACCCGCTGCACCACGCCCAGCCAGGTGTTGGTTTCCACCATGTAATCCCAGCCCGGCCCGCAACTGGGCATCGGCGGCGGATACAACTGCACCCAGACGTGGCGGCCGGCGATGCCGATGCCGGCGGCGGCCGCGACGAAAGCCAGCATGCCGTACAGGCGACGCCCGCCGGAGCGGCGCGGGTTGTGCAGCGCGCCCAGCAGGAACATCACGCCGGTGGCCACAAACGCCAGGCGCTGGAAGATGCAGAACGGACAGGGTTCGAGGTGCTGCACGAACTGCACGTAGAGCGCATATCCCAGCAAGGCCGCGCAGGCCAGGAAGCCGAGCAGGCACTGGGCGCGGAAGGACCAGCGGAGTGGGTTCATCGATGTCCGTCGCGTGCGGGTGATGCCGCATTATCCATGCCCGCCCGCCCAGCCGCCAACCGCGGCCAGATGCCGCATCCCTTCGCGCCGGGGCGGCGGAGCGCCCCAAACAAAAACCCCGGCTCGGGGCCGGGGTTTTTGCTGTCGCTGTCGCGGGAAGGCCGGTTATTCGGCGGCTTCCGGACGGTCGACCAGTTCCACGTAGGCCATCGGCGCATTGTCGCCGGCGCGGAAACCGCACTTCAGGATGCGCAGGTAGCCGCCCGGACGCGCCTGGTAGCGCGGGCCGAGGGTGGTGAACAGGGTGCCGACGGCTTCCTTGTCGCGCAGGCGCGAGAAGGCGAGGCGGCGGTTGGCGACGCCGTCGACCTTGCCGAGGGTGATCAGCGGCTCGGCGACGCGGCGCAGTTCCTTGGCCTTCGGCAGGGTGGTCTTGATCAGGCCGTGCTTGATCAGCGAGGCGGCCATGTTGCGGAACATCGCTTCGCGATGGGCGCTGGTGCGGCTGAACTTGCGGCCGGCTTTCTGGTGGCGCATGGGATGGATTCCTGGTGAATGGTGGGACGTTGGATTTCGCTGTCGCCATCCTGGCGTTGGAACAGTGGACTGCGGGTGGTCCGTACCGGCCGTCCTTGACCGGAATGCCGCGGGCCTTCAGGCCCGTCGGCGTAGGTGTTGCAGGGAAGCTCCCGCGCAAACGCGGGAGCCCCCTTGGTGCTTCATCAGCCCAACATGCCGTGCTGGGCGACGCCGGCCGGCGGCCAGTTCTCCAGCTTCATGCCGAGCGACAGGCCGCGCTGGGCCAGGACTTCCTTGATTTCGGTCAGCGACTTCTTGCCGAGGTTCGGGGTCTTGAGCAGCTCGACTTCAGTCTTCTGGATCAGGTCGCCGATGTAGTAGATGCTCTCGGCCTTCAGGCAGTTGGCCGAACGCACGGTCAGTTCCAGGTCGTCGATCGGACGCAGCAGCACCGGGTCGACGCCGCTGGCGGCCTGCTTCGGCGCGCCGCGGTCGCGGTGCGTGAAGTCGCCGAACACCGACAACTGGTCGCTGAGGATGTCGGCGGCGGTGCGCACGGCTTCCTCGGCGTCGATCGTGCCGTTGGTCTCGATGTCCAGGACCAGCTTGTCCAGGTCGGTGCGCTGCTCGACGCGCGCGGCTTCCACCGCGTAGGCGACGCGGCGGACCGGCGAGAACGAGGCGTCCAGCACCAGGCGGCCGATGGCACGGGTCTCTTCGTCCGGGCGGCGGCGGGCGGCGGCAGGCTGGTAGCCGAAGCCGCGCTCGATCTTCAGGCGCATGTTCAGCGCCGTGTCCTTGGTCAGGTTGCAGATGACCAGTTCCGGATTCAGGATCTCGACGTTGTGGTCGGTCTTGATGTCGCCGGCGGTCACCACGCCCGGGCCCTGCTTGGCCAGACTCAAGGTGGAGGAGTCACCGGAGTGGATGCGGATGGCCACATCCTTCAGGTTCAACAGCACTTCCAGCACGTCTTCCTGCATGCCTTCGATGGTGCTGTATTCGTGCAGCACGCCGTCGATCTCGACTTCGGTGATCGCGAAGCCGGGGATCGACGACAGCAGCACGCGGCGCAGCGCATTGCCGAGCGTGTGGCCGTAGCCGCGCTCCAGCGGTTCGATGACCACCTTGGCGCGGTTGCCGGTCAGGCGCTCGATCTGCGGGCCGCGGGGGCGCAGCACTTGCTGAGTAATACCCGTCATGTTGCTTTGTCTCCTGCGGTCCCCCGGTCTCCCGGGGGTGCGTGAATGAATTACTTCGAGTACAACTCGACGATCAGCGCTTCGTTGATGTCGGCAGGCAGGTCCGAGCGCACCGGCACGGACTTGAACACGCCGCTGAACTTCTTGGCGTCGACTTCGACCCACGACGGGTTCAGGTCGAGCTGTTCGGCGACGGTCAGCGACTCCTGCACGCGGAGCTGCTTCTGGGCCTTTTCCGACAGGGCGATCGCGTCGCCGGCCTTGACCTGGTAGGAAGGCAGGTTGACCGGCTTGCCGTTGACCAGCACGCCGCGGTGCGAGACCAACTGGCGGGCGGCCGGACGGGTCACCGCGAAGCCCATGCGGTAGATCACGTTGTCCAGGCGGGTTTCCAGCAACTGCAGCAGGTTCTCGCCGGTGTTGCCCTTCTTGGTCGAGGCCTTCTTGTAGTAGTTGCGGAACTGGCGCTCCAGCAGGCCGTAGATGCGCTTGACCTTCTGCTTCTCGCGAAGCTGGGTGGCGTAGTCGGACAGCTTGCCCTTGCGGGCGGTGGCGCCGTGCTGGCCGGGCTTCTGCTCCAGTTTGCACTTGGAGTCGAGGGCGCGGGCCGGGGACTTGAGCGACAGGTCGGCGCCTTCGCGGCGCGCGAGCTTACAGGTAGGACCGATATAACGAGCCATTTCTTATCGCCCCCTTAGACGCGACGCTTTTTCGGCGGACGGCACCCGTTGTGCGGGATGGGCGTCACGTCGATGATGTTGGTGATCTTGTAGCCGACGTTGTTCAACGAACGCACGGCCGATTCACGGCCCGGACCCGGGCCCTTGATGCGGACTTCCAGCGACTTCACGCCGTAATCCAGCGCGGCGCGGCCGGCCTTCTCGGCGGCCACCTGCGCGGCGAACGGCGTGGACTTGCGGGAACCGCGGAAACCGGCGCCACCCGAGGTCGCCCACGAGAGCGCGTTGCCCTGGCGGTCGGTGATGGTGACGATGGTGTTGTTGAACGAAGCGTGGACGTGGGCGACGCCGTCGGTGATGACGCGCTTGATCTTCTTCTTGACTTTGGCAGCAGCTGGCTTGGCCATGATGGTCGCCCCTTACTTCTTGATGGCTTTGCGCGGACCCTTGCGGGTACGGGCGTTGGTGCGGGTGCGCTGGCCGCGCAGCGGCAGGCCGCGGCGGTGGCGCAGGCCGCGGTAGCAGCCCAGGTCCATCAGGCGCTTGATCGCGATGCCGACTTCGCGGCGCAGGTCGCCCTCGACCACGTACTTGCCGACTTCGGCGCGCAGGCGCTCGACTTCCGGCTCCGACAGGTCGCGGATCTTGGTGGTCGAGGCGACGCCGGCGGCTTCGCAGACCTTCTTGGAACGGGTACGGCCGATGCCGTAGATGCTTTGCAAACCGACCCAGACATGCTTCTGGGCAGGCAGGTTGACACCTGCAATACGCGCCATGACGCGGCTCTCCAACTGTGAGTATTGGCCCGTGTACGGTCATCCCGGGCGGGAATCGCGCGCAGACAGGCGGAGTGAACTGGAAATTGTAGCAGGACCCGGGATTCCTTGGAAGTCCGCGCCGGCAACGCCGGCGGTGGACCCGGCATGGGGAGTGTGCCCATGCTCCGGCGCCGGAACCCGCCTGGTCAGGATCGGGGGCTGTGGCCCCTCCCCTGCCCGCCCGCGCTACTCTGGCGCAGGGACTGGCCGGTTCGCACCCCCGCGCCGGATCGCCGCGGGGGCCGCCCATCTAAGTCAGCCGGCCGAGGACGGCCGGGCTGGTGCGGGAAAGCCCCGCATTGTATATCAACCGCGGCTCAGGCCGCCCCGCGAGCCACCCTTCAGGTTGGCTTTCTTCAGCAGGCTCTCGTACTGGTGGGACATCAAGTGCGCCTGGATCTGCGCGATGAAGTCCATCACCACCACCACCACGATCAGCAGCGAGGTGCCGCCGAAGTAGAACGAGGTGCCCAGTTGCGTGCGCATCACTTCCGGCAGCAGGCAGACCGCCACCAGGTACAACGAGCCGATCGCGGTCAGCCGGGTCAGCACGCCGTCCACGTAGTCGGCCGTGGCCTTTCCAGGACGGATGCCCGGGATCAGCGCGCCCGACTTCTTCAGGTTCTCGGCGGTTTCCTGCGAGTTGAACACCAGCGCCGTGTAGAAGAACGCGAAGCCGATGATCATCGCCGCGAACACGATCATGTGCAGCGGTTCGCCCGGGGCCAGCGCATTGGAGATGCGCTGCAGCCAGGTGGTGGCCGCGCCGTTCTGGCCGGACCACATCGCCAGCGTGGCCGGGAAGGCCAGGATGCTGGAGGCGAAGATCGGCGGGATCACGCCGGCCATGTTGAGCTTCAGCGGCAGGAACGAGGTCTGGTTCATGTACGCGTTGCGGCCGCCCTGGCGGCGCGCGTAGTTCACCGTGATCCTGCGCTGGCCGCGCTCCACGAACACCACCAGGAAGGTGAAGGCCAGCACGACCAGCACGATCACCAGCAGCGAGATGAAGCTCATGGTGCCGTCGCGGAACGCGCCGATGGTCTGGATGACCGCGCCCGGCAGGCCCGCCACGATGCCCGCGAAGATGATCAGCGAAACGCCGTTGCCGATGCCGCGCTCGGTCACCTGCTCGCCCAGCCACATCAGGAAGATGGTGCCGGCGGTCAGCGCGACCACCGCGGTCAGCACGAAGCCCATGCCCGGCGCGTATACCACCGGCATGCCGCCCGGGGCGACCTGGTTCTGCAGCGCGGTGGCGATGCTGCCGCCCTGCACGACCGCCAGCAGCACGGCGCCGATGCGCGAGTACTGGGTGATCTTGCGGCGGCCGGACTCGCCTTCCTTCTGCAACGCCTTCAGCGTTGGGAAGATGTGCACGCCCAGTTGCATCACGATCGACGCCGAGATGTAGGGCATGACATTGAGCGCGAAGATGCTGAAGCGGTGCAGAGCGCCGCCCGAGAACATGTTGAACATGTCCACGATGCCGCCGCCCTGCGCCTGCATCATCGCGAGCATGGCATCGGGATTGACGCCCGGCACCGGCACGAAGCAGCCGATCCGGTAGACGATCAGCGCGCCCACCACGAACAGCAGGCGTTGGCGGAGTTCGGTGAACTTGCCCGCGCCTGCCAGCGCGCTGGCGGCATTACCCTGCGCCATGCGTCAGTTACTCCTGCACGCTGCCGCCGGCAGCCTCGATGGCGGCCTTGGCACCGGCCGTGGCGGCCACGCCCTTCAGCACGAACGCCTTGGTCAGCTCGCCCTTCTTGACGATCTTGGCGCGCTTGGCGGTGCTGGGCACCAGCTTGGCGGCGCGCAACGCGGCGAAGTCGATCTCGCCGGCCTGCAGCTTGTCCAGGTGATACGACAGCACTTCGGCCGTATCGCCCTTCAGCTTGGAGCGGAAGCCGACCTTCGGCAGGCGCTTGATCAGCGGCATCTGGCCGCCTTCGAACTTCGCCTTGATCTTGCCCTTGCCGGCACGCGCAAACGAGCCCTTGTGGCCGCGACCGGCGGTCTTGCCCAGGCCGGAACCGATACCGCGGCCGACGCGGGTGCGCTCGGTGCGGGCGCCCTCGGCGGGCTTCAACGTATTCAGACGCATGTTGATTACTCCTCGACCTTGACGAGGTAGTGGACCTTGGCGATCAGGCCGCGCACTTGCGGGCTGTCCTTCAGTTCACGCACGTCGTTCAGCTTGTTCAGGCCCAGCGCCTTCACCGACAGGCGGTGGCGCGACTGGGAACCACGCAGGCCGCGCACCAGGCGCACCTTGACGGTCTTGTTGGACTCGTTAGCCATTGAGGAGTTCCTCCACCTTCTTGCCGCGCTTGGCCGCGATGCGCGACGGCGACTGCATGTCGCTCAGGCCCTTCAGCGTAGCGCGGACCAGGTTGATCGGGTTGCGCGAACCGACGGCCTTGGCCAGCACGTTCTTCACGCCCACCGCTTCCAGCACGGCACGCATGGCGCCGCCGGCGATCACGCCCGTACCTTCAGAGGCCGGCTGCATGAACACGCGCGCCGCGCCGTGGCCGGCCTTCACCGGGTGCCACAGGGTGCCGTTGTTCAGGTCGACGTTCAGCATGCCCTTGCGGGCGTATTCCATCGACTTCTGGATGGCGACCGGCACTTCGCGCGCCTTGCCGTAGCCGAAACCGATCTTGCCGTTGCCGTCGCCCACCACCGTCAGCGCGGTGAAGGTGAACTGGCGACCGCCCTTGACGGTCTTGCTGACGCGGTTGACCGCGACCAGCTTCTCGATCATGCCGTCGTCGACTTTCTCTTCGCGGTTACGGTCGCGATCGCGACCCCGCGGCTGACGCTCTTCTGCCATTTCGAATTCCTTGGTTTTTGGGATATGTACGGCTGCTGCCGCTTATGGTTGTGGTGTGTAGCGGTGGAGCGGCGGCCGCTGCAGAAGAGCGGACGTGCCCGGCGCATCTCGCGCCGGCGAGACCAGGCCGGAGGCTTGCGCCCCCGGCCCGGGGAAATCAGAACTGCAGGCCACCCTCGCGGGCGGCGTCGGCCAGCGCCTTGATGCGGCCGTGGAAGCGGTAGCCCGAGCGATCGAAGGCGATCTTCTCGATGCCCGCCGCCTTGGCGCGCTCGGCGAGGATCTTGCCTACACGGGCGGCCGCGTCGCTGTTCTTGCCGTTCTTCAGGCCTTCCTTGACGTCAGCCTGCAGGGTGTTGGCGGAGGCGATGACCTTGGCGCCGTCGGCGGTGAACAACTGGGCGTAGATGTGCTGGCCGGTGCGCAGCACCGACAGACGCGGCACGCCGAGCTCGCGGATGTGCGCGCGGGTCGACTTGGCACGGCGCAGGCGGGCGGTGTTCTTGATGCTCATGATCTGTGTCCTCGAAGCCGAAGGCGTGCTTACGCCTTCTTCGCTTCCTTGCGGATGATGGTTTCGTCGGAGTACTTCACGCCCTTGCCCTTGTAGGGCTCCGGCGGACGGAAACCGCGGATCTTGGCGGCGACTTCGCCGACGCGCTGCTTGTCGGCGCCCTGCACCACGATTTCGGTCTGGGTCGGGGTGGCGATGGTGATGCCTTCCGGGGTCTGGAACACCACCGGGTGGGAATAACCCAACGACAGGTTCAGGTCCTTGCCCTGCATTGCGGCGCGGTAACCCACGCCGACCAGCTCGAGCTTGCGCTCGAAGCCTTCCGACACGCCCTTGACCATGTTGGCCAGGATCGCGCGGATGGTGCCGGTGATGGCGTCGTCGCCCGGGGTCGCCGGCGACAGGTTGACCACGCCGTCCTCGACCTTCAGGTCGACGCCGGCGGGCTTGGCGATGGACAGGGCGCCCTTCGGGCCCTTGACGTTCAGGGACTCGCCCTGGGTGTTCAGCTCAACGCCCTTGGGCAGGCTGATCGGCTTCTTGGCTACGCGGGACATGTGTGGGCTCCTTCGCTTAGGCCACGAAGCACAGGACTTCGCCACCGACGCCGGCCGCACGGGCCTGCGCATCGGTCATGATGCCCTTGGAGGTGGAGATGATGGCGACGCCGAGGCCGCCGAGGACCTTCGGCAGTTCGGCCTTGCCGCGGTACTGGCGCAGGCCCGAGCGGGACACGCGGCTCAGCTTCTCGATGACCGGCTTGCCTTCGAAGTACTTCAGGACGATTTCCAGCTCGGCCTTGTTGTTCTCGGTCTTGGTCACGCGGACGTCGCCGACGTAGCCTTCCGACTTCAGGACGTTGGCGATCGAGGTCTTGATCTTGGAGGACGGCATCTTCACCGTCGGCTTGCCGACAGCGGCGGCATTGCGAATGCGCACCAGCATGTCGGCGATGGGATCAGTCATGCTCATTAGAGTCTGCCTTATGAGTAGCACCGATATCCGCTTTCGCGAAAATCTTGGGTTGTGCCTGGAAGCCCCCAGGTGGGCGGCCGGATCCCCGGCCCTCCCCCGGCCTGGCCGCGGGAGCCGTACATTGTACAACAACAAGTCCGGCTTGTGCCGGACCTGTCTTTTCTGCGTGGGATCCGCCCAGCGTACCGGACGGCCCCGGCGGGATTACCAGCTCGCCTTGCGCAGGCCGGGCACGTCGCCGCGCATGGTGGCTTCGCGCAGCTTGTTGCGACCCAGGCCGAACTTGCGGTAGACGCCGCGCGCACGGCCGGACAACTCGCAGCGGTTGCGCTGGCGGCTCGGCGAGGAGTCGCGCGGCAGCTTCTGCAGCTTGGTGGCCGCGTCGATCTTCTCCTCGTACGAGGCGTCCTGGCTGGAGATGATCTTCTTCAGCGCTTCGCGCTTGGCGGCGTACTGCTTGGCCAGCTTTTCCCGCTTGATGTCGCGGTTGACCATCGAGGTCTTTGCCATGATGTCGGTTTCCTAGCGAATCAGTTGCGGAAGGGGAACTTGAACGCCTCGAGCAGCGCCTTGGCTTCGGCGTCGTTCTTGGCGGTCGTGGTGATGGCGATGTCCATGCCGCGGATCGCGTCGACGGCGTCGAAGTCGATTTCCGGGAAGATGATCTGTTCCTTCACGCCCATGTTGTAGTTGCCGCGGCCGTCGAACGAACGGCCGGACACGCCGCGGAAGTCGCGGACGCGCGGCAGCGAGATGCTGATCAGGCGGTCCAGGAACTCGTACATCTTGGCGCGGCGCAGGGTGACCTTGCAGCCGATCGGCCAGCCGTCGCGGATCTTGAACGAAGCCACCGACACGCGGGACTTGGTCGTGATCGGCTTCTGGCCGGTGATCTTGGCCAGGTCGGCCACGGCGTTTTCCAGGATCTTCTTGTTGGTCGCCGCTTCACCCACACCCATGTTGATGGTGATCTTGGTGATCTTCGGCACTTCCATCGGATTGGTGTAGCCGAACTTCTTCATCAGAGCCGGCGCCACTTCTTCCTTGTAGATTTTTTCGAGACGGGTGGTCATGACCTCATTCCTCAGGCGTCGAGCGCCTCACCGCTGGAGCGGAACACGCGCAGTTTGCGTCCATCCTCCAGCACCTTGAAACCGATGCGCTCGCCCTTGCCCGAAGCCGGGTTGAACAGCGCCACATTGGAAATGTGGATCGAGCGCTCGCTCTCCACCACGCCGCCCGCGATGCCGGCCTGCGGATTGGGCTTGGTGTGGCGCTTGACCACGTTCACGTTGGAGACGACCACGCGGTCGCCGTCAACGCGCACCACGTCGCCCTTCTTGCCCTTGTCCTTGCCGGCGATGACGACCACCTGGTCGCCCTTCTTGATACGGTTTGCCATTTCTGTGTCCTCCGCTCAGAGCACTTCGGGCGCGAGCGAAACGATCTTCATGAACTTCTCGGAGCGCAGCTCGCGGGTTACGGGCCCGAAGATGCGGGTGCCGATCGGCTCCTGCTTGTTGTTGAGCAGCACGGCGGCGTTGCCGTCGAAGCGGATCAGCGAGCCGTCGGGGCGGCGGACGCCCTTGCGGGTACGCACGACCACGGCGTCGTAGACTTCGCCCTTCTTCACCTTGCCGCGCGGGATGGCGTCCTTGACGGTCACCTTGATGATGTCGCCGATGCCGGCGTAGCGGCGCTTGGAGCCGCCCAGCACCTTGATGCACATCAGTTCCTTGGCGCCGGAGTTGTCGGCCGCGTCAAGGTAGCTCTGCATCTGGATCATGATTCAGATCTCCTCTTATTCAGCCGCGCGGGTGACGATTTCCACCACGCGCCAGTTCTTGGTCTTGGACATCGGGGCGATCTCGGTCACGCGCACCACGTCGCCTTCCTTGCAGCTATTGTCCGCGTCGTGCGCGTGCAGCTTGGTGGAACGCTTGATGTACTTGCCGTACAGGGCGTGCTTGACCTGACGCTCCACCAGGACGGTGACCGTCTTGTCCATCTTGTTGCTGACGACGCGGCCTTCGATGGTGCGTTGCGCTTTGTCTTTGTTATCGCTCATCTTGGTCGCTCCTTACTTCTGGCTGCCGAGCAGCGTCTTGACGCGTGCGATCTCGCGGCGGACGCGGCGGGTCTCGTGGGTCTTCGGCAGCTGGCCGGTGACCTTCTGCATGCGCAGCGAAAACTGCTCCTTGCGCAGCTCGGTCAGGTGGGCCTTCAGTTCGTCGGCCGACTTCTCGCGGAGTTGCTTGAGTTCCATTAGCGCACCGTCCGGGTCACGAAAGTGGTGGTGACGGACAGCTTGGCCGCGGCCAGGCGGAACGCCTCGCGCGCGATCTCCTCGCTGACGCCTTCGATTTCATAGATCATGCGGCCCGGCTGGATCTGGGCGACCCAGTACTCCACGTTGCCCTTGCCGGAGCCCATGCGGACCTCGATGGGCTTCTTGGTGATGGGCTTGTCGGGGAACACGCGGATCCACATCTTGCCGCCGCGCTTGACGTAGCGGCTGATCGAACGGCGGGCCGCCTCGATCTGGCGCGCGGTCAACTGGCCGTGCGCCGTGGCCTTCAGGCCGTACTCGCCGAAACTGACGAGGTTGCCGCTCCAGCTCAGGCCGTCGTTGCGGCCCTTGTGCATCTTGCGGTATTTGGTTCGCTTGGGTTGCAACATGACTGATTACCTCGCGTCGCGGTCACGAGCCGGGCGCGACGGACGTTCACTGCGCTCGGAGCGCGAGTCGTCCTGCTTCTCCTGACCCACCTGGCTGAAATCGAAGACTTCGCCCTTGTAGACCCACACCTTGATGCCGATGATGCCGTAGGTGGTCTTCGCCTCGGCAAAGCCGTAGTCGATGTCCGCACGCAGGGTGTGCAGCGGCACGCGGCCTTCGCGGTACCACTCGGAACGGGCGATTTCCGCACCGTTGAGGCGGCCGGCCACGTTGACCTTGATGCCCAGGGCACCCAGGCGCATCGCGTTGCCCACGGCGCGCTTCATGGCGCGGCGGAACATGATGCGGCGCTCGAGCTGCTGGGCGATCGACTCGGCCACAAGCTGGGCGTCCAGCTCGGGCTTGCGCACTTCGGTGACGTTGATGTGCGCCGGGACGCCCATCAGGTCGCTCACTTCCTTGCGCAGCTTCTCGATGTCCTCACCGCGCTTGCCGATCACCACGCCCGGACGGGCGGTGTGGATGGTCACGCGGGCGGTCTTGGCCGGACGCTCGATCAGGATCTTGGAGATACCCGCCTGCGCCAGCTTCTTGCGAAGCATCTCGCGCACTTTGAGGTCCGCGGCCAAGTACTCGGCGTAGTCGCGCTTGTTGGCGAACCACTTGGAATTCCAGTCCTTGGCGATGCCCAGGCGGATGCCGGTCGGATGAACTTTGTGACCCATACTTATTTGCCCTCGCCCACGACCACGGTGATGTGGCTGGTGCGCTTAAGAATGCGGGTGCCACGGCCCTTGGCGCGGGCCATGAAACGCTTAAGCACCGGACCTTCGTCGACCATGATGGTCTTGACCTTCAGCTCGTCGACGTCGGCGCCCTGGTTGTTCTCGGCGTTGGCGATGGCGGACTCCACGACCTTCTTGATCAGGTGGGCGGCCTTCTTGTCCGAGAACTTCAGCAGGTTGACGGCGCGTTCGGCCGGCAGGCCGCGCACCTGGTCGGCGACCAGGCGGGCCTTCTGCGGGGAGATGCGCGCGGTGCGCAGGATGGCTTTCGCTTCCATGGTCATCTCTCCTTACTTCTTGCCGCCGGCTTTCTTGTCGCCACCGTGACCCTTGAAGGTACGGGTGACGGCAAACTCGCCGAGCTTGTGACCGACCATGTTCTCGTTGACCAGCACCGGAACGTGGTTCTTGCCGTTGTGGATGGCGATCGTGAAGCCCACCATTTCCGGCAGGATCATGGAGCGGCGCGACCAGGTCTTGATCGGCTTCTTGCTGCCGCCGGCGGCCTCCACCTTCTTGACGAGGTGGTGATCGACGAACGGGCCCTTCTTGAGTGAACGTGCCATGGTCGATTAGCCCCTACGATCGCGGACGATGAATTGCTGCGTGCGCTTGTTCTTGCGCGTCTTGTAACCCTTGGTCGGCACGCCCCACGGGGTGACCGGATGCGGGTTGCCCTGGCCGGCCTTGGCCTCGCCACCACCGTGCGGGTGGTCGACCGGGTTCATGGCGGCACCGCGAACGGTCGGGCGCACGCCACGCCAGCGCTTGGCGCCGGCCTTGCCCAGCTTCTCGAGGCTGTGCTCGTCGTTGCCGACTTCGCCGACGGTGGCGCGGCACTCGACCTGCACCTTGCGCATCTCGCCGGAGCGCAGGCGCAGCGTGGCGAAGCCCTGCTCGCGGGCGACCAGTTGCACACCGGCGCCGGCGGCGCGGGCGATCTGCGCGCCCTTGCCGGGCTTCAGTTCGATGCCGTGCACCGTGGTACCGACCGGGATGTTGCGCAGCGGCAGCGTGTTGCCGGCCTTGATCGGCGCGTCGCTGCCGGCGATGACCTGGTCACCGGCCTTCAGGCCCTTGGGGGCGATGATGTAGCGGCGCTCGCCATCGACGTAGCACAGCAGCGCGATGTGCGCGGTGCGGTTGGGATCGTATTCGATCCGCTCCACGCGCGCCGGGATGCCTTCCTTGTCGCGCTTGAAGTCGATGATGCGGTAGTGCTGCTTGTGGCCACCGCCGATGTGGCGGGTGGTAATGCGGCCGTGGTTGTTGCGGCCGCCGGTCTTGCCCTGCTTCTCCAGCAGGGGCGCGTGCGGCGCGCCCTTGTGCAGGTCGGGCGTCACCACGCGGACGGCGGAACGACGGCCGGCGGAGGTGGGTTTGAACTTCATCAATGGCATGTGGGTCTACCTCAGGCCTTGGCCGACACGTCGATCGCCTGACCGTCGGCCAGACGCACATACGCCTTGCGCCAGTCGCCGCGGCGGCCGGCGCGGTTGCGGAAGGACTTGTTCTTGCCCTTCACGTTCACCACGTTGACCGTCTCGACCTTGACGTCGAACAACTGCTCGACCGCGGCCTTCACATCGGCCTTGGTGGCGTCGTTCGAGACTTCGAAGACGTATTGGTTGGAAATTTCCTGCAGGCGCACGGTCTTTTCGGAGACGCGCGGAGCACGCAGCACGGCAAAAATCTTCTCGTTGCTGATCATGCCAGCCACTCCTCGATCTTCTTGACGGCATCGGCCGTGATCAGCACCGAGTCGGCACCGACCAGCGCCGCCGGGTCCAGGCCCTGCACGTCGCGCACTTCCACATAGGGAAGATTGCGGGCGGACAGGTACAGGTGCTCGGAGGCGTCCTCGGTGACGATCAGCGGGCGCCGACCCAGGTCCAGGCCCTTCAGCTTCTCGGCCAGGGCGCTGGTCTTGGTGGCGTCCACGTCGAACGCTTCCACGACCTTCAGGCGGTTCTGGCGGTTCAGCTCGGACAGGATCGAGCTGATGGCCGCGCGGTACATCTTGCGGTTCACCTTCTGCGCGAAGCTGCGCGGCTTGGCCGCGAAGGTCACGCCGCCGCCGACGAAGATCGGCGCGGTCAGGGCGCCGTGACGAGCACCGCCGCCCTTCTGCTTCTTGGACTTCTTGGTGGTGCCGTTGACTTCGGCGCGGGTCTTCTGCGCCTTGGTGCCGGCACGACCGGCGTTGCGGTAGGCAACGACGACCTGGTGCACCAGGTCCTCGCTGAATTCGCGGCCGAACACGTCGTCGGAGACCGACAGCTTGTTGGCGCTACCTGTGATGGCTAGTTCCATGGTCGTTCTCCTCAACCCTTGCTCGCCGGACGCACGATCACGTCGCCACCCGGCGCACCCGGCACGGCGCCGCGGACGGCGATCAGGCCGCGCTCGGCGTCCACGCGGACGACTTCCAGGTTCTGCGTGCTCTGCTGCACGGCACCCATGTGGCCGGACATCTTCTTGCCCGGGAACACGCGACCCGGGGTCTGGCGCTGGCCCAACGAACCCGGCGCGCGATGCGACAGCGAGTTGCCGTGGGTGGCGTCGCCCATGGTGAAGTTCCAGCGCTTGATCGTGCCCTGGAAGCCCTTGCCCTTGGTCACGCCCTGGACATCGACCTTCTGGCCCACTTCGAAGATGTCGGCCTTGATCTCGCCGCCGACGGTGAAGTCGCCCAACTTGTCGGCTTCCACGCGCAGCTCCCACAGGCCGCGACCGGCTTCGACCTTGGCCTTGGCCAGGTGGCCGGCGACCGGCTTGGTCACCAGCGAGGCGCGGCGGGCGCCCACGGCGACCTGCACGGCGCTGTAGCCGTCGGCTTCCGGGGTCTTGATCTGGGTGATGCGGTTCGGGGTAGCTTCGATCAGCGTCACCGGGATGGACTTGCCGTCCTCGGTGAACACCCGGGTCATGCCGGCCTTGCGGCCGACGAGACCCAACGAATATTTCTTCGCGGTCATGTTCGGTGGCCTCAGGTCAGCTTGATCTGGACGTCGACGCCAGCCGCCAGTTCGAGCTTCATCAGCGCGTCCACGGTCTTGTCGTTGGGGTCGACGATGTCGAGCACGCGCTTGTGCGTGCGGGTCTCGTACTGGTCGCGCGCGTCCTTGTCGACGTGCGGGGACACCAGGACGGTGAAACGCTCGATCTTGGTCGGCAGCGGGATCGGGCCGCGCACCTGCGCGCCGGTCCGCTTGGCCGTCTCAACGATCTCGCTGGCCGAGCGGTCGATCAGACGATGATCGTACGCCTTGAGCCGGATTCGGATCTTTTGGTCCGCCATGACGGATATTCCTTCGTTAAAAGAGCGACGGGCGCGGCCTCTGGGATGCCTTGCCCCGGTTGTCCAAGCTGTTCCAGCCCCCACCGTCCGCGTGAGACTCCACGGACGGGCAGCGCCGGATCGGCTGGGGATTCTTCCTGAAAAACTAGGCAGGCCGGTAAACCGGCCCGCCCAGACATGAAAGTATAGGACGCGTGACATGCCCCGTCAACAGCACGGGGACCCGGCGGCCTAGGCTCCGGGACTGGCACGCGACACTCCGTGTCTGGCGAACACGAGGCGCTTCCTGCACCTCTTTTCGCGGTAAAGCCGGCGGCCTCCCAGGGGGCGCCGGCGGATGATGCGATCCCCGTTCACGGCGCGGGGCCGTGGAGGGCCGCGCAGTATAGCGGGGGTTTTGCTGTTTTGCAGCAATTCGATGGGCAAGTCGCCGCTGCGCGGCTGGAAGTCGGCGGCTGTGTCGCCGGCGAGGAGCCAACAACTGGCTCCTCATCTACTTGCAGCGCCCGAAGGGCGCGACTCACCCCGCTTGCCTTGCCGTCTTCACGGGGACGACGTTCCGGCAGAGGCGTCCGCGCGGGCGCGGACGCGC
>CALJUL010000070.1 GCA_937975725.1 uncultured Pseudoxanthomonas sp. | reverse complement strand
CTGGCGTTGTCGATCAGCGCGGACGCGCCACGCGCGGCCTGCTGCTGGTCGGTCTGCCCTTCGCGGGCGCTTCCCTTGCTGACGTGGTGCAGGTAGAGCACGGATGCGCCCGTGGTAGCCGCGACCTGCTCCAGCACGGCCACGAGGTGGGCCATGTTGCCGTTGCTGTTCTCATCGAGGGCGTGAATGCGGCTCAGGGTGTCCAGCACGATCAGCCGCGCCCCGGCGCTGTACTCGATGACGCGGCGCAAGTGGGCATCGTCCATGATGTTCAGACGCTTGCCCATGATCGGCTCAACCGCAAGGTTCTCTGCGATGGCTTGGCGTGCTGCGTGTCCGAGGTGCTGGCCGATAGCGTGAATGCGCCGTACGAGCGCGGGCGGCGGGTCTTCCCCGGCCAGATAGACTACGCGCCCGGTGTGCGCGGGGGCGAGGCCAACGAGATCGCCACCGGCAACGCTGCATGCGATGCTCATGGCCGCTTCCAGCGCCCAGAAGCTCTTGCCCGTAGCTCCCGGAGCGACGAGCGCACCGACTGTTCCCGCGAGGAAGCCCGGCCATATGAAGTCCAGCACCGGCGGTTCGCACTCGAACGCCGCCAGTACGTCAATCGCCACGACTCAGCTCCCCGTTCCGTATAGGGACTCGTCGCTCAACACCTCGGCGATCTGCGAGGTTCGGAAGTAGACGCGCCGGCCGATCTTCAAGCGAGCCTTGTTGATTCGCCCCGCCCATTCGCTCGTCGTGCGCAAGCTGACCCGCAGGCCATCCGGTGATCGATCCAGGACAGAGGCGAGCTGCGCCATGCTCAGCAGTGGGCCGAAGCGTTGCAGCAGCGTGTCTTCTATCGTCATTGCGTAAACCTCCGTTATCAACTGAATTGCTACGAAGGTTAGGCGCTATTGGGGGTTGCCTACATCTTATTAGTTGTCCAAAATGGTTGACATGAAGAACGATCCAACCATTGTCATCTGGGAAGGCTGCGATCCCACTGTCTCGGAGGCCATCGAGCAGTTTGAGGATCGCTGGCGGCCGTATTCCGCTTCCTCGCGACGCTACCCCATCGTTCGGCTGATACAGGAACTTATTGACCCCGCCGTGGCCACGTACACGGCGACGCTGCCGCAACGCTACCTGGGCCATATCCCCGGAGCAGGAACAGGGGTAAGCCTCAGCGGGATCGTTCGACTGGTGGGGCTTGATGCGATGGTTCGCATGCAGCGGCAGTTGCTGCGCCAGTTCATCAAAACGGAAGACCGGCAGACCTCCAAAGATCAGCGGTTTGTTGCGACGCTCGAATCGTTGATTGGGCTTGTATGGAGCTGCGCCTGCAAACGGCCGACAAAGTCAAAGGTGCGCGACACCCGGCTGAACGGCGAACGGCTCCAGGGGTTCTGCCTGTTCTGCGGATCGCTCGCCGAACTGACCTCATTCGCCGGCGGGAGCGATGATCCAAAGGCGGACGATCCAGAAGAGAAACTTCGACTTAGCAGCCTGTATTGCCTGGATCACCGGCCTAAATTGCCGAGCGGCGCATGGAACCCTGCCTACAGGCAAGCAAGGCGATCCCTGGCGCAATTTGACCTCGAACTGGCGAGGCTCGGCCAACAATGCGCGAAGCCGGCTACGCCCCAACTGAAATCGGGCGATCAACTGGTTGACAACTACTTCTTCCACTACGTCGCCGGCCAGACGTTACAACCGGCCGACAAAGCGGAGCTGCGCAATCAAGCGCGGCTAATGGTGGACTCGAAGCTGTCGGATCGCAAAAAGCAGATGCTGATGCTCCACTGGTCAGGGCTCAACCAGTCCGAGATTGCGCGAAAGCTGGGCATTGAGCGCCAAGCGGTGTCGAAGGCGCTGGCGTCGATCCCCGCAATGTTCCACTTGCGTGCAAAATCGCGCTCTCGGCGTCAACCTAATTGACCAACTAATAGGACGAAACAATCTGCATTGGCAGGCACTATCAGGCACATGTTCGCAGATGACTGAAAGAGGCCAGGGGATGCAGGCAACGACAAGTAAGACGCTCATCAATCGCAGGAAACTGCTGGCGATGATCCCGCTATCTGAGCGCACGATTTTCAACATGGAGCAGCGCGGGGAGTTCCCACGCCGGATCGCACTCACTAGCCGAAACGTCGCTTGGGACTTGGCAGAGGTCGAGGAATGGATCGAGGCGCGCAAGTCATCGGGCACTCAGGCCATGCGTCCCGGCTTCACCCAGTCGGTCGCAGCCGCCGCTTTTTAGCCGCTAAAACGCCGCGCCCCTCAAGGGTCAAGACACCCGAGACCATGCCAATGCTCGGGCGGCGCTGTCTAACCCTGCCATCGCCTGACTTACGCCTTCGGCCGTTTCAGTGTCCATTCGTCGATCATGTCCGCCCAATCCTGCAACATCGCCGTGCGCTGCTCGCGGTACTCGGCCTTGTTGTAGACGGCCCTGACGCCCCGCTGTTCGTGCGCCAGGCACTTCTCGATCCAGTCCGTGTTGTAGCCGGCCTCATGCAGCAACGTGCTGGCCGTTCGCCGCAAGTCATGTGGGCCGAACTTGGCGAGCGACTTCCCTTCCTTCTGCGCCAGTCGATACGTCAAAGTCAGCACCTGGTTAAGCGTGGCGCTGCTCATGGGCAAGTCCGAGTCATACCGTGACGGCAGCACATAGTCCGATCCGCCGGCAAAGGTTTTCAAGGCAATGAAGATGTCCAATACCTGGCGGGACAGAAACACCAGGTGGGGATTGCGCCGCTTCATCCGCTCCTTCGGGATTGTCCAAAGCGCGTCGCTGAAATTGATCTCGCTCCAAGTAGCGTTGGTCAGCTCGCTCTTACGCACCATCGTCAGCAGCAACAGCTTGGCCGCCGCCCGGATAGATGGTGTCGTGCCGATACGCTCCATGTACTGATACATCATGCCGATCTCGTCAGGCGTCAACGCACGGTCGCGCGGCTCGAACCTGGCGATGCTCGTCGGGCGCACCAGTTCTGCCGGGTTCTCGACCTTCTGGCCGCGCTCGATGGCCCAGCGAAAAACCTGTAACACCACCTC
Organism: uncultured Pseudoxanthomonas sp.; assembly: GCA_937975725.1. Classification (GTDB taxonomy): domain Bacteria; phylum Pseudomonadota; class Gammaproteobacteria; order Xanthomonadales; family Xanthomonadaceae; genus Pseudoxanthomonas_A. The sequence goes on along the minus strand of CALJUL010000070.1, from coordinate 6,167 downwards.
GCGGACATGCACTGCGGTTGCCGGTGCGCCGCGCTCCACGATGGCATCAGTCAGCGCGCGCAAGTCCTCGTGGGTGATCTCCGCCAGCTTCTGACTGCCGAATTTCGGCTTCAGCTCGCGCTCGTAGACCGAGCGGCGCATGTCACGGGTGGAGTCAGCCATCTGGTAGCCTCGCAGCCACTTTTCCGCCCAGGCCCCGAACGTCTCCGCATCCTTGACGCGGGCCTTGTCCCGCGCCTTTTCCTTGGCCGGCGACTTCCCGGCCGCGATCATCTTCTTGGCCTCGCCCAGCCGCTCACGGGCTTCCGCAAGGGTGATGCCGCCGACACCGTAGCGGCCGAAGGTGATGGTCTCCTGTCGACCGTGGATCGAGTAGTTGTAGCGGAACGAGATCGCCCCGGCAGGCGTGACGGCCACATAGAGGCCGTCGCGGTCGTTTTCCTTGTAGAGCTTGTCCCTCGGCTTGAGGTTACGCAGCTTGGTATCGGTCAGCATGGTTCTCGCCCTGGTTTGGCTCGAATACCATGACCTAGAATCAGCCTATCCTGGCGTAAAAACTCAATAAAATCATTGAATTACGTCAGATCAATACCATGATAGCCAGAAAGATGGTTACATGGTATTGATGGCATCTCATGGCATCGAAGCACTCAATGCCATCCATCATGCCATGAAAAAGTAGTGCTTGGCGATGCCAAAGATTGCCAGCCGGCGCCGGACGAAATCACAAAAAAACCCGCATTTACGCGGGTTTAGGTGTGTTCTGGTGCTACTCGGTGCCAGCCGATGCCAGACGCCCAATCACTCCCACTCGATCGTCGCCGGCGGCTTCCCGCTGATGTCGTAGACCACGCGCGAGACGCCGCGCAGTTCGTTGATGATGCGGTTGGACACGGTACCCAGCAGGTCGTACGGCAGGTGCGCCCAGTGCGCGGTCATGAAGTCGATGGTCTCGACCGCGCGCAGCGCGATCACCCATTCGTAGGCGCGGGCGTCGCCGACCACGCCGACCGACTTGACCGGCAGGAACACCGCGAACGCCTGGCTGACCTTGTCGTACCAGTCGGCCTTGCGCAGTTCGTCGATGAAGATGGCGTCGGCCTTGGCCAGCAAGTCGGCGTAGTCGGGCTTTACTTCGCCCAGGATGCGCACGCCCAGGCCCGGGCCGGGGAACGGATGGCGGTAGACCATGCTGCGCGGCAGGCCGAGTTCCACGCCGAGGCGGCGCACCTCGTCCTTGAACAGTTCGCGCAGCGGCTCGACCAGGCCCAGCTTCATGTGCTCGGGCAGGCCGCCGACGTTGTGGTGACTCTTGATGACGTGGGCCTTGCCGGTCTTGCTGCCGGCCGATTCGATCACGTCCGGGTAGATGGTGCCCTGCGCCAGCCACTTGGCGTTCTTCAGCCTGTTCGATTCTTCCTCGAAGATCTCGACGAACAGGTTGCCGATGATCTTGCGCTTGGCCTCCGGGTCCGACACGCCCTTCAACGCGCTGAAATAGCGCTCGGCGGCGTTGACGCGGATCACCTTGACGCCCATATGCTCGGCGAACATCGCCATCACCTGGTCGCCTTCCTGCCAGCGCAGCAGGCCGGTGTCGACGAACACGCAGGTCAGTTGTTCGCCGATGGCCTTGTGCAACAGCGCCGCAACCACGGACGAATCCACGCCGCCGGACAGGCCCAGGATCACCTCGTCGGAACCGACCTGCTCGCGCACGCGTGCGATCTGGTCCTCGATGATGTTGGCCGCGGTCCACAGCGTCCTGCAACCGCAGATGTCGGCGACGAAGCGGCGCAGCAGGGTCTGGCCCTGCTTGGTGTGGGTGACCTCGGGGTGGAACTGCACGCCGTACCAGCGCTTCTCTTCGCAGGCCATCGCGGCCACCGGAATGCGGTCGGTGGCGGCGGTGACGGTCCAGCCCGGCGGCGGCTTCGCGACGTGGTCGCCGTGGCTCATCCACACGTCGATGCGCGGCTCGCCCTGGTGGTCGCTCAGTCCGCCCAGCAGCGCGTCGTGCGTGACCAGTCGCACTTCGGCATGGCCGAACTCGCGCGCGTCGGCGGCCTCGGTGGCGCCGCCGAGCTGCGCGGCCAGCGTCTGCATGCCGTAGCAGATGCCCAGGACCGGCAGGCCGCTGTCGAACACCTGCTGAGGCGCTTTCGGCGCGCCGTGCTGGGTGGTGGATTCCGGCCCGCCCGACAGGATGATGCCCTTGGCCCCGAACTTGGCGATCTCGTCCGGGTCGTGGTCCCACGCCCAGATTTCGCAGTAGACGCCGATCTCGCGGATGCGGCGGGCGATCAACTGGGTGTACTGCGCGCCGAAGTCGAGGATGAGGATCTTGTCGGTGTGGATGCTGGTCATGGGGCGAGGCGTGAGTGGAGAGGAGGATGAGTGAGCAAAAGCGGATGCCGGAACGAGAAGAGGAGTGCAGGAGCTTTCCTCACTCCTCACTCCTCTCCGCTTACTCCTGCCTCACCCCATCCGGTAGTTCGGCGGTTCCTTGGTGATCTGCACATCGTGCACATGGCTCTCGCGCTGCCCGGCGCCGGTGATGACCACGAACTTCGGCTTGGCGCGCATCTCCTCGATGGTCGCGCAGCCCACGTAGCCCATGGTGGCGCGCAGGCCGCCGATGAGCTGGTGGACGATGCCGCCGACCGAGCCGCGGTACGGCACGCGGCCTTCGATGCCTTCGGGCACCAGCTTGTCGGCGTCGCTGGCGTCCTGGAAATAGCGGTCCTTCGACCCCTTCTCCATCGCGCCCAGGCTGCCCATGCCGCGGTAGCTCTTGTAGCTGCGGCCCTGGAACAATTCCACTTCGCCCGGTGCTTCCTCGGTGCCGGCGAACAGGCCGCCGATCATCACCGTGGACGCGCCCGCGGCGATGGCCTTGCCGATGTCGCCGGAATAGCGGATGCCGCCGTCGGCGATCAGCGGGATGCGGTCCTGCAACGCCTCGGCGACCATGTCGATGGCGGTGACCTGGGGCACGCCCACGCCGGCCACCATGCGCGTGGTGCAGATCGAACCCGGGCCCACGCCGACCTTCACCGCGTCGGCGCCGGCGTCCATCAGCGCCAGCGCGGCATCGCCGGTGACGATGTTGCCGCCCACGACCTGCAACTGCGGGAAGCGCTTCTTGACCCAGGCCACGCGGTCCAGCACGCCCTGCGAATGGCCGTGCGCGGTGTCGACGATGATCACGTCCACGCCGGCGGCCACCAGCGCTTCGACGCGCTGCTCGGTGTCGCTGCCCACGCCGACCGCCGCGCCCACCACCAGGCGGCTGGCGCTGTCCTTGGCGGCGTTGGGGTTGTCGGTCTTCTTCTGGATGTCCTTGACGGTGACCAGGCCGCGCAGCTCGAAGCCGTCGTTGACCACCAGCACCTTCTCGATGCGGTTCTTGTGCAGCAGGTCCAGCACTTCTTCGTCGCTGGCGCCTTCGCGCACGGTGATCAGGCGGTCCTTCTTGGTCATGATGTGGCGGACCGGATCGTCGAGCTTCTTCTCGAAGCGCATGTCGCGGCTGGTGACGATGCCGACCAGTTGCCCGCCGTCCACCACCGGCACGCCGGAGATGTTGCGCGCGCGGGTGAGCTTGAGCACCTCGGCGATGGTCGTCTCGGGGCCGACGGTGAAGGGTTCCTTGATGACGCCGGCCTCGAACTTCTTGACCTTGGCCACTTGGGCGGCCTGCTGCTCGGCGGTCAGGTTCTTGTGGATGATGCCGATGCCGCCCAACTGGGCCATGGCGATGGCCAGGCGGGCCTCGGTGACGGTGTCCATGGCGGCCGAGACGATCGGCAGCTTCAGCCGCAGGCCGCGCGTCAGGCGCGTCTCCAAGCTGACGTCCTTGGGCAGGACGGTGGAATGGGCGGGGACGAGGGAGACGTCGTCGTACGTCAGTGCTTCAGCCTGGATGCGCAGCATCGGCGGGCCCGGGAAGTTGGGGAAGCGCGGCATTATACCCTGATCCGTGGGGCTTCCGGCGTGGGCTGCGGGCGGAACGCTGCTTTCCCGGCACTGCTGCCCATGCAGGGCGTTGCGGCCCCTTGTATGTGGGAGCGACGCAAGTCGCGATGGGCCGCCAGGAAAGCCCCATCGCGACTTGCGTCGCTCCCACAGCATCCACCATCGCCAATCAGGGCCCGCTTCAGGGCGCGCCGGCCGCCTCGGCGGCTTCCAGGGTGTTCTGCATCAAGGTGGCCACGGTCATGGGGCCGACGCCGCCGGGGACCGGAGTGATCCAGCTCGCCCGCTCGACCGCGGCATCGAAGCCCACGTCGCCCACCAGCCGGCCGTCGTCCAGCCGGTTGATGCCCACGTCGATCACCACCGCGCCGGGTTTGACCCATTCGCCGGGGACCAGGCCGGGCTTGCCGGCCGCCACCACCAGGATGTCGGCGTCGCCGACCCGGGCTTCCAGCACCTCGCGTGGGGTGAACTTGTGGCAACTGGTCACCGTGCAGCCGGCGATCAGCAGCTCCAGCGCCATCGGCCGGCCCACGTGGTTGCTCACGCCGACGATGGTGGCGTTGCGCCCGCGCACCGGCTGGTCGGTGTAGGCCAGCAGCGTGGTGATGCCGCGCGGCGTGCACGGGCGCAGGCCGAACTGGCGCAGGGCCAGGTGGCCGACGTTGGCCGGATGGAAGCCGTCCACGTCCTTGCGCGGGTCGATGCGTTCGATCAGCCGGGTGGCGTCGGGAATGCCGGGCAGCGGCAACTGGATCAGGATGCCGTGGATCTGCGGATCGGCGTTGAGGCGGTCGATCAGCGCCAGCAGTTCGGCTTCGCTCGTGCCTTCGGGCAGATCGTGGTCGTGCGCCACGATGCCGACTTTTTCGGCGGCACGGCGCTTGTTGCGCACGTAGACCGTCGAAGCCGGATCGCCGCCCACCAGCACCACCGCCAGCCCTGGCCTGCCCAACCCGGCGGCGATGCGCGCGTCCACCCGGACTTTCAGTCCGTCCAGCAGGTTCTCGGCGATGCGGCGGCCGTCCAGGATTCGGGCAGTCATGGGGTGCGGGGGTGTAGAGTCGGCGCGTATTGTCTCCGATTCCGGCATTCGTGTGGGGAGGGATGGCGGCGGCCGCGGGCCGGCGGCAAGGGTCATCGCGACTCGCGTCGCTCCTGCACATGCAGCACCTGCACGTCGCCACTGAGCAGATCGCCCCCGCATATCCGCCTTCGCTCCGACATTCTGGATCCACTGCCGATGACCGACACCACAGCCCTCGAGGCCGCCGCCTTCCGCCGCCTGCTGAAGCATCTCAACCAGGAGCGCGCCGACGTGCAGAACATCGACCTGATGATCCTGGCCGGCTTCTGCCGCAACTGCCTGGCCGACTGGTACCGCGAGGCAGCCGCCGAAGCCGGGACGCCGCTGGACAAGGAACAGGCCAGGGAACGCATCTACGGCATGCCGTTCGCCGAATGGAAGGCGCGGCACCAGCGCGAAGCCACGCCGGAGCAACTGGCCGCGTTCAAGGCGGCGCAGGAACGCCACGGCTGAGCCGCCCGCGCCCTCCCCACTCGCTTACCTGAGGCGATGGGCCGAAGGCTGGAAGCGGTCCGGCGTCATTCCTCTTCTTCCTCGCCGATTGCTTCGGCGGCTTCCTCGTTCAGCGCCCTGGCCTCGCGCCGCGGCTTGGTGAAGGGCGTCGGCGTGGGCTTGGCAGGAGCGTTGCCGTAGAGCATCGAGGCGCCCGACTTCAGGTCGCCACCGGCCATTTCCAGTTCGAAGCGTTCGGCGTCGCGCCGGCGGATCTCCTGCGCGATGGTCTCCGCATCCTCGCGCGGCACGCCCACGCTGGCGAGCGCGGCCTTGCCGAATTCCACGGCCGATTCGAAGGTCTCGCGGATCTGGTAGTCCACACCGGCGTTGATCAGCGCCAGCGAATGCTCGCGGTCGAACGCGCGCACCAGCACCTGCGCCTGCGGGAACTCGTGACGGGCCAGTTCGACGATCTGGTTGGTCGCCGCCCTGTCGTCCACGCAGATGGCGATGGTCTGCGCGGTGGCCGCGCCGCTGGCGCGCAGCACGTCCAGGCGGGTGCCGTCCCCGTAGTAGATCTTGAAGCCGAATTCCTCGGCGTTGCGGATCATCTCGATGTCGGTGTCGATGATGGTCACGTCCACGTCGCGCGCCAGCAGCGACTGGC
>CALJUL010000069.1 GCA_937975725.1 uncultured Pseudoxanthomonas sp. | reverse complement strand
AGGTGTTCCGCGACAATTTCTTCCACGCCGACGCGCACGCCGGCAACATCTGGGTGGACAGCGACCCGGCGCGCAAGGCCAACCCGCGCTTCATCGCGCTGGACTTCGGCATCACCGGCCAGCTCTCGCAGGAAGACCAGTACTACCTGGCCGAGAACTTCATGGCTATCTTCAACAAGGATTACCGGCGCATCGCCGAGCTGCACGTCGAGGCCGGCTGGATGCCCGCCACCGTGCGCATCGACGAACTGGAAGCCGCCGCGCGCGCGGTGTGCGAGCCCTACTTCACCCGGCCGCTGTCGGAAATCTCCCTGGCCGAGGTGCTGCTCAAGCTGTTCCGCACCGCGCAGAAGTACGAACTGACCCTGCAACCGCAACTAATCCTGTTGCAGAAGACCCTGCTCAACATCGAGGGCGTGGGCCGCCAACTGGACCCGCAGATCGACATCTGGGCGGTGGCCAAGCCGGTGCTGGAGCGCATCCTGGTGGAGCGCTACAGCCCGCAGCGCGCCGCACAGGAATTCCGCAAGCGCCTGCCGGAGATCATGACCCACGCGCCGGACATGCCGCGGCTGGTGCACGCATGGCTGACCCAGCAGGTGGAGGGCCGCCACGAACTGGCGATGCGCTCGAAGGACCTGGCCGAACTGACCCAGACCATGAAGGGGCTGCAACGCCGCGTCGTCGCCGCCATTCTCGGCGTGGGCCTGCTGATCGTGGCCGCGGTGCTGTACGGTTTCGAGGCCGGCGGCCCGCGCATCCTGTCGATCCCGGCCTCGTCGTGGATCGCCGGCCTGGGCGGCTTGTGGGCGCTGCTGGCGGCGTGGCCGCGGCGCTGACGCTTCCGTAGCGCGCCGCCGCATTCAGGCGCGGCGGCGGCCTCCGGCCAGGCGCCAGCCCAGCCACGCCTGCAACGGTGGTGACAGCAGCAGGCCCAGCGTGAACCAGCGCGGGAATTCCTCCCAGGCCATCGTGACCGCGTACAGCGCCGCACACTGGTAGAGCGCGAATACCGCCCACGCATGCGCGGTCCTGGCCGCGTCGGCCACGCGCACCGCCAGCCAGCTTCCGGCCAGGCCCGACAGGAAGACCCAGCCCAGGTCCACCGCCAGCCGCATGCCGCCGCCCGGCGGCAGGCCGATGGTGGAGGACAGCAGGTCGCCGACCAGATTCACCGCGGGGACGGCCGCGACGGCCAGCACCAGCGCCAGCACGCTGCGCAGGACGGTCTTCGCGCGGGGCGGCGGCATGCTGCGTTCGACTCCGGCGGGCGCGTGGACGAAGCGCCATTGAAGCATGCCGCTGCATACGCGGCGCGTTGACGCCGTGGCAACGTTTCCTTCGCACGGCCTGCGCGGGCGGGGGGATAGGGTGGCGATCCCCCCTGCAAGGAGAGTCCGATGAGCCACCTGAGCGGAAAACGCGTCGCCATCCTCGCCACCGACGGTTTCGAGCAATCCGAACTGACCGAACCGATGCGCGCCCTGCGCGCGCACGATGCCCGCGTCGACGTGGTCGCGCCGGACGGCGGGCGCATCCAGGGCTTCCGCCACTTCGACAAGGGCGAGCAGGTCGAAGTGGACCACGTGCTGTCCGAAGTCACCGCCCAGGACTACGACGCGCTGGTGATCCCCGGCGGCCTGTTCAATCCCGATGCGCTGCGCGTGGACGACCAGGCGCTGGCCTTCACCCGCGGTTTCTTCGAGGCCGGCAAGCCGGTCGGCGCGATCTGCCACGGGCCATGGGTGCTGGCCAACGCCGACGTATTGCGCGGCCGCACCGTCACCTCCGTGCCGAACATCCGCAGGGATCTGGAGAATGCCGGCGCCCACTGGAAGGACGACGAGGTGATCGTGGACAAGGGCCTGGTCACCAGCCGCACGCCGGGCGACCTGCCCGCGTTCTGCGCCAGGCTGGTCGAGGAGATCGCCGAGGGCGAACACCGCGGCCGGTCGCGCCCGGCAGCTTGAGCGCCGGCTTCCCGTTCGCTGCCGCGAAGAAAAGACGCAACGCCGCCGACTTCAGCACGGCGGCGCCTGCGTGGGCGCGGCGTCGCAACGCGGCAACGGCAGCGGCCCGTATACCTTGCGCATGCCGGCGAAGCCGCCCTGCTGGACCACGTAGACCTCGCGCGCATCGGCATCGACGTGCAGGAACTGCTGGTAGCCGTCGGCGACGTGACCGGTGTCGGACAGCAGCACGCCGAGGGCGTGCTCGTGCTTCGCCGGCAGCGCGTCCGCCACCGGCCATGCCTGCCGGATGCCGTAGGGGCCGACGAAGGGCAGCAGGCGCTGGATCGCGCAGGCCGTCGTGCCGTCGCTTTCCACGGGCGGCGGCTGCGGCGACGCCGCGAACGACGTACTGGCCGTGCAGGCCCAGGCCAGGACGGCGCAGGCGATGAATGCGGAGTTCTTCACGGATGCCTTCATGGAATGTCCTTGCTGCGTTCGACCAGGCGAACGTGTCCTTGCTCGATGCTCCACGTGCCCGCGGACGTGCCGACGTACAGGGGCTTGTCCGCCCACAGGCTCCAGAACACGTGCACTTCGGTCGGCGCGGGGTCCAGCAGGTGGGTGACCATCAGCGCTTCGGCCTCGCGCGGATTGTCCAGCACGATGCAACTGCGGGTGAAGCCGCGTTGCCGCAGCAGCCGCGTGCCGCTCGCATCCAGGTCGAAACGGTAGCTGCCGCCGATGGGGACGATGCCGTGCTGCGTGGTGCCCGGCAGCAGGTACACCGTCCAGCCGCCTTCGGGCGCACGCGGAGCGGGAAGCACCACGCTGTTGTAGGAGCGCGAGCAGGCTTCGAACGTGGCCGCCGCCGCGGTGCTGCGGGCCTGCGCGGCCGCCCGTTCGCGGTCGGTCAGCGTGGCCGGCTCCGGCAGGGCCTGCACTTCCCCGTTCACGCGGCCGTCGCCGGAAACCTCCACCCGGTAGCGCGCCCGCGGAATGGCCTCGCTGCTCAGGAAGCTCACGACGATGCCGTCCCCGCGCGCTTCGCTGATCCAGCCTCCGAGCCGGCCCTGCTTGCTGTCCTGGCGGAAGGCCTCCAACTCCATCACCGCATCGGTGGCCCGGGCGGCGGCCTGGTCATGCCGGTAGAGCAGGCGCCCGGTGGCTTCGGCTTCCAGCAAGGTCTGTACGGTCTGCGCATCGTCGGTGGCGGCATGGCCGTCGTCCTGCGCACGTGCGCTCTGCGCCAAGGCGATGCCCAGTAGCAGCATGGCGCCGGCAGCGATGCGTCGCGGGTCCTGCATGGTCTGTTCTCACGTTCCCTTGGCCGACCGCGACGTTACCGCAGTGCCTATACTGATGGCGAACCGAACATGGAGAGAGGCCATGCGCATCCTGCGCTTCGTCCTGGCGGGGCTGTTGCTGGCCGCCTCCACCGCGCAGGCGGGTGACCCCCCGGCGCTGCGCGTGATGAGCTTCAACATCCGCCTGCCGGTGGCGTCCGACGGCCCCGATTACTGGGAGACCCGCAAGCCGCTGGCGGTGCGGATGCTGCGCGAGGAAGCGCCGGACGTGATCGGCACGCAGGAACTGGTGCAGGCGCAGGCGGACTACCTGGCGCAGGAACTGCCGGAATACGCCTGGTTCGGCCGCGGCCGAGATGCCGACGGCGGCGGCGAGCGCATGGGCGTGTTCTACCGCAAGGACAGGCTGGACGTGGTCGAGTCCGGCGACTTCTGGCTGTCGGACACGCCCGACGTGCCGGGCAGCATCACCTGGGGCCACCTGTACCCGCGCATGGTGACCTGGGCGCTGTTCCAGCGCCGCGCCGACGGCAAGCGCTTCTATCTGTTCGACACGCACCTGCCGTACCGCGAGCAGGACGAAGCGGCGCGGGTGAAGGGCGCGCAGGCCATCGCCCGGCGGCTGGCCTCGCTGCCGGCGGGGATTCCGGTGGTGCTGACCGGCGACTTCAACACCGGTCCCGACAGCGAGGCGCACGCCGTGCTCGCGCGCGGCCTGCAGGATGCCTGGACCGCGGCGCCGCGCGTGGAAGGCAGCGAGGCCACCTTCCACGCCTTCCGCGGCACGGCCGACAAGCGCATCGACTGGATCTTCGTGCGCGGCATGGAAGTGGAATCGGTGAAGTCGGTGACCACGCGCTGGCGGGACCGCTATCCCTCCGACCATTTCCCGATAGTAGCTACGCTGCGCCTGCCCTGAGCGGCCGCCCGCGCACGAGCGCACACATTCTTCAATCGACGCGGTCCCTGTAGGAGGGACTTCAGCCCCGACGCTTCGCGACGTGAACCCGGAAGGCACCGGGCCTGAAGACGCTTTACAGGAATCGCTGATGCGGTGGCGCACGGATGTGCGGGCATGCACTGGCGCCATGCCCTGCACGAAAGGGAGTTGCTTCGACGCTACGAACAAAGACGGCCCGCGAACGGGCCGTCTGCGTTGCCGTGCCGCGCGCGCCTACTTGCCCGCGGACGCGCCGGCCTTGCCCGCCGCCTTGGCGAAATCGCCGGCCACGAACACGCTCAGCGCGTCGGGCTTGAGGTGCTTGGCGATGGCGGCATTGATCTGTTCCAGCGTCAGCGCGCGGTACTTGCCGTCCAGGTCCGCGGTGAACTGCATGGTGCGGTCGTAGTACAACTGGTCGGCCAGGATGCTGGCGACGTTGCCGTCCTCGGCGCGGCCCTGCTGGCGTTCGGTCAGGATGCCGCTCACCGCGTCCTTCAGTTCCTCGGCGGTGATGCCGTCCTTGACCAGCCGGGCCAGTTCCTCGCGCACCAGCGCTTCCACCCGCTCCATGTTCTCCGGCGCGGCGATGGCCTGGATGCTGAAGCTGCCGGCGTCGTCCTGGCCGCTGCGGCTGTCGTCGGCGCGCACGCCGCTGGAGACGCCGTAGCTCAGGCCCTCCTTCTGGCGGATGCGGTCGCCCAGGCGAGACTTCAGCGCACCGCCGCCGAACACGCGGTTGGCCACGATCATGGCCGGGTAGTCGTCGTCGGTCACGCGCAGCGGCAGGTTGTGGCGCGCCAGCAGCACGGCGTTGGGCTTGTCGGGCGTCTCGAAGCGCTCGCGCCGGGCCGCCACCTCGGTGTAGCGCGTATCGATGGGCGCATAGGCGTGTGCCGGTTTCCAATCGGCGAACAGCGTTTCCAGTTGCTTGCGCACCGCATCCACATCGAAATCGCCGACCACGGCGATCTCGCCGTTGGCGGTGCCGTAGAAATCGCGATGGAAGGCGCGCACGTCGTCCAGCTTCAGCGCTTTCACCTGTGCCAGCGATTCGTCCAGCGAGCGGGTGCGCAGCGGGTGGCCGACCGGCCACGGATCGAAATACCGCGCCATCGCCGTGCCGGCGATGCTGCCCGGTTCCTTGCGCGAGGCTTCCAGGCTGGTGACGGCCTGGGTGCGCAACTGTTCGAACTCGCTTTCCGGGAACGCCGGGTTGCGCAGGATGTCCGCCGCCAGCGCCAGTGCGTCGGCCAGGTGCTCGCGCCGCGTCTGCAGGCCGATGCCCGCGCCCTGCAGGTTGCCGCTCACGCCGCCCTGCGTCTTGAGCTGCTCCATGCGCTGGTCGATCTGCTCGCGCGTCAGCGTCTTGCTGCCGCGCATCAGCATGGCGCCCGCCATGCCGGCGGCGCCTTCGCGGCCGGCGAGCGCCTTCTCGTCGCCGAAGCGGAAGTTGGCGTCCACCACCACGGTGCCGCCGCGGGTCTTCTTCGGCAGCAGCGACACCTTCAGGCCGTTGCCCAGGGTGAAGGTCTGCGTGCGCGCCTGGATGTTCTGCGGCGAGGGATCGAAGTTCTCGCCGGCGCTGACCGCGGCGCGGCCGGTGTAGCCGTCCACCAGCGAGGCCACCGCCGGCGCGGCGGCGATCTCGACCCGGTCCGGCGCGTCGGTGGGCACGAAGCGCCCCAGGGTGCGGTTGCTCTGCTTGAGGTAGGCGGCGGCGACGCGGTTCACGTCCTCGGCGGTGACCTTCTCGATGGCGTCGCGGCTGGTGAACAGCAGGCGCCAGTCGCCGGCGGACTGGAATTCAGACAGGCCCATGCCCACCGCGTTGACGTCGGTGAAGTACAGGTCGTAGGCGTTGCCGATGCGCTGCTTGGCCTCGTCCACTTCCTGCTGGGCGACCGGGCGCTGGGCGATGCGCTCGGCCTGTTGCAGCAGTTCGGTCTCGGCCTTGGCGCGGTCGCCGTCCTTGGGCACCACGGCGATCACCGTCAGCAGGCCGGGGTCGCGCATGGATTCGCCGTTGGCGCCGGCGTAGGCGGCCAGTTTGGCTTCCACCAGCGACTTGTGCAGGCGCCCGCCGGGCGTGTGGCCCAGCACGTTGGCCAGTACGCTCAGCGCCGCGCTGTCGGCGTGCGCCAGCGCCGGCACGTGGTAGGACGCGGCCACCAGTTGCAGGTCGCCGACGCGGCGCACGGTGATTTCGCGCTCGCCGTCCTGCGCCGGCTCCACCGTGTAGAAGCGCGGCAGCGCGCCGGCGGGCTTCCTGACCTTGCCGAAATGGGCGGCGATGCGGCCGAGCACGCCGGCGCTGTCGATGCGGCCGGCCACGATCAGGGTGGCATTGTCCGGCCGGTACCACTGGCGGTAGAACGCCTGCAACCGGTCGATCGGCACGCCCTCCACGTCGCTGCGCGCGCCGATGGTGGTGTTGCCATAGTTGTGCCAGAGGAAGGCAGTGGAGCGGATGCGCTGCATCAGCACGGCGCCGGGGTTGTTCTCGCCGGCCTCCAGCTCGTTGCGGACCACGGTCATTTCGCTGTCCAGGTCCTTTCTGGCGACGTTGGAATTGACCATGCGGTCGGCTTCCATGCCCAGCACCCAGTCGAGGGTGGCGTCGTCGGCCGGGAAGGAGGCGAAGTAGTTGGTGCGGTCCAGGCCGGTGGTGGCGTTGAACTGGATGCCGCGCTTCTTCATCTCGCCGCTGATGTCGCTCTGCGTGGGCGTGCCCTTGAACAGCAGGTGCTCCAGCAGGTGCGCCATGCCGGTCTCGCCGTAG
>CALJUL010000068.1 GCA_937975725.1 uncultured Pseudoxanthomonas sp. | reverse complement strand
GGGGCAGGGGGCTTCATGGGGGGGGCGTGGCGGAAGAACTGGCGTGACATTACCGGGTGCGCTGCGTGGAGGCTATCCGGCATGTGGACAGCCGCAGCGGCGGCATGGTTCCCAGGCCTCCGGGGGTACCCCTGTCGTCGCGCGGCAGGGCGGGCGACAAGGGAGGCCGGATGATTGCGTCGGGCCGAGTGTGCCTCCGGCCTGCGATGGCCTGCGCGGCTTCCGCGACCTGCGCGTGCGGGGATGGCGTCGAATGCCGCAAGGCGGCGCCGCCATGGTTGCAGCCATCCGCCCGCATGGCTTGCGCCTTTCCTTGATGACGTTCCCATAGTGGAGCCAACCAATGCAATCCGTGTGTTGCCGGCCTGGACGCTGCATCAAGTGGTCGCCACCTCCCGCATGTCTTCGACATGGCAAGAAAGAGACTAGGCGCGCATCGGTAGACGCTTGCAATTGATGCACGTCGATGTCACGCACATCGCAATGGTCATTGCAGGCGGTGCGGTCCGTGAACGGAAGCGAGTCGGCCGAACAGTAAAGGACAGCCAGTCACTGCCGCACTAGACGACATGGAGATGAGGCAGAACGCCGCAAGCATGATGCAGGAACGTCCTGCCACAACATGGCACGGAAAGGAAGCGACAGAACGTCGTACCTACTCGAAAATCGCAGCGCAGCCTTTCAGCCCCGACCGCCATGACGGGCCGTCAGGCACGGGATCAGCACAGTGGCACCTGGTTCCATCAACGCGGTGTCGATGAACGACTCAAAATCGCACGAACATGCAAGCAACCTGAGCCCGCATCCTCTCGAATGAGCTCTGCCGAAGCGAACCACATCGAGGTCCCATCCGTTCATTTCACATTAGTCGCGGGTTTGCATCGAATGCCTCCTACTTTCGTGCAGTCGGCACATGTCGCATCGTGCAAGCGTGCTAGATTCCGCGCGGGGAAAAATCGCTCCAGAGGCTAGTGGATGGACCCGGATCTCTTGACTGTGACATCAGGCCTCGCGGGTTCGCGGGGCGGGGATCGGCTTCTGTGTTGAGCATGCGGCACGTGGCAGCCTGGATGAGCGCTGCGCGACGCGAATGGTTTCCCATGGCGACGGGGCGCTTGGGACATGCGTGGTGGGTGTTCACGCTGGCCGGCATCGCCATCGGGTTGCTCCAGTGGCGCTGGTACGGCGGTGCGTTGGCGTGGTGGGGCACGCTGGGCCTGGTCATCGGCGCCGTGCAGGTGCATGGCAAACGCATGGGGCCGTGGTGGTGGCTGGCCCTCGCGCATGCGTTGTTCGTCGCCGGTGCGTTCGTGCAGGCGAGCATGGACGACGCCGGCGCCACGGCGCTGAGGCTGACCCCGGCGGATGCGCTGTATACGCTGGCGACCGGCGTGTTCGCCGTAGGCCTGCTCGGCTTCATCCGCAACCGGACGAGCGGCCCGATCTCCTGGTCGGGCCTGCTCGACGGCGTGGTGGTCCTGCTGTGCGCCGGGCTGGTGGGATGGTGGCTGTTCGTGCAGCCCACGCTGGAACAGGCCCCGCCGCTGCCGGCGCCGCATCGCTTCCGCATGCTGTACCCGATCGGCGATCTCGGCCTGCTGGCGCTCGCCGCATGGCTCGCCAGCGCACCGGAAACGCGTTCGCCTTCGCTCAAGCTGCTGGTGCTGGGACTGGTGTCGTGGACCTGCGCGGATGCGGTCTACCACGCGATGAGCTACGGCGTGCAGCCGCCGGCGAAGCCGCTGTTCCTGATGTGGCTGTTGGCCTACGTCTGCTGGGGCGCGGCAGCGCTGCATCCCTCCCGCCATCGCCTGCTGGCGATACGCGATTCCTCCCGCGTCGACGGCACCGCGGGCCGGTTTTCGCTGATCGCGCTGGCGATGCTGGCGGCGCCGCTCAGCCTGCTGGCTCCCGACCGCCCCGGCGCCGCGCCCGGAACCGTGGCCGCGGTGCTGGTTACCGGCTTCGCCGCGCTGTTGTTGTGGTGGCGCCTGCGCGGCCTGCGCGACCGGGTCGAACGCCAGCGCGACGAACTGGTGCTGGCCGCGGATACCGACCACCTGACCGGCCTGCCCAACCGGCGGCGGCTGCTGGAAGTCATCACGCGGGCGCTCGCGGCCGGCCCGCGCATCGCCGTGCTGGTCATCGACATCGACCGCTTCGGCGCGGTCAACGAAGCCTACGGGCACCGCGCCGGCGATGCGCTGCTGCGCGAACTGGCGCGGCGCTGGCGGTCCGCGCTGCCGCCGCGCGACGCCATCGTGTACATGGGGGCCGACGAATTCTGCGTGGTGATGTCGTCGGTCGCGGACGCGGCGCAGGCCGAAGCCCGCGCCTGGGGCCTGCACGAGGCGCTGCGCGACGCGGTCTGGACCGAAGGTGCCAAGCTGAAGGCTTCGGCGAGCATGGGCCTCTCCATCGCGCCGCAGGACGGCGACGACCCCTGCGCCCTGGTCCGCCAGGCGACCATCGCCATGCGGCGCGCGCGCCAGCAGCAGGGCGGGGTGATGCGCTTCACCGCGGAGATCAAGCGCGACGATCCGCGCACGCTGCTGCTGCTCAACGAACTGCGCGACGCGTTGTCGGAAGGGCAACTGCGCTTGCAGTACCAGCCGAAGGTCAGGCTGCAGGACATGCGGGTGATCGGCGTGGAGGCGCTGCTGCGCTGGGAGCATCCGGTCAACGGCACGGTGTCGCCCGGCTGGTTCATCCCGTTGATGGAGCACACCGACCTGATGTCGGAAGTGACGCGGCACGTGCTGGGCATGGCGCTGGACCAGTGCGCCGCCTGGCAGCGCGGCGGCATGGAGCTGACGGTCGCGGTGAACCTGTCGGTGTGCAGCCTGCTCGATCCCGCGCTTCCCGGCGTGGTGCGGCGGCAGCTCGCCCTGGCGAAGGTGCCGCCGCAGCGGCTGGCGCTCGAGGTCACCGAGTCGGCGGCCATGTCCGACCCCCACACCAGCCTGCGCACCCTGCGGGCGCTGGCGGACTCGGGCGTGCAGTTGTCCATCGACGACTACGGCACCGGCTACAGCTCGCTCGCCTACCTGCAGGACATGCCGGTGGAGGAACTGAAGCTGGACAAGAGCTTCATCTGCAACCTGCTGAAGCACGAGGCGAGCGCGGCGATCGTGGGTTCGACGATCCGCCTGGCGCGCCGGCTCGGCATGCACGTGGTGGCGGAAGGCGTGGAGGACGTGCAGACCGCGGAAGCCTTGCGCAGGATGCATTGCTTCGCCGCGCAGGGGTACTGGTTTTCCCCGCCCGTGGACGCGGCCGCCTTGCCCGGCGTGATCGCCGAGATCGAACAGCGGCCGCGATGGGACGTCTAGCGCCTGCGGCCCGGTCGGGGACAGGAAGAGCCGGCAGGGAATGAGCGGCAGTGCAGGGCGGCACTGCAATGGCTACCATGGCGCCATGCCCGCCGCTGACCTCGCCGACGTTCTCGACTCGGACCTTCCGCTGGTCCGCCGGCACTTCCCTTGGCCGCTGCGCCTGCTGTTCTTCGCCTTCGGCCTGTTCGCGATGGCGATGCCCGCGTGGGAACTGGGCCGCGGTCTGTGGCCGGTCGGCATCGCCACGCCGGTGTTCGCCGTCATCATCATGGGCGCCGCGGTCGTCGGTCTGCAGTTCGTGCGGATCGGCCTGTCGGGCGGAGGCGAAGCCTGGCGCTATCCGCCACGCGCCATCGTCGTCAGCCGCCGCACATGGGGGCGCGAGGCGAGCACGCGGCTCAGCGCTACGAATGTTGCCGCGGTGGACGTGCGCCACCTCGACGACGCGGATGATGACGGACTGGCCTGGCAGGTGGTCGTGGTGCCCAAGCCGACCTTTTCCGGCATGAGTGCCGCCGCCGGGCCCGGCGGCGTGTTCGACGCCGGCCGTTACGGTTCCGAGCACTATGCCGAACGCGTGCGCCGCGCATTGCAGGCGCATCTGGGGCTCTGATGCCGTGCAGATGGTGAAGTGTTGCCCATGTGCGGGCGTGCGTAATGCCGCGTCGTTCGCTTTGGTGGGAATGCAGGCCGGACAGCCAAAGCCGGTGGTTCCGGCCATGGACTGCATCGTGGCGCTGCCGACAGGCCGGATCGCCGCCCGCGGACTTGACCGGGCCTCGGCAGGTGCAACAGCACCGCTCTCCGCATATCCAATGCCCGCCCGCTGCATCGTCCGAACGGCACCGACATCCACGGGCGTCGAACCCGTTTCAAACGGTACGGTCGCACGAAGAAAGAGTGCGGACTTGCTAAGCTGGCCGCAGTCCATCGACAGGCGGCACCATGCACAGGCGACACTTCCTCGGGACCGCGGCCCTCGCCGCTACTTCATTGATGCTGCCGCTGGCAGCCGGCCAGTCCGCGTTCGCGGCCGCACCGCGCAAGCGTCTGCTGCCGGTCGCACTGAATCCCGGCGACACCGTGGCGCTGGTCAGCCCTTCGGCGGCCACCGACGAGCCCTTCGACCTGCAACTGGCCCAGGAGGCCATGGAGGCGCTGGGCCTGAAGGTGAAGACCGGCCCGCACCTGGCTTCGCGGCGCGGCCACCTGGCCGGCGCCGATGCCGACCGCGCCGGCGACCTCAACGCCATGTTCGCCGACAAGGAGGTCAAGGCGATCGTCTGCGCGCGCGGCGGCTCCGGCGCCGCTCGGTTGCTGCCGCTGCTGGACTACGAGCTCATCCGGCGCAATCCCAAGGTGCTGCTGGGCTATTCCGACATCACCGCCCTGCACAACGCCATCCACACCAAGACCGGCCTGGTCACCTTCCACGGCCCGGTGGGGCTGGGAAGCTGGAACCGCTTCAATGCCGACCAGTTCCGCCGCGTGTTCTTCAACCGCGAACTGATGCAGTACCAGAACGTGGTCGATACCGGCGACGAACTGGTGCAGCGCAAGAACCGCACCGTCACCATCGCCGGCGGCAAGGCGCAGGGCGAACTGGTGGGCGGCAACCTGACCGTGCTGACCGCGCTGGCCGGTTCGCCCTACCTGCCGGACTTCAGCGGCAAGATCCTGTTCCTGGAGGACGTGTCCGAAGCCCCGTACCGCATCGACCGCATGTTCAGCACGCTGCGGCTGATGGGCGCGCTGGACAGGATCGCCGGCGTGATCTTCGGCGAATGCACCGACTGCGATCCCGGCAACGGTTATGGCTCGCTGACGCTGCCGCAGATCTTCGACGACTACCTGAAGCCGCTGAAGATCCCGGCCTACCGCGGTGCGATGATCGGCCACATCCGCCAGCAGTTCATCGTGCCGGTGGGCGGCCAGGTGGAGATGGACGCCGACGCCGGCACGTTCCGCCTGCTGGAGCCGGTGTTCCAGTCCTGAGGCGGCGCCTTGCGGGGCATCGCGGGAGAGGATTGCCGGGTGGGGTGATCGTCGAGGAAGAAGCACGGCACTGCCTGTCCGGGATCGGCGCCGCGGCTTGCGATGAAGGGAATGCCGCGTGCACCGTTCCGCAGGGGCGGTGCCGCGAAAGCGGACGGCTGGCAAGGGGCGTGACGGATGCGTGTTCCCGTCGTTGTCCGGCGTGCGAGGGAACCTGCCGATGGTCCTCTCCCCGTCATTGCGGGGGAAAGTTCTTTCGCGCTCCATCCCTTGGAGCAGGTGTAACTGACGTCATTCGCGAATCATGCTGCTCCGGGCCTGCCGGCCCACATGCTGCTGGGAGCCGGCAGTGAACGCATCGTCCAGGCCGCGGCTCACGGCCGGCGATGGATGCGTGGTGCAGGCGAGGCGGGCGTGCCGGCTTCCGCGACAGGGGCCGTTGCCGGTGACTCCGGGGCGGCGGGATCGCGCGTCTCGCGCTTGCGGGCCTGCTTTTCTTCCAGCTTCTTTTTCTTGGCCAGTTCGCGCTGGCGTTTCTCGAAAGCGTAGTTGGGCTTGGGCAAAGCGTGCTCCAGGGCGGTCAGCGGCGGGGTTTGGCGGCGGCGGGATCGGCGGTTGGCGGTTGCGCCCCGGCGTCCTGGCCGATCTTTTGCAGCGTGCGGGTGATGCCCAGCACTTCGATTTTGCCGCCGGCCTGCCGGAACGTATCCAGGTCCGCGGCGATGGCCTCGCGGGTCAGCGCGTCGCCGCCGCTGCGCCGCGAGAACGCGCGGTCGCCGCCGGCGGACGGCCTGCCGGTGGATGCGCCGGTGGGCGCCGGTTTGCGGGGGCGAGCCATGCAGTCTCCTGTCGGTTCAGTAGAGCGTGAGCGGAATGCCGCGGGTGGTGCGGTCCAGGTAGTCGGCGCGCACGTCGAGACAATAGGGGCCGGACATCGCGAACCGCCGGCAGATCTCCGGGCGGGAGTCGTAGATCGAACAGCACATGCGCGCGGCGTCGATTGCCACGCACCAGCCCTCCGCATCGCGCGCCATCACTTCCAGCCCCGCCGCGGTGCGCGTGGCCAAGTGTGCGGGAATGCGGTCTTCCGGCTGCAGCACCACGGTGAGTCGGCAGCACACCGCATCGCAGCGCGAACACAATGGTTCCGGGGCGGCAACGGCCGTGCTCATGCACCCGGCCTGCTTCGGCAAGACGAGCAGCAGCCAGGGCGCGATGACATCTGGGCGACAGGCCGGCCGCACGTCAGCAGGTGCCGGCCCTGCGCGGACTCTTCCGTGAAGACAGGATGGAACTTGCAGAGCTGACAGCCCGGCATGGGCGCTCCCGGAAGGGCGTCGTCACGAAACAGAACGGAGACGCGTGGAAGGAAAGCGCATCGAGCGACGATGTTGGCGGTCGGACGGGACGCACGAGGTGGGACCAGGCCATCCTACGCGATAACGCGGGCGCGTGCCTGAAGGCCCGCGCAGCGCCGCGAATACGTGCGAATCGGGTATTCGCTTCGGATGGCACGAGATGTGGCGTGCAAAAGCGCAATGGGATCGCTGCCGGAGTGCTTGGCTGTTTTCGCTGCATGGAGGCGCGCGTACCCGCCTGTTCCTGCATGCACGGGGCATCGGCCGAGGACGATGCGGACAGGCCATCGGCGATGCGCGGGCAATGCGAGGTCGACGCCGCCGTGCCGGTGTCCGGCCTCGTCGTCTTGGTTGCAGACGAAGCGGCAGCATTGCGTTGCCATTCCCGTTTCCCGGCATGCCGCGGATCCAACCGCAGGTATGTTTCCACGCGCTGGTTCGCCGATGCAGCCAGTTCCTTGCGGAATCGGACCAACCCCGATTCCGCAGCCGCAGCGGGTGCTCACATGAGCAGGCAGTCGATCCCGTCCAGCGCGATGTGGATCAGCAGGCCGGTGCCGAACCAGCGCGTCCTGGCCGGGACCGCGAGTCCGGCATAGACCGCGATGGCCGGCCAGGTGTGCAGCGGGTGGAAGCCCAGGCTGCAACGGCCCGGGGCGTAGACCGGCTCGGCCAGCACGTGGTCGATGTCGATCGCCCAGCCGGCCAGCATCCACAGTGCCGCGCGCTTCCACGCCTTCGGCCAGAACAGCCGCGCGGCGGCCACGGGCACGACGACGTGCAGCACCAGGTGGAGCAGGGGGCGGAGTTCGAGGTCGGGCATCGCGGCGTGGTCGGTCGTGGCGTGGCGTCAGCGCCGCGCGGCCAGCCAGCGGTCCAATTGGCCGGCGAACGCCTGGCGGTCGCGGGCGTTGAAGGTGGCCGGGCCGCCGGTCTGCACGCCGGCGCCGCGTAGTTCGTCCATGAAGTTCCGCATCGACAGGCGTTCGGCGATGTTGTCCTGGGTGAAGCGCCCGCCGCGCGGGTCGATGGCCTGCGCGCCCTTGGCCAACACCCGCGCCGCCAGCGGGATGTCCTGGGTGACCACCAGGTCGCCGGGCGCGGCGCGCTCGGCGATGGCGTCGTCGGCCGCGTCGAAGCCGCCCTGCACCTGCAAGGCGCGGACGAAGCGGGAAGCCGGCGTCCGCAGCCATTGGTTGGCGACCAGGGTGACCGGCACGCGCGCACGTTCGGCGGCGCGGAACAGGATCTCTTTCACCGGGCCCGGGCAGGCATCGGCGTCCACCCAGATCCGCGCGGGTTCGGGAGAATCGCTCATAGACGTGCGGAACGGTCGGGCATGGAGGTCGCGGCCGCGAGGGAAAGGCCGGCCAGTGTACGGAATGCGCAGGCCGCGGCGCGCGATGGCGGCACGGCGCGGTGCTACCATCGCCGCGTCGGAGCGCCCGGGGTGGAGCGCGCCGGTATCCACAGACAGGGGTGAACGATGCGGCGTATGGTCTGCCTGATGCGGGCGGCGCTGGTGCTGGCCGGCTGTGCCAAGCGGGTGCGCGAATTGCCTCCGCCGCCGCCCCCTCCGCCGCCCAGCGAAGCCGCCGCCGCGGAGGCCGCGGCACGCGCCGAAGCCGAACGTGCCCAGCGCCAGCGCGCCGAAGCCGAGCGCGCCGACCAGCAACGTGCGCGCGCCGCCGCCGAGGCCGAAGCCGCGCGCCGCCGCGCTGCGGAAGCGCAGGCGCCGCCGTCCGCGTCCCGGCCGCCTCCGCCGGCACCACCGCCGCCGCGCGAGGACTTCGTCAACGTCGACGTGTTCTACGCCACCAATCGCGTGCCCGCCCGCGACTTCCTCAGCCGGCCGCCCGGCGAGCGCTTCACCGCCGACGTGGACAGCGGGCTCACCTACGGCACCGCCCGGGTCAGCATTCCCAGGAATCACGTCGCCGGCGAACTGGAATCGCCCAAGTGGTACCTGCTGGAATTCGAGGAGGACGCGCAGCAGCACGTCGTCCTGCAGGACGTGGCACGCCTGCAACGCGCGCCCTTCTTCTCCGCGCTGTACGAGCGCGTGGGCGCGTCGCGCTCGCACAGCGCGTTCGTGTTCGTGCACGGCTACAACGTCGGCTTCCGCGACGCCGCCCGCCGCACCGCGCAACTGGCCTACGACCTGCGCTTCGACGGCGCGCCGGTGTTCTACAGTTGGCCGTCGCAGGCCGCGCTGTCGGGCTACTTCAGCGACGAGGGCGCCATCGCCCGTTCGGTGCCGGCGATCGAGGGCTTCCTGGCCGACATGGCCGACCGTTCCGGCGCGCAGGACCTGTACGTCATCGGCCACAGCATGGGCACGCGCGGTGTCACCCAGGCCGTCCGCAACCTGGTGGCCAGGCGTCCTGACCTGCGCGGGCGCTTCCGCGGCATCATCCTGGCCGCGCCGGACATCGACGCGAAGGTGTTCCGCGAGCAACTGGCGCCGGCGATGCGCCTGGCCAGTGGCCGGGTCACGCTGTACGCCTCGTCCGAAGACCTGGCGCTGAAGGCGTCCAGGCAGGTCAACCGCGGCCCGCGCGCCGGCGACACCAGCGAAGGCGTGCTGCTGGTCGACGGCGTGGACACCATCGACGTGTCCGGGGTGGATCGGAGCGTGCTGGCGCATTCCTATTTCATGGAGTCGGACAAGGTGATGGGCGACATCCGCGAGATGTTCCGCGCCAACCTGCCGGCGGCCCAGCGCAAGCCGCTGCAGACCGTGAAACTGAAGAACGGCATGTTCTGGAAGCTGCTGCCGCCCTGAACGGGACGCGGCGTTTACGCCGCGCGTGGCAGGCTGTGTCGATCCCGGGCGCCCCACTTCGTCGCCGGGCAGAGCCCCAACGCAGGAGTCCGCCATGTCGCTCGTCAAGCCGATCACGCCGCACCTCTGGTTCGATACCCAGGCCCGCGAGGCCGCCGCGTTCTATTGCTCGCTGTTCCCCGACTCGCGCATCGATTCCGTGGTCCGCCTGCACGACACGCCGTCCGGGGACTGCGACGTGGTGGCGTTCGTGCTGGCCGGGCAGCCGTTCATGGCGATCAGCGCCGGGCCGCACTTCGCCTTCAATCCGTCCGTTTCGTTCATGCTCAACTACGATCCCGTGCGCGATCCACAGGCGCGCGCGCACCTGGATGCGGCATGGGCGAAGCTGAGCGAGGGTGGCCAGGCGCTGATGCCGCTGAACGAATACCCCTTCAGCAAGCGCTACGGCTGGGTGCAGGACCGCTACGGCCTGTCGTGGCAACTGATCCTGACCGATCCGGCCGGCGAGCCGCGCCCTTTCATCATGCCGGCGCTGCTGTTCACCGGACCGGCGTACGGCAAGGCCGAGGAGGCCGGCGCGTTCTACCGCAGCGTGTTCGACGATTCCCGCCCCGGGCAACTTGTGCGCCGTCCCGCGGACGAGGGGCACGACAAGGCTGGCACGGTGCTGTTCTCCGACTTCCGCCTGGACCGGACCTGGTTCATCGCCATGGACAGCGGGTATCCCCACGGCTTCGGCTTCAACGAGGCGGTGTCCTTCCTGGTCACCTGTCGCGACCAGGCCGAGATCGACCGTTACTGGGCGCAGTTGTCGTCGGTGCCGGAAGCCGAGCAGTGCGGCTGGTGCAAGGACCGTTACGGCCTGTCCTGGCAAGTGACGCCGGCGATCCTGGACGAGCTGATGACCTCCGGCGATCCGGCGCTGGTGGAGCGCGTCACCCGGGCCTTCCTGGGCATGAAGAAGCTGGACGTGGCGGGCATCGAGGACGCGCAGCAGGACGATTGATGCGCGTGGTTGTCGGGGCGGGGCGACGTTCCGCGCGGTGGCGTGTTGCGGTTGCGGTTGGCGACCGCCTCGGCGGAGTGTCGCCCGCGGCATATGCGGTACCTCGTGCGCTTTGCCGTCTTCGCCGTTCCGGCAGGCACGATGCGCGCCGTGGGTGACGCATCGTGGCGGAAGCGAACCGGTGGCGCCCGGCAACCGCATCCAGGCCGCATGCGCGCACGGCCGCCGCGCAGGGAGCGGCGAGCCGCCGCTGCTATAGTGCCGCCCCTGTTCTCCGCCATCGACCCGCCGCCATGAACACGCCCGCACGCTTTCATCCCATCGGCACGCCCGGCCAGCCCTGGGGCGCGGCCGAGAAAGCCGAATGGCGCGCGCAGCAACGGGTGCAGCGCAGCCACGCGGACGACGTGGTGGCGGCGATCGACCGCCTGCGCGACCGCTTCGCCGTGGAGCAGTACGGCACGCTCGATTACGGCCCCGGCGAAACCTATCCGCTGCTCGCCGTGCGCAGCCGCGACTGGAACGACGCCTTGCCGACCATGCTGGTCACCGGCGGCGTGCACGGCTACGAGACCAGCGGCGTGCACGGCGCGCTGCAATTCCTGGACGCGCGGGCCGCGGACTACGCCGGCAGGGCGAACCTGCTGGTGGTGCCCTGCGTCAGCCCGTGGGGCTACGAGCGCATCCACCGCTGGAACGCCGAGGCCATCGACCCCAACCGCTCGTTCCGCGAGCACAGCCCGGCGCAGGAATCGGCCGCGCTGATCCGGCTGGTCGCGCCGCTGCGCGGGCGCGTGGCCATGCACATCGACCTGCACGAGACCACCGACACCGACGAGACCGAATTCCGCCCGGCGCTGGCGGCGCGCGACGGCAAGCCGTTCGAGCCGGGCACGATCCCGGACGGCTTCTACCTGGTGGACGACAGCGAGAATCCGCAGCCCGGCTTCCAGCAGGCGGTGATCGACGCCGTGGCGCAGGTCACCCACATCGCGCCGGCCGACGCCGCCGGCGAGATCATCGGCTCGCCGGTGGTGTCGCCAGGCGTGATCCGCTACGCCTTCAAGCCGCTGGGCCTGTGTGCCGGCGTGACGGACGCGCGCTACACCACGACCACCGAGGTCTACCCGGACAGCCCCAAGGCCACGCCCGCGCAATGCAACGCCGCGCAGGTCGCCGCGGTGTGCGCGGCGATCGACTACGCCCTGGCGCATCCCTGATCCCGCGCGCCGTGCCGGTCCGGTCGCGGGCCCGCGCGGGCATGGGCGGCCCGCCCGGGTGTTCCGGTGCGCGTCAGGCATGGCCGGGCCATCGGGCGTAAGCTGCATGCCGTGGCACGCAGCGCGAGGAGACGATCATGGCGACCGGTTGGGCCGGTGACGGCGCGGTACAGGAACAGATCGATGCGACGGTCAAGGACGGCATCGAGCGGGCGCGCCGTGCGCTGCCCAAGGGCCCCAGCCTGAGCCACTGCGAGGAATGCGAGAAACCCATTCCGCTGGCGCGCCAGCGCGCCGTGCCGGGCGTGCGCCTGTGCGTGGCCTGCCAGGAGGAAGCGGACAGGGAAGAGCAGGGCGGCGCCCTGTACAACCGCCGCGGCAGCAAGGACAGCCAGTTGCGTTGATGCTGTTGCGCCGGCATGGCTCGCGCGCGCCTGCGTGAGTGCCTGCCGGAATCGTGGCGCGGTGTAGTGCCCAGTGCCAGGCAACAGCCGGCCTCCGCTGTCATGCCGTGCATGGCCTGAGTCGCCGTCGGGCGATGCATCGCCCGACGAGCCGCTACCGAAACGCATGCGGCATCCGGAAGACGAAGGGGCGGGAGTGAGCTGCCACTGCGGGCTGCCGCCGTCCGTAGCGCTGCGGTGATTCCCTTCGCTCCTCCCATCGCTCAATTAACGCCGCGGCCGGCCGCTACCGTTCCATCGACCGTGCCAAGGGGACGCAGGTGGCCTTGCTGAAGGCATTGACCGTATGGTGGCGGGGGCGTGCTGCGGCGTCTCCCATGGGCGTCGCCGTGCCCGCTGCGGACCCGCCGGTGGCCGCGGATGGCGGCGAGGCCGCACCCGACCGCGACTGGGCGCTGCCGCTGGTGGTGCTGGCCTGCGAAGGGCAGCCGCACTGCGGACCGGAACAAGCCGCCTCACTGGTCGCCGCGGCCGAACAGGCGCTGCGCCGCTTCGCCACCGAACCGCAGCGGCTGCCGCGCCGCCCGCAGTTGCTGCCCCGGCTGCTGAGCACGCTGAACGACGATGCGGCTTCCGGCCGCGAGATCGCCGGCATCATCGCGCGCGATCCCGCGCTCGCCGCCCATCTGCTGAAGCTCGCCAACAGCGCCCTCTACCGCAGCCAGCCCGCGCCGGTGGAAAGCCTGGATCGCGCGGTCGCGATGGTGGGTACCGGCGGCCTGCGCCATCTGATCGCGGTGGCGCTGATGCAGCCGGTGATGCAGGTGGAGGGCGGCGTCTTCGGCCGGCTGCCGGAACGGGTCTGGGAACATACCCAGCACGCCGCGCTGGCGGCGGCGCGGCACGCGCGCACGATGAGCAAGGAGGACGCCTTCGCCGCGCAGTTGCTGGCGCTGCTGCACGGGCTGGGCGCCATTGTGACGGTGCAGGCGCTGCGCGATGCCTGCGCGTCTTGGCATTGCGCGGCGCCGGAGCCGGCGCTGGCCGCACGGGTGTTGCAGGCCTGGGCGCCGCGCATCGGCTGCGCGGTGGCGAAGGAATGGGCGCTGTCCGCGCGCCTGATGCAGGCGCTGGACGAGCAGGCCCACGGCGACCTGTCCGCGATGGGTGGGCTGGGGCGCGTGCTGGCCCTGGCCGCACCCGAGGCCAGCGCGGCGTTCGCCGCGCCCGCGGCGAGGGACGCGGCCTGACCGGCTTGACGCCGGCCATACGCTGCATCGGTTATGGATGGCATGGGCAAGCGGCCGGGGAGGTGGTCATGGCGATGCAGTTGCGCTGTCGCTGCGGGCGGTTGAGGGGCGAAGTGGACATCGAGCGCGCCTACACGCGCGCCACCTGCCATTGCCGCCATTGCCAGGCGTTCGCGCGCTTCCTCGGCGCCACCTGGGTGCTGGATGCGCAGGGCGGCACCGACATCGTGCCGATGGCGCCAACCGGCGTGTGCTTCACCGCCGGCCAGGAGCACCTGGCCTGCCTGTCGCTGAGCCGCAAGGGCCTGCTGCGCTGGTACGCCGCCTGCTGCCGAACCCCGCTGGCGAACACGCCGCGCGATGCCGGCATCTTCTACGTCGGCGTCCTGGCCCCGGTGCTGGCTGTCGCCCCCGATGCGCTCGATCTCGAACTGGGCCCGCGCGACCACGTCGTCCTCAACACGGCATCGGCCACCGGCCCGGTGCGGCGCACGCCGCTGGCGTTCCTGCTGGCCGGGCTGGAGATCTTCGCCCACGTGGCCGTGGCGAAACTGCGGCGCCGCCGCGACACCACCTTCTTCGACGCCGAAGGGCAGCCGATCCGCCCGCCGCTGGTGCTGACGCCGGAACAACGCGCCTCGGCGGGACTGGGCGGCGCCTGAGCCGGTGCGACGGCGCGGGCAGCGCCTTCGCCGTATGCTGGCGCCGGTGCGACGACACGGGGGCGCCATGGGGAACAACGAGACGAAGCGGCGGGCCGTACCCGCGATCCTGGCGGCCGCGCTGGCGCTGGCGTTCGCGGCAACGCAACCACTGTACGCCGCCCTGCCGGCTGCCGCAGACCGGGAAACCCCGATCGCGGACGGTCCGGTGGACGGCGCCGGCCTCGGCGAATGGACGGCGCGCTGGTGGCAATGGGCGCTGGCGCAATGGGTCGAACCCTACCGCGATCCCGATGGCCGCCTGTGCGCGCTGGGGCAGGACGGCGCGGTGTGGTTCCTGGCCGGCACCGACGGCACCTTCGACGCCCTGCGCCGCTGCACGGTCCCGGCCGGCAAGCACGTGCTGGTGCCGGTCATCAACATGATCCACCACCAGGTGCGTCGCGGCGTCGGCCCGGGCTGCCGCGCCCTGCAGGCCGCGGCGTCGGTCAACAACGACCATCTGGTGAGCGCGGTGGTATTGCTGGACGGCAGGCCGCTGGGCGACGTGAGTGCGCGGCGCGTCCGCAGCGCCGGCTGTTTTCCGCTGGACCCGGACGACGAGGCCTCGCCGCTGGCGGCCTCGGACGGCTACTGGATCATGCTCAGGCCCTTGCCGCCGGGCCGCCACCGGCTGGTGGTCGGCGCCAACTACGGCGCGCCCGACGAAGCCTACGGCGGCATGCGGCAGAACTTCGAATACGTGCTCGACGTGGGCGGCCCGCTGGCGGAAGAAGGAAACACGGGCGCGCCCGCGGCGGCATCCCTGGCCCCGCGTTGACCTCCGCTGATTGCCTGACTAAAGTCAGGCAATGGACGAGAGCCAGATCCAGCAGGTCCGCCGCTTCAACCGCACGGTCACCCGGCGCATCGGCGTGCTGACCGACGACTACCTGGGGCGGGGCCGGCCGCTGGCCGAATCGCGCCTGCTGTTCGAGATCGGCCGCGAGGGTGCCGACGTGCGCGACCTGCGCGTGCGGCTGGCGCTGGACTCGGGCTACCTGAGCCGGCTGCTGCGCGCGCTGGAGGCGCAGGGCCTGCTGGTCACCCGGCCGGCGCCGCACGATGCGCGCGTGCGCCGCGCCGCGCTGACCCGCAAGGGCCGCCGCGAAGTTGAGGCGCTGGACGCGCGTTCGCAGGTGCTGGCCGGCGACCTGCTGGCGCCGCTGAGCGCTGCGCAGCGGCAGCGCCTGCTGGCGGCGATGGACGACGTGGAACGCCTGCTGTGCGCATCGGCCGTGCGGATCGAGGCTGCCGACCCGGCCGGCGACGCGGCGCGCGGCTGCATCGCCGCCTACCTGGCCGAACTGGACGCGCGCTTCGAGGGCGGGTTCGACGCCGCGCGCAGCGTATCGGCCGACCCCGCCGAACTGGTGCCGCCGGCCGGCGTGTTCGTGCTGGCCTGGCTGGACGGCGCCGCCGTCGGCTGCGGCGGATGGAAGGCGCTGGGGCAGGGCGTGGGCGAAATCAAGCGCATGTGGGTGGCGCCGGCCTCGCGCGGCCTGGGCGTGGCGCAACGGGTGCTGGAAGCGCTGGAGGCGCAGGCGCGCGAAGCCGGCCTGCGCGTACTGCGGCTGGACACCCACCACGCGCTGGTGGAGGCGCGCGCGCTGTACGCGCGCAACGGCTACGCCGAGATCCCCGCCTACAACGACAATCCCTACGCGCAGCACTGGTTCGAGAAGCGGCTGTGAGCGGCGTGTGCCGTACAGCCCCCGCGGCGGCGGAGTAGGCTGCGGGTTCCGGGTTCGCAGGAGATGGCGCCGATGAAGCATGTCTGCCTGGCCGCAGTGGCGGCCTTCGCGTTGTCGGCCGGCCCCGTGCTGGCGCAGGAGCGCCCGGCGCCGGGCCACGACGCCGAACTGGCCAAGCGCCTCGGCGCGGACGAGCGCGGAATGCGCCGCTACGTGCTGGTGATCCTGAAGACCGGGCCGACGCGGGTGGCGGACGGTGAGGCGCGCAAGGCGATGTTCGCCGGCCATTTCGCCAACATGGGGCGCCTGGCGAACGAGGGCCGGCTGGCGCTGGCCGGGCCGTTCGCCGACGATCCGGCCGGCTGGCGCGGGCTGTTCGTGCTGGCGGTGGAGAGCGTGGACGAAGCGCAGCGCCTGACCGGGACCGACCCGGTGATCCAGCAGGGCGAAATGGTCGCCGAGTACCACCCCTGGTATGGATCGGCGGCGCTGATGCTGGTGCCGGAAACGCACCGTCGGCTGGAACCGGCGCAGCCCTGATCCGGCCGCACCGCGGCGGCGACGCCACCGCGCGCGCGGCCCGCCCGCGACTTCCTGCACGGCAGCGGCCTCAGGGGCAGCGGGTATCCTGTGGGGCACCGGCGTGGCCCGCCACGCCTCCCGCACGATTCCGGAGAACCTCTTGAAGAAGACCCTGCTCGCCTCCGCCACGCTGCTGGCCCTCGCCTTCGCCGCCCCGCTGGCCGCGCACGAAGACCACGGCTGCCTGGACGACGGCTGCCAGACCTACCTGCTGTTCGCCGAGGACGGCCAGGCGGGAGCCGCCGCCGGCACCACCATCGCCGCGCAGCGCTTCGGCGCCTGGGGCATCGACACCGCCGGCATGGACCGCGCGGCATTGCCGGGCACGGATTTCTTCCGCTACGTCAGCGGCACCTGGGCCGATACCACGCAGATTCCCGCGGAGCGGTCGAGCTACGGCAACTTCGCGCTGCTGCGCGACCTGTCCGAAGCGCGCGTGCGCATGCTGGTCGAAGGCTATGCGCTGGGCGACCCGGCCACCGGCGGCGACGCCGCCAAGATCGCCGCGCTGTACCGGGGCTTCATGGACGAACAGGCCGTCGAGGCGCTGGGCGCCGGGCCGCTGCGGCCGGTGCTGGCGGAGGTGCGCGCGGCTGGGGACAAGGAGGCGCTGGCGCGGCTGATGGGCCGGCGCGGCAGCTTCTTCGACAGTTTCTTCAACCTCGGCGTCAGCGACGACCAGCGCGATCCCGACCGCTACACGCTGTACCTGACCCAGGGCGGCCTGGGCCTGGGCGACCGCGAGATGTACCTGCGCGACAACTTCGCCGCGCAGCGAGAGCGCTACGAAGCCTACATCGCGCAGATGCTGCAACTGGCCGGCTGGGAGCGGCCGCAGGCGAACGCCAAGGCGATCCTGGCGCTGGAGACGCGCATTGCCGGGGCGCACTGGACCCGCGCCGAGAGCCGCGACCGCGACAAGACCTACAACCCGCTGGCGCTGGCCGAGTTCGCCGCCAAGTCGCCGGGCTTCCCGTGGGCGGCGTTCTTCCAGGCCGCCGGCGTGGACGGCGCCGGGCGCGCGGTGATCCGCCAGGACAGCGCCATCCCGAAGATCGCCGCGATCTTCGCCGACGCCGACGTCGCCACGCTTCAGGCCTGGCAGGCGTTCCACGCGGCCGACAACGCGGCGCCGCTGCTGTCGAAGGATTTCTCGGTGGCGCAGTACGAGTTCCGCGACAAGTTCCTGTCCGGCCAGCCGCAGCAGCGCGAGCGCTGGAAGCGCGGCGTGGCCTTCGCCGAATCGGCGATGGGCGAGGCCATCGGCCGCGACTACGTGAAGCTGTATTTCCCGCCGGACGCCAAGGCCAAGATGGACGCGCTGGTCGGCAACGTGAAGGCGGCCATGGGCGCGCGCCTGGACGCGCTGGCGTGGATGAGCCCGGCGACCAAGGCCGAGGCCCACGCCAAGCTGACCGGCTTCGGCCTGAAGATCGGCCACCCGGACAAGTACCGCGACTACGGCGCGCTGGAAGTGAAGAACGGCGACCTGTTCGGAAATGCGCTGCGCGCGCGGCAGTTCGAATGGGACTACCGCCGCAAGCGTATCGGCCAGCCGGTGGACAAGGGCGAGTGGGGCATGACCCCGCAGACGGTCAACGCCTACTACAACTCGGTGAAGAACGAGATCGTGTTCCCGGCCGCCATCCTGCAGCCGCCGTTCTTCGACCCCGATGCCGACCCGGCGGTGAACTACGGCGGCATCGGCGGCGTGATCGGCCACGAGATCATCCACGGCTTCGACGACCAGGGCCGCAAGTCCGACGGCCAGGGCGTGCTGCGCGACTGGTGGACGGCCGAGGATGCGGCCAAGTTCGAGGCGCAGGCGGCGAAGCTGGGCGCGCAGTACGAAGCCTACGCGTTCCCGCAACTGCCCGGCATGCACATCAACGGCCGCGTGGCGATGGGCGAGAACATCGGCGACCTGGGCGGCCTGACCATCGCGCTGGAAGCCTACCGCCGCTCGCTGGGCGGGCAGCCGGCGCCGGTGATCGACGGCTTCACCGGCGAGCAGCGCTTCTTCATGGGCTGGGGCCAGGTGTGGCGCACCCTGTGGCGCGACGACGCGCTGCGCCAGCAACTGGTCAACGGCACCCACTCGCCGGGCCACATCCGCGCCTTCGCTCCGCTGCGCAACATCGACGCCTGGTACGACGCCTTCGGCATCAAGGAAGGCGATCCGCTCTATATCGCGCCGCAGGACCGCGTACGGATCTGGTGAACCCGCACGGGCGCCGGCACTGCGCCGGCGCCCACGTGCCGCGGGGCATGCAGGGCGGGGCGGCCGCGCGCGCTGTCCGGCGTCGCGCTTAACCGGGAAGCCAGGCAGGATGCGTCGCCGTTGCTGCGCACGCATGTGCAGGCCCGCATCAGGGCGCCGCGGGCGCTTCCTCGTCGGGCTCCCGCCACCAGACGTGGCCGTGCCGATAGGCGGGCACGGCGCATTCGCGCGTTTCCACTGCGTCCACGCGACGGCCGGCGCCCCCGGCCGCCCAGTCGCGCAGCAGCCTGTCCACCGAATGACGGCTCTGCGCGGCGATGCCGACATTGCGCTCGACGCGCCATGCTCCGCCGTCTTCGTCGCCATGCCGGTGCGGCGCGCCGTAGCTGCAGCGCAGGCAGTGGTAGCGGATGGATTCGGTCCAGTCCTCGGCGTGGCCGATGCCGGGCGCGCCGGCGTCGAGCAGGGCGCGCGCGTCGTCCGGGGCGGGGCAGTCGACGAACACGACGAAGGTGCGGAATTCCGAGGGCTGCAAGCGCGCCAGCTCGTTGAACACGTGGACCGTCCCATGGCCGTCGTGGCGCTGCCCGGTGGAGGCGCCGTCGTGCAGGACGATGTCACCATGGCGATGCCCGCTCTCGGGCAGCGGCACGTTGAGCACGCTGGCGCGCACCGGATCGATGCGGCGGACGAATACGGTCTCGCCGCCGTTCCAGGGGTGCAGGCGCACCGCCGCGCTGCCGAAGTCGCCTTCGATCGGGCCCGTGCCGCCAGGCACGGCGATCCCGGCGGCCTGCCACTGCCGCCGCGCTTCCTGCCAATCGCCGGCGCCGGTGGCGGCGATGGCCGCGTTCCAGTGCTCCGCCTCGGTCGGTTCTTCGGCCAGGGCGATGGCGCGCAGGTTGTGCCGCAGCGAGGCCGGCCAGTCCAGCAGGTACTTGTGCGCGAGCCCGCGCATGTAGTGGTAGCTCGCCGAATCCGGGAAGGCGTCCAGCAGCGCGGCGAAGGCGCGCGAGGCTTCTTCCAGGTCGCCCGCGTCCATGGCCCGGTAGGCCTGCGCGTGCAGTGCTTCGAGATCGGAGGCGGAGTCCCGTGCCATGGCGTTCGCGTTCGCGGAAACAGTGCGGAGTATCGCCGCCCGCGCCGCCTGCGCGCCTAGCTTGCATCGCCGACGGCCTGCGCCGATCATGCCCGCATTCGCAGCCCCACGTCGTTCGCACCATGCCTGCCACCCCCGCGTCATCCCAGCAGGGCGACCTGTTCGGCGGCCCGCAGCCGGGCCGGCTGCATCGGCTGTTCTTCGCGCTGCAGCCTTCCGGCGGCGAACGCGAGGCGCTCCGCCATCGCGCCGAGGACCTGAAGGCGGCCTATCCGCAGGCGCGCTGGGTGCGGCCGGAACGCTATCACCTGACCCTGCATTTCCTCGGCGAGAGCGACGGCCCGCGCGAGGACCTGGTGCGCCGCGCACGCGAGGCCATGCAGGACTGGCGGCCCGAGCCGGTCGGCATCACGCTCGACCACCTGCTGTGCCTGGGCAACCCGAAGAATCCCGCGCTGACGCTGGCCGCGCTGCACCCGTCGCCGGCGGTGGTGGCGTTCTGGCGCGGCCTGCAGCAGCGGCTGCTGCGCGCGGGCTTCAGCCAGCACATGGGCCGCAGCTTCGTGCCGCACCTGACGCTGGCCTACGTGCCGCCGCGCACCGTGCCCGTCGACGTGCCGCCGGTGGTGCTGCACCCGCAGGCCGTGCACCTGCTGCAGAGCGTGGAAGGGGAGCCCGACTATCGGGTGCTGGGCGAATGGCCGCTGGAATGAAGTGATGCCGGCCGTCGCGCGCGGGGGTGCGCGGGTGGCGAGGGATGCATGACGCAGGCGCGATGGGGATCGCGCCACAGGGAGGAGGAGATGGGGAAGAGGGGATGGCGCCGCGGCGCCGTGGCGCTGGTCTGCCTGTTGGGTCTGTTCGCCTTCGC
Source organism: uncultured Pseudoxanthomonas sp. (assembly GCA_937975725.1). Lineage (GTDB taxonomy): Bacteria > Pseudomonadota > Gammaproteobacteria > Xanthomonadales > Xanthomonadaceae > Pseudoxanthomonas_A. The sequence continues at coordinate 28,735 of CALJUL010000068.1, read as the reverse complement.
CGCACAGGCCAGCATGCGCGAGGTCAAGCCGGGAGAAGCGCCGGTGTTGAAGCCGGGAGAAGGCCTAGTGCTGATGGCGGTGGACACGCCGGTTGCGGTGTACGCCGTGCGTATGAACCGCGACGGCAAGACCTTCGGGTCCGGCGCCATGCGCGAGCTGAAGGCCGGGCGCAGCTTCCGCCTGTACGTGGTGCCGGCCGGCACCTACGAATGGCGCGAGCTGCAATTGTTCTACGGCTTCCAGTACAAGCTGTCGGACGACCCGGAATTCCAGTTCATGGTCGAGCCCGGACGCATCACCTACCCGGGCGACCTGCTGTTCCGCCCGGTCAGCGTGTGGCGGGCGCACTTTGGCATGTCCAACCGCGCGTTGGCGGCCATCGACTGGGTGCAGAAGACGCATCCGGCGCTGTATGCGCAGTACGAGTTCGCCTACGTGGGGCGCTACCCGGATCCTTTCCCCGCGTTCTACAAGCCCCTGCGCGCGGCCGCCCAAGACGATCCCACCGCTGCGTCCGAACTGCGCGAGCCGCCGGCCGCGGGCGAACTGCCTGTGCCCGTGGCGACGCTGTTCAAGCCGGACCGAATCCTCCAGGCCAGCCTCAACCCGTCCGGCACGCTGGTGGCGTTGCATGTGCGCAACGGCGAGGACGACTGGGGCGTGGAACTGGTGGACCTGAAGACCGGCAGGCTGTCGGTGCTGGCCAAGAGCGCGCTGGCGTTCGAGTCGGTGTCATGGTCCGGCGACGATCTGCTGCTGCTCACGGTGGACAGGCCGATGGGCCTGGAGATGGTGACCGCCGTGCGGGTGGACACCGATGCGGACGGCAAGCGCCGCTACACGCGCATCAACCTGCCGCGGGAAGGGCTGGTGGTCGATTCGCTGCCCGGCGAACCGGGCTACATCCTGTTCGGCAGCCTGTCGCGGCAGGGCGAATTGATGGTGCACCGCCTGGACGTGTCCAGCCAGAAGGCGGTCGACGACTTCCGCTTCGTCTACCGCGACCGGCTCAACCAGGGCGTGCCGGACGACGTGGGCTGGTTCGCCGACGGCAACGGCAACCTGCGCCTGGCTATCGCCCGGCGCGAGGACAAGTACGTGCTGGTGTTGAAGGACGGCCTGGCGTTCCGCGAGGTCATGATGCTGTCCGGTGACGAGAGCGGCCTGGACCCGGTGGGCCTCTCGTTCGACGCCAAGGCCCTGTACGCGCTGACCGACAAGCAGCGCGGCCAGCGCGACCTGGTGGAATACGACCTGGCCGGCAACCGGATCGCGCGCACGCTGTTCTCGCGCCAGGGCGTGGACGTGCAGCGGGTGCTGTTCGATGCCAGGCGCACGCCGATCGGGGTGCAGTTCTACGAGGGCGGCCTGCTGGTGAGCGAATACTTCCAGGCCGAGGACGCGCGCCTGGGCGCGCTGCTGCAGAAAGCCTTTCCCGGCAAGATGGTGCAGGTGGTCGACCGCAGCCGCGACGGCCGGCACGCGGTGCTGGATGTGGACGCGGCCGACCGGCCTTCGCAGCTCTACTACCTGGATGTCGCCAACGGGGTGGCCGAACTGCTGGAGGACGCCGCGCCCTGGCTGTCGTCGCTGCGGTTCGCGCCGGCCGAGGCGCTGCGCTTCACCGGCAAGGATGGACTGGTGCTGGAGGCGTTCCTGACCCTGCCGCCGGGGCAGGGCAAGCGGCCGCTGGTGGTGTTCCCGCACGGCGGGCCGATCGGTGTGGCCGACCGCTTGCACTTCGACCGCGAAGTGCAGTTCCTCGCCTCGCTGGGCTATGCGGTGCTGCAGGTGAACTTCCGCGGCTCGGACGGCTACGGCCGCGCCTTCCGCGAGGCGGCGCACGGCGCCTTCGGCACCCGCATCGAGGACGATATCGACGCTGCCATCCAGGCGGCACTGGCGCGCTATCCTCTGGACGGCGAGCGCATGTGCATGCTGGGCTCCAGCTACGGCGGCTATTCGAGCCTGGTAGCCGCGGTGCGCTGGCCGGAGCGCTTCCGCTGCATCGTCTCGATGGCCGGGCCCAGCGACCAGATCCTGCTGTTCACCGCGAGCGACCTGGGCAGGCGCGAAAGCAGCCGCGCCACCCTGGAGAAATACCTGGGCAACCCGAACGACGCTCTGGCCGAGATGCAGCGGCAGTCGCCGCTGTACCAGTACGCCGCGTTGCGCGCACCGGTGATGCTGGTGCATGGCATGGAGGACCAGCGCGTGGACTACGAGCACAGCCGGCGCATGGCGCGCATGCTGGCGCTGGCCGGGCAGCGGCCGGTGGGGCTGGCCTTCGAGAAGGAAGGGCACGGCTTCGCCTCGACCGGGAACCGGGAGAAGGCCTGGGCCGCCGTGGCCGGCTTCCTGCGTCAGCACCTGGACGGCGGGCCGCCGCCGGCGGGCGGCACGGTCGCGCCGTGATCCGGCGTCAGCGCAACAGCCGTCGCAGGGTATCCAGCTTGGCGTGGTAGAGGCGGCGGTCGTCGCCGTCGCTGAGTTGTTCCGCGCGCGCCAGGGCCACGCCGGCGCGGCGGGTGTCGCCGCGCTGGAAGTAGGCGCGGGCCAGGCCGAAGTGGAAGCGGTGTTCTTCGGGGAACAGCTCGATGGCCTTGCGGTAGTCGCGCACGGCCAGGTCGAAGGCGCCCCTGCGCTCGTGCTCGACGCCCATCAGGAAATGGTGGAACGGGTCGCGCGCCAGCACGCGCGCCAGGCGCGCCTCCAGCGGCGCGGCCGCGCGGGCGTTGCCGGTGCGCTGGAAGTAGGCGACCAGGTTGGACAGGGCGCCGGAGTTGGCCGGGTCCAGTTGCAGCGCGTGCCGGTAGTAGGCCACGGCCTTGGCCTCGTCGCCGCGGCGCAGGTGCAGCACGCCGGTGTTGCTCCAGGTGGCGGCGTAGGCGGGGTCCAGCGCCAGCGCGCGGTCGGCGTGGCGCAGGGCGTCGTCCATGCGGCCTTCTTCCATCAACTGGGCGGCGCGGTTGTTGTAGTAGTGCACCAGCAGGCGCTCGTCGCGGATGTGCCGCGGCGGCTTGCGGGCGATCACTTCCTCCCAGGCCACGTCCACGGTCAGGCGCCGCTGGTGGATGCGCACGCCGGCGTTGACGTGGTGGGTGCGGTAGATCGTGTTCTTCTCCTGCCGCCAGGCCAGGGTCTCGGCGATCTCCTGCCCGTAGGCGTCCAGCCCGGCCTCGCGCGCCAGGGCGATGGCCAGCAGGGTGAAGCTGAGGCAGTTGGCCTTGCGGGTGGCGTAGGACTCGGCGACGGTGTGGTTGGCGTCGGCGTCGTAGGTCATGCCCAATCCCTGCGGATCGAACAGGAAGTCCACCAGCCGGCGCAGGCGTTCATCGGGCGAGCGCGCCGTGGCGGTCAACGCGCGGAGCTGGAGGCGCAAGGGGGCGGGCACGGCCATGATGTCGGCCGGCGTGGGCGGTGCGGCGGCGGGCGCGGTGGCGGCAACGGTGGCGCCGGGAAGTGGCGGAGCGATGGCGGCGTCGGCCTGCGGCGCCGGGCCGCCCAGCGCCAGGGCGGCGGCCAACAGGGGGGCGATCATGGTGTCGTCCTCGCGGAATAGATCGACATGTGCCCAATCTATGCGCTGCCGCGGCGCAGCATCCTGTCCCTCGTCGGCGTTAGGATGAGCGCATGGATGCGAACGACCACCTGATCGCCTGTCCGCACTGCGCGGCGATGAACCGCGTTCCTGCCGCGCGCCTGCACGCTTCGCCGCGGTGCGGGCGCTGCCACCGGCCGCTGTTCCAGGGCCTGCCGGTGGCGCTGGGCGAAGCGGACTTCGACCGTCACGCCCTGCGCGGTACCTTGCCGTTGCTGGTGGATTTCTGGGCGCCCTGGTGCGGGCCCTGCCGGCAGATGGCGCCGCAGTTCGAGCGCGCGGCCGGCCTGCTGGAGCCCGCGCTGCGACTCGCTAAGGTGGACACCGACGCCAGCCCGGGGCTGGGCAGCCGCTTCGGCATCCGCAGCATCCCCACACTGGTGCTGCTGCGCGGCGGGCGCGAAGTGGCGCGCCAGGCCGGCGCGATGACCGCCGACGCCATCGTGCGCTGGGTGCGGGCGCAAGGGATCTGACCGCGTTGCACGCTGCGTCGCCGGCTGCGGCCGCCCGCCCGCATGCGGCATGATGCATGCACGGCGCAGGCCGCGCGGACCGCGCGCGGAGCGGCGCGTGAAGGGGGAAGCACGGAATGGGGAAGGGAAGTCTTGCGTGCGTCGGCCTGGGTATGACGCTGGGCGCGCACCTGGGGCCGCGGGCGAGGAGCCACATCGAGCAGGCGGACGTGGTGTTCGCCGCGGTGTCCGATCCGCTGGTCGAGCTGTGGGTGCAGGGCATGAACGCCGACGTGCGCAGCCTGCAGCCGTTCTACCGCGAGGGCAAGCCGCGCTCGCAGACCTATCGCGAGATGGTCGCGGCGATGCTGGACGAAGTGCGCGCCGGGCGCCGCGTGTGCGGCGCGTTCTACGGCCATCCGGGCGTGTTCGCGGTGGTGCCGCACCGCGCGGTCGCGCAGGCGCGCGAGGAAGGCTTCGACGCGCTGATGGAGGCGGCGGTGTCCGCCGAGGACTGCCTGTACGCCGATCTGGGCATCGACCCGGGCAGCCACGGCTGCCAGCACTACGAGGCCAGCCAGTTCATGTTCTACGAGCGGCGCATCGATCCCTCGGCCTACCTGGTGCTGTGGCAGATCGGCGTGGCCGGCGACCGTACGCTGGCGCGCTTCGCCACCGGCGCGGCCTTCCGCCGCCTGCTGCTGGAGATCCTGGCTGCGGACTATCCCCCCGGCCACGAAGTGATCGCCTACGAAGCGGCGACTTTGCCCATCCACGAGCCGCGCCGCGAGCGCATGCCGCTGTCGGCCCTGCCGGACGCCTGCCTGCGCCTGGAAACCACCCTGGTGATCCCGCCGGCGCGGCCGATGGTGCGCAACCGCCGGCTGCTGGAGCGGCTGGCGGAACTGGAGCGCGCCCCGTGACCGCGCTGCGCACGCTGCGCTTCGCGCTGCGGCGGCCGCTGCGCGATGATCTCGCGCTGTACTGCCGCCTGTATACCAACGAGGACACCATGCGCCACGTCGCTCCGGCATGGTCGCAGGCGCAGGCCGAGGCCAGTTTCGCCAAAGTGCTGGCGGCCGACGGCGAGGCGCGCTTCCGCTACCGGTTGTGGGTCGTGGTTCCGCACGGCGGCGAGCCGGCCGGCCTGCTGGCCCTGACCGGCGACGCCGCGCGCGCCGAACTGGGCATGATGGTGCTGCCTGAATGGCGCGGCCGCGGCATGGCGCAGGAAGTGGTGCCGTGCGTGGCGGCCTACGCCTTCGCCACTCTCGGGATCGGGAACGTGGCGACCCGCCACGTGCCGTCCAACGTGGCCGGCGCGCGGGTGATGGAGGCGCTGGGCTTCCGCCCGGAGCCGCGGACCGAGGACGGCTGGGAGGCCTGGTCGCTGTCCCGCCCGGGCTGAGCCCGGCCGGTGCGCGGCACGGTGGTGGGCTTGCCGAAAAGCGGGTATCTTCGGTCGGCGGAAGGGCTGGGGCGGCACTGGACAGCCGTCCCGCATTCCATGGGGCGCCTGCCGGCGATCATGATGCCGGACGGGCGACGGCTGATGGGTAGCGCATGCAACAGGGGGATTCCGTGTCGAATGTAGTCCACGTATTGGAGCGGCTTGGCGCGAGCGCCGCCATGAACCAGGCGGACGTGTCGCGCCTGATCGAGGCGCTGGCCGGACAGGACATGAGTGCGGACGAGCGGCGCCTGCTGCTGGACCGCGACAGTCTGGCCTTGACCGATGTCCTGGGAGGACGTTCCCGCATGGTGTGCGCGATCTTCGCGCCCGAGGAACAGCCCCTCAAGGAAGGAGAAGAGCATGAAGGCGATCAGGACGGACGCGAAGAGCCTGCGGAGGACAAGCCGGTCCAGTGATGGACGGCGGGTCCCCGTGCTCCTGAAAGGCTGGCTGCGGCATGCCGGCGGCGGGCTCCTGCTCGCGGCCGCGCTGGCCGCGTGCCCGGCCGCGCTTGCCGCGTCCGAGCCTTCCCTGGACCAGTTGCTGGCCCGGGCCGAATCGATCCGCAGTGGCGACCCGGTGGCCTTCCGGCAGGCCCTGCGCGAGATCAACAGCCGCCGCGCCGAGGCCGATGACGGACAGAGGGCGCAGATCGACTACCTCGACGCCTACGCCATGGCCTTCGCCGGGCGTTTCGATGACGCCATCAAGGCGGCGCAGAAGCTGCTGAAGCCGGAATACAGCACCGAGATCCAGGTGCGCGCCGGCGCGCTGATCGTCAACAACTACGCCGGCACCCGCCAGTTCACCGAGGGCCTGCGCCAGTTGGAGGACACGCTGGCGCTGGCGCCGAAGACGACCGACCCCTCGCTGAAGGTGCACGTGGCGGTGGCGGCGGCCGTGCTCTACAACCAGATCGGCCAGTACGAGCACGGCGTGCGGTTCGCCGACGAGGTGCTGGCCGCGACCACGATCCCGCGCGAGCGCTGCTTCGCCGGCTTCCTCAAGTCCGAGGCGCAGTTCTACCTGGGCGAACTGCCCAACGACGACAGCGACCTGAACACCGTCGTCTCCGGCTGCGAGTCGAGCAAGGAAACCGTGCTGGCCAACCTGACCCGCGAGGTGCTGGCGCAGAAGTGGGCCGCGCAGGGCCAGCGCAAGCGGGCCATCGCACTGCTGCGCTCACACCTGACCGAGATCGAAGGCACCCGCTACCCGCGGCTGGTCGGCGAAGTTCACGCGCTGCTGGCGCAGTACCTGCTGGAAGAGGACGACATCGACGCGGCCGAGACCCACGCCAGCCGCGCGGCCTCGCTGAGCGCCAACATCACCTATTCCTCGCCGCTGGTCTCGGCCTACCGCACCCTGTACGAGATCGCCGAGCGCCGCGGCGACAAGGGCCAGGCCCTGGCGCAGTACCGCAAGTACGCCGAGGCCGACCGCGCCTACCTCAACGAGGTTAAGGCGCGCGAGCTGGCCTACCAGATCGTGCGCCAGGAGACCCGGCAGAAGACCCAGCAGATCCAGATGCTGCAACTGCAGCACAAGATCGAACGGCAGGCCACGCAGAACACGCGCCTGGTCATGATTCTGCTGATCCTGCTGGTGGCGTCGATCAGTTACTGGGCCTTCAAGATCAAGCGCGTGCAGCTTTCGCTGAAGAAGATGGCCGAGACCGACGCCCTGACCGGCATCTGCAACCGCCACCACTTCACCCTGCGCGCCGAGCGTGCGCTGGCTGAGTGCGCGCACAACGGCGAGCAGGCTTCGCTGATCATGTTCGACCTGGACCACTTCAAGACGATCAACGACCGTTTCGGCCACGGCACGGGCGACTGGGCGCTCAAGCAAGTGGCCGAGGCTTCGCGCGGGTTCTGCCGCCGCATCGACGTGCTGGGGCGGCTGGGTGGCGAGGAGTTCGCCATCCTGATGTACGGCTGCGATCTGCGCGCGGCCGCGCGGGTGGCCGAGGACCTGCGCCTGCGGCTGGCGCAGATCGACACCCAGGAGACCGGCCACACCTTCGCCATCACCGGCAGCTTCGGAGTGACCTCGAGCATGCTGTCCGGCTACAGCCTGGCCAAGCAGCTCTCGCACGCCGACCGCCTGCTGTACCGGGCCAAGCACCTGGGGCGCAACCGCGTCTGCGTGCACGAGGCCCCGAACGAGCACGGGCGCGACCACGGCAGCAACGTGCTGGAACTGCCGTCCCGGGAAGGGCGTGTGGAGAACATCGGCGCCTGATTCGCGTCCGGATGGTGCCGGCGCGCGTCCTGCTGTTCCCGTGGTTCCATTCCGCCGACCAACGGCGCGCCGGTACGCTCAGGCTTCGGCGGCTTCCTCCGCGGTTTCCATGCCGTGCACGGCCAGCCGGTTGCGGCCGCCGCGCTTGGCCGAATACAGGGCGCGGTCCGCGGCGTCGAGCCACAGATGCAGGCCCTGCTCCGGCGCATCGGCCACCGCCAGGCCCAGGCTGACGGTCGGTTGCGGTCCGTGTTGCCGGCGGCGGCCGAGGGCTTCCATGCCGGCGCGGATGCGCTCGACCACGCGCCGCGCGCGTGCCAGGTCCGCGCCGGTCATCAGTACGACGAATTCGTCGCCGCCCCAGCGCCCGGCGCAGTCGCCTGCGTCCAGGCTGGCGCGGATGACGTCCGCGGCGGCGCGCAGGACGTCGTCGCCGGCCGAGTGGCCGTGGCGGTCGTTGATCGTCTTGAAGTGGTCGATGTCGATCATCATCAGCATCGCCGGCGCCTGTACGGCGGCGCAGCGCCGCAGCAGCGCCTGGGCCTGTTCCTGCCAGTGCCGGCGGTTGTCCAGCCCGGTCAGGGCGTCGCGCCGGCTGAGTTCGTCCAGCAGGCGGTTCTGCTGCTTCACCCGGCGCACGAGGTGGTAGCTGGCGCGGCTGACCGCGATGGAATGGATCATCAGCATCGGCAGGCAGGCCACCATCACCGGCATGCTGGTGATCGGGCGCACATCCAGGCCGGTGGCGGCCAGCGCGACCAGCGCGCCGGCCAGCATCAGCGGCAGCGACCAGTACCACAGGCGGTCGATGCCGGTGCTGATCTTGTCCATCGTCGCCAGCGTCACCAACAGCACGCTGGGCAGCAGGTTGAACGACATCAGCGGCACCCAACTGCCGGCCAGCACCGAATCGAACAGCAGGTTGCGGATCTCGCCACGGTGCGGCTGCGGATGGCGCAAAGCCAGCCACAGCGCCAACTGCGGCCACAGCAGGGCGGTGAACGCCAGCCAGGCCCAGTGCCACCACGGTGCGCCGTTCTCCAGCAGCACGGTGGCCAGCGGCAGCGCCGCCAGGCCCATGCCGAGCATCCGCAGCCGGTGGATCCGGCGCGGCAGGCGCTGGGCATGGCGGGCCGGGTCGTCGCCGGTCTGCAATGGACGGGATGGCATGGACGCGAGGAGCCCCCTGCTCGTGGCGGCCTTTGCCCGGGTGTGCTCGGGGCCGGGCGAGTGTAGGGCAAACCGCGGCGGCAGGCCCGCGGCGACGCCGCATGCCCGCAGGTGGGGCGGCGGGACGCGATAATCGGTGGCCGTTCCCTGGCCGCGACCGCCGCATGCGCCCGCCTTCGCCATGACACTGGAAAACCCGACCGCCCGCCGCAACGCATTGCGCGCCAGCGCCGCGCTGGCGATGGCCGCGGCGCTGCTGTTCCTGGCCACCGCGGCCTGCCTGCACCTGCTGCGCCCGGACCTGGACTGGCGGCAGGCGACCCTGAGCCGCTACCTGTCGGGGCCGCACGGGCTGGCATTGCGGACGGTGTACGTGGTGCTGGCCGTGGCCATCGTCCCGCTGGCTCTGGCGCTGCGGGCCAGCCTGGCGCCGGCCGCCCGCAGCGCCGCGCCCACGCTGCTGATGGTCGGCGGCGCGCTGTCGCTGTCGGGCGTGTCGATCGGCGATTCCTGGCTGCCGGAGATCGACGCCGACTTCCACCACTGGTTCCACCATGCCTGCGCGATCTCGGCCTTCCTGCTGGTGACCACGGGCATGGTGCTGCAGGCGGCGCGCTTCCGCCTCGATGCGCACTGGCGCCGCCACCACCGCACCGCCATGGCCTGGTCGTTGGCGTGCTTCGCGCTGCTGTGGCTGCATGCGCTGTGGCCGCCGGCCAAGCCCGGCTGGGTGCAGAAGCTGCTGATCGCGATGATCGTCGGCGCCATGGCGATGGCTGCGGGCTGGCTGTGGCGGGCCGCGCGGCGCTAAGCTGCGGGCCTGTCCAATGCATTGCGGGGGGGAATGTCCATGATCCAGCGTTTCGATGTCGGTCCGCGCCTGTCGGAGATGGCGATCCACAACGGCGTGGCGTACCTGGCCGGCCAGGTCGCCGAGAACGCGGGCGAGGGCATCGCCGGGCAGACGCGGCAGGTGCTCGGCGAGATCGACGCGCTGCTGGCGCGCGCCGGCACCGACAAGACGAAGATCCTGCGCGCGGAGATCTTCCTGAAAGACCTGCAGGATTTCGAGGCGATGAACCGCATCTGGGACGAATGGGTGCCGGAAGGCAACGCGCCGCCGCGCGCCACCGTGCAGGCGCACCTGGCCAACCCGGGCTGGCTGATCGAGATCGTGGTGACCGCGGCGCTGTGACGCCGCGCGGCGGCGCCGGCCGCGTGCCGGCACCACTCCACCGCCGTTGTCACGGAATCGCCACGGCGCGCTAACCGGAATCCAACATGCCGTCGCGTATCGTGCCCGCACGCTCCGCAGCCGCTGCAGCCCGTTTCTCCCGATGCGACGCCACAGCCCCTGCGGGCGACCAATTCAACGCGGCGCCTGCGCCGCCAGCCAGTTGACGACGCCCCGCGCGGCGCGCCGGCCGCTGGCGAAGCAGGCGGTCAGCAGGTAGCCGCCGGTCGGCGCTTCCCAGTCCAGCATTTCGCCGGCGACGAACACGCCCGGCAGGGCGCGCAGCATCAGGCCGCGGTCGAGCTGCTCCAGCCGCACGCCGCCGGCGCTGCTGATGGCCTCCTCGATGGGCCGCGCGCGCAGCAGGCGGAAGGGGAAGCGCTTGAGCGTGCGCGCGACGCGTGCGGCGTCGGCCAGCGCCGCCTTGTCCAGCACTTCGTGCAGCAGCGCCGCGTGCACGCCGGCGATGCCGGCCGCGCGGCGCAGGTGTTCGCCCAGGCTGCGCGAACCGCGCGGGCGGCCCAGCCGTTGCGCCAGTTCGTCCTGGTCGCGGCCCGGCAGCAGGTCCAGGTGCAGCACTGCGTGGCCGTCGCGGGCGATGGCCTCGCGCAGCATCGGCGACAGCGCATAGACCAGGCTGCCCTCGATGCCGGTCGCGGTGATCACGCATTCGCCCTGGCGTTGCCGCGCGGTGCCGTCGGCATCGTGCCAGTGCGCCACTACCGGTTTCAGGGGCGTGCCGGCGAAGCGCTGCGCAAGAAAGGGCGTCCAGTCGATGTCGAAGCCGCAGTTGGACGGCCGCAGCGGGGCGACCTCGATGCCGCGCGCCTGCAGCGTCGCGGTCCAGGCGCCGTCCGAACCGAGTTGCGGCCAGCTTCCGCCACCCAGCGCCAGCACCACGGCGTCCGCGCGCGCCAGCACGTCGCCGCCGGGGCCGGCGAAGCGCAACGCGCCGGCCGCGGTCCAGCCTTCCCAGCGATGCTGCACGTGGAAGCGCACGCCCTGTTCGCGCAGGCGCCGCACCCAGCCGCGCAGCAACGGCGCGGCCTTCAGGTCGGTGGGGAACACGCGGCCGGAGGTGCCGACGAAGGTTTCCACGCCCAGGCCGCGCGCCCAGGCGCGCAGCGCGTCGGCTTCGAAATCGCGCAGCCAGTCGGCGATCTCCTGTGAGCGTTCGCCGTAGCGCGCCGCGAAGGCGTCGAAGGCATCGGAGTGGGTGAGGTTGAGCCCGCCCTTGCCGGCGATCAGGAACTTGCGTCCCACCGAGCCCTTGGCCTCGTACAGGTCCACCTGCAGACCGGCGGCGCGTGCGGTTTCTGCGGCCATCAGCCCGGCGGGACCGCCGCCGACGACGGCCACGGTGGGCGCGGCGTACGGAGCGGGAGCGGGCGGTGCGGGCATCGGCATAGTATGCCGCACCGCGCCAAACCGACGACGCAGGGGACAGCCTCCGGCGGGTGCGGTATCGTCGCGCGGGGTTTCCCGGAATGGACTACGCGATGCGATCGAACGCTTCCGCGGCCACGCGCCGCGCCCTGTGGCTGCTCTGCCTGTTCGCCGGCGCTGTTGCCGCGAAGGAACCGGTGCCGCCGGCCGCGCTGCAGGACCTGGACGCTTACGTGGAATCGGTGCGCGCGGCCTTCGACGTACCCGGCATCGCCGTGGCCGTGGTCGAGGACGGCGAAGTGGTGCTGGCGCGCGGCTGGGGCCAGCGCGAGCAGGGCAGGCCGGAGCGGGTGGACGCGCACACGATGTTCGCCATCGCCTCCAACACCAAGGCGTTCACCTCCGCCGCGCTGTCGATGCTCGCCGACGAGGGCAAGTTGAAGCTGGAGGACCGGGTGATCGACCACCTGCCGTGGTTCCGCATGGCCGATCCCTACGTCACCCGCGAGATGCGCATCCGCGACCTGCTGGTCCATCGCAGCGGGCTGGGGCTGGGCGCCGGCGACCTGCTGTTCTGGCCCACCACGACCTACGGCAACCGCGAAGTGGCCGAACGCCTGCGCGACGTGCCATTGAGCGGCGGCTTCCGCGAGCGCTACGCCTACGACAACATCCTCTACGGCGTGGCGCAGCTCGTGGTCGAGCAGGCCAGCGGCCAGTCCTACGAACAGTTCCTGCGCACGCGCATCTTCCAGCCGCTGGGGATGCGCGAGACCCGCTACAACAGCGACGCGCTGAAGCCCGGCGACAACGTGGCCACCGGCCACGCCAAGGCGGACTTCACCCGCCTGGAACCGGCGCCGCGCATGACCTGGAGCAACGTGGCCGGCGCCGGCGGGCTGTACGCCAGCGTCTCGGACATGGCGCGCTGGATGAACATGCACCTGGCCGGCGGCACCTATCGCGACGCGCAGGGCCGCGAGCAGGTCCTGTTCAAGCCCGAGCGGCAGAAGGCGATGTGGTCGCTGGTCACGCCCATGCCCATCGCCGAGCCCAAGGTGGAAGCGCTGAAGGCGGCGCGGCCGAATTTCCTCGGCTACGGCGAAGGCTGGATGGTCTCGGATTTCCAGGGCCGCAAGCTGGTCTGGCACACCGGCGGCTGGCCCGGCATGGTGTCGCGGGTGACGCTGGTGCCGGAGCGGAAGCTGGGCGTGGTGGTGCTGACCAACCAGGAAGTGGGCGCGGCCTTCAACGCGATCACCATGAAGGTGCTGGACGCCTACCTGGCCGACAGCGGCACCGACTGGCTGGCCGCCTACCGGGCGCAGGTGGCGCAGGCGCAGGACGACGCTGACGCGCGCTGGCGCATGCTGCAGGAGGCGCGCGACGCCGCGTCGCGGCCCTCGCTGCCGCTGGAGCAGTACGCCGGCACCCTGCGCGACCCGTGGTACGGCGATGTGACGGTGGCGAAGGAGGGCGCAGGACTGGTGCTGCGCTTCAGCCGCACGCCCGCGCTGGTCGGCGACCTGGAGCACTGGCAGCATGACACCTTCGTGGTGCGCTGGCGCGAGCGCTGGCTCAACGCCGACGCCTTCCTGACCTTCGCCCTGAAGCCCGACGGCGACATCCGCGAGGCGCGGATGGAGGCCATCTCCCCGCTGACCGACTTCAGCTTCGACTTCCACGACCTGCGGCTGGTCCCGGTGGAATGAGCGCTCTCCGTGGGAGCGACGTCAGTCGCTACCGGAAAAGCGAAAACAGTAGACACGGATCAAAACGAATAAAGACGGATGGAGTTTCTGCTTTTTGATCCGCTTTTTTTGCCTTGAGTCCGTGTCGAACGTCTTTCCCGGGTTTCCGGTAGCGACTGACGTCGCTCCCACGAGGAAGGGGAAGGATGCGCCGTCAGTGCGGCTCGACCTTCAGCAGTTCCACGTCGAACACCAGCGAGGCGTTGGGCGGGATCACGCCGCCTGCGCCCTGGCTGCCGTAGCCCAGGTCGGCGGGGATCAGCAAGGTGCGCTTGCCGCCCACTTTCATGCCGGCCACGCCCTCGTCCCAGCCGCGGATGACCTGGCCGGCGCCCAGCAGGAAGGTGAAGGGTTGGCCGCGCTCGACCGAGCTGTCGAATTGCAGGCCGCGCTTCTGTGGCGCGCGCTCGTCGTACAGCCAGCCGGTGTAGTGCACGGTGACGTCGCTGCCGCTGGTCGCCACCGCGCCGGTGCCGGCCTGCGTTTCGATGCGCTGCAACTCGGCCACGCTGCCGCCGGGTGGCGGATCGGGAGGCGTGCAGGCAGCGAGCAGGGTCAGCACCAGGGCGAGCGGAAGGAAGCGCATCGAGTCGTCCGGAAAGCGGCAGGGACGGCGAGCGTAGCGCATGCCCCCCAAGCGCGACAGCGCCCCGTTCCCATTCCCTCGTTGTAGGAGCGACGCAAGTCGCGACCGGGAACTCCGAAAAGCCTTTCGACACGGATCAAGGCGGATCAGCGCAGATCGAAGGATGGAAACTGCAATCGTTTCATCCGCTCCGGTCCGCCTCGATCCGTGTCTTCCGCCTTCCGTTTCCCTCCGTCGCGACTTGCGTCGCTCCTGCAGCGGCGGCCCCGTGGGCTTGCCGGCAGGTACACTGCCGGCATGGCGAAACTCTTCCTCAACCTGCGCAACGTACCCGCCGACGAGGCCGACGACGTGCGCGAGCTGTTGCGTGCGAACGCGATCCCCTTCTACGAGACGCAGCCCAGCCCGTGGGGCATTTCCGCCGGCGGCCTGTGGATCGAGGAGGCCGGCGAACTGGCGCGCGCCAAGGCGCTGATGGCGGACTACCAAGCGCGGCGGCGCGAGCGTGCGCGTTCCGAGCGCGCGGCGGCCGAGCGCGAAGGGCGCGCGGAGACCTTCGCCGGCTTGCTGCGGACGCGTCCGCTGTACGTCCTGGGCATGCTCGCGGCGATGGCGGGCATCCTTGCGCTGACCCTGGCGCTGCCCTGGCTGTTGCTCTGAGGCCCTCGCTGCGGCGGGCGCCGCCCCGGAGGCCGGCAGGCGGTAAAATCGCCGCATGGTCACCAACATCGCCGCCTACCATTTCGCCGCCATCGACGATCCGGCCGGATTCGCCGGCACCCTGCGCGAGCGTGCGGAAGCGCTGGCGCTGCGCGGCACGGTGCTGGTGGCGGGCGAGGGCGTGAACCTGTTCCTGGCCGGCGGCGCCGAGGCCATCGACGCCTTCCTGGCGCCGCTGCGCGACGATCCGCGCTTCGCCGGCCTGCGGGTGAAGTACAGCCGCAGCCGGCGGGTGCCGTTCGCCCGGCTCAAGGTGAAGGTGAAGCCGGAGATCATCAGTTTCCGCCGGCCCGGCACCACGCCGGACGGCGCGCGCGCGCCGGCGGTCGAGCCGCACACGCTGGCGCGCTGGCTGCGGCAGGGCCACGACGACGCCGGCCGCCGCGTGGTGATGCTGGACACGCGCAACGCGCAGGAGATCGGGCACGGCACCTTCGCCGGTGCATTGACGCTGCCGATCGCCAGGTTCACCGACCTGCCCGCGGCGCTGGCGCCGCACCGCGACGCGCTGAAGGACGCCACCGTGGTCAGCTTCTGCACCGGCGGCATCCGCTGCGAGAAGGCCGCGCTGTGGATGCAGGCCGACGGCATGGACAACGTGCTGCAACTGGACGACGGCATCCTCGGCTATTTCGAACAGGTCGGCGGCTTCGGCTACGACGGCGCCTGCTTCGTGTTCGACGAGCGCGTGGCGCTGCGCCCGGACCTGACGCCGCTGGTGGACGACGCACCGGGCGCGGCGTGAGCGCCGCCATGCGCACACTGCGCTTCGACAACCGGTTCGTGGACGAACTGCCCGGCGACCCGGAGCAGGGCCTGCGCCGGCGCGAAGTGCGCGGTGCGCTGTGGTCGGCGTCGATGCCGACGCCGGTGGCCATGCCGCGGCTGCTGGCGCATTCGCCCGAAGTCGCCGCGCTGCTCGGCCTGAGGGAGGCGGACGTGGCTTCGCCCGGGTTCGCGCAGGTGTTCGGCGGCAACGCGCTGCTGCCCGGCATGCAGCCCTACGCGGCCAACTACGGCGGGCACCAGTTCGGCGCGTGGGCGGGGCAGCTCGGCGACGGCCGCGCGATCACCCTGGGCGAGACGATCAACGACGCCGGTGAGCGCTGGGAGATCCAGCTCAAGGGCGCCGGCCCGACGCCGTATTCGCGCACCGCCGACGGGCGCGCGGTGCTGCGTTCCTCGATCCGCGAATTCCTGTGCAGCGAGGCCATGCACCACCTGGGCGTGCCGACCACGCGCGCGCTGAGCCTGGTGGGCACGGGCGAGCAGGTGGTGCGCGACATGTTCTACGACGGCCATCCGGAGCCGGAACCCGGCGCCATCGTCTGCCGGGTGGCGCCGTCGTTCCTGCGCTTCGGCAACTTCCAGTTGCCGGCCTCGCGCGGCGAGACCGACCTGCTGCGCACGCTGGCGGACTTCGCTATCCGCCGCGATTTCCCGCACCTGTCCGGAGACGGCGAGGCGCTGTACGCGGCTTGGTTCGCCGAGGTCTGCGAGCACACGGCGGCGATGGTGGCGCACTGGATGCGGGTGGGCTTCGTGCACGGCGTGATGAACACCGACAACATGTCGGTGCTGGGCCTGACCATCGACTACGGCCCCTACGGCTGGATCGATAATTACGACCCGGACTGGACGCCCAATACCACCGACGCGCACGGCCGGCGCTACCGCTTCGGCTGGCAGCCACGGGTGGCGGGGTGGAATCTGGGCCGCTTCGCGCAGGCGCTGGCGCCGCTGTTCGACGGCGTGGAGGCGTTGCAGGACGGCCTGCAGCGGTTCGCCGGCACCTATGCGCGGCTGGACCGCGACAACACCGCGCGCAAGCTGGGGCTGTCCGAATGCCGCGACGAGGACGCCGAACGCATGGCGGCCCTGCTGGACCTGCTGCAACGGGGCGAAGTGGATATGACGCTGTTCTTCCGCGCATTGATCGACGCCGACCTGCAGGATCCTGCGCTGCACGCCTTCGACGACGCCTTCTACGATCCGGCCCGCCGCGACGCCGTGCAGCAGGAACTGCGCGCGTGGCTGGCCGCCTACGCGCAGCGGCGAGCGCAGGACGCGCTGGACGAGACGGAGCGCCGCGAAAGGATGCGCCTGGCCAATCCGCGCTACGTGCTGCGCAACTACCTGGCGCAGCAGGCCATCGACGCGGCCGGGGCCGGCGACCTCTCCGAGGTGCACGCGCTGCTGGACGTGATGCGCCGCCCCTACGACGACCAGCCGGGCCGCGAGCGCTACGCCCGGCGCCGCCCCGATTGGGCGCGCGACCGCGCCGGTTGCTCGATGCTGTCCTGCAGCTCCTGAGCGCCCCTGCAGGAGCGGCTTCAGCCGCGAGCGCAGGGCTAAAGAAGCGGGAGACGCGGATCAACACAGATCAACGCGGATGAGCGCGGATAAAACGGATAGGGCTTTGGAGTTCGATCCGCTTTCTGCTTTATCCGCGTTGATCCGCGTCAATCCGTGGCCTGAAGGCTTTTCGTTCGTGCGGTCGCGGCTGAAGCCGCTCCTACGGGAGGGGTTACTGGGTGCCGCGCTGGATGAAGGGAACGCGCTCGTAGAGACGCCGTTCGCCGCCGCGCGGGTCGTCCTGCATGCGGGATTCGTCGTCGAACACCATGGTCTGCCGGCGCGGCAGGGCGTAGGGTTCCCAGTGCGGGAGGCCCGCGTGGTTGGGGTCGCCGTGGTGGGCGAAGGCGATCAGCGCATCGCGCATCCGCGCGGCCATCGCCCGTGCGCGCGCGTTGTCGCCGGTCTTCGAGCCGTTCGTCGCGGTGTTGCCGAACACCAGCGGAATGTCCAGCGTGTGGAAGGCGCGCAGGCGGCCGCCCTCGGCCGGCGAGCGCCAGTCCAGTTGGTACGCCCACGCCGGCGCACCCTGTTCCGCGCGTTCCTCCGCCTCGATCACCGCGCCGCGCCAGGAGCGGCCGGCGGTGGTGGCGGCGAAGAACACCTCCGACGGCGTGTAGTGGGGATACAGCCGCCGGTACTCGGCGATCACCGCCTTCGGCGACAGGTCCACGTACTGCTGCTCGCGCAGCTTCTGCGGCAGTTGCTGCCAGGTCAGGGCGAAGTGGGCCTCGTCGTGGCCGAGGAAGGCGCGGGTCTCGTCGCGGGTGTTGCCGATGATCATCGGCACGCGCGCGGACTGCGCGGGCGCATCCGGGTAGAACGGATGGCGCGGCAGGCTGCGCGAATCCATCACCGGGCCGAAGTAGAGCGCGGTGTCTTCCACCGGCGAGGGATCGCGCACGCGGGCGGCGTCCAGCAGCCGCGCCATCGGCAGGGACAGCAGGCGGTCGGCGTCGCGCGGCCCCAGGCCGAGTTGGCGCAGGAACAGGCCGGCGCGCTGCGCGGCGGCGTGCGGGCCGGCGGCGGTGACCTGCTGGCCGCTCATCGTCATCACCCGGTGGAAAAGCCCGTCGGCTTCCGGCATCGCCATCAGCGTGGCGATCTTGGCGCCGCCGCCGGACTGGCCGAACACGGTGACGTTGCCGGCGTCGCCGCCGAATTCGCCGGCGTGTTCGCGCACCCAGCGCAGCGCGTCGATCAGGTCCAGTTGGCCGACGTTGCCGGAGTCGCGCAGGCGCTCGTCGTCCAGTTCGCCCAGGTAGAGATAGCCGAAGGCGTTGAGGCGGTGGTTGACCGTCACCACCACCACGTCGCCGTGGCGGCAGAGATGGGCGCCGTCGTACAGCGGGTGCGAGCCGGAGCCGTTGTTGTAGCCGCCGCCGTGCACGTAGACCAGGATCGGCCGCCGGCCGTCATCGCGCAGGCCGGGCGTGCAGACGTTGAGGAACAGGCAGTCCTCGCTCACAGGCTGGCCGTCGGCGTCGCCGCGCTGCGGCGCGGAGGCACCGAAGCGGGTGGCATCGCGCACGCCAGTCCACGGCGCTTCGCGCAGGGCGCGCTGGAAGCGCCGCGGCGCCGTATCCGCACCGTAGGGGATGCCGCGGAACACGTGCACGCCGTCGCCGTTCAGGCCGGCGATGCGGCCGCTGCGGGTGGTGGCGGTACTGGCACGCGTTCCCGCGCGTGTCTGCATCGGCAGCAGCGGCGAGGCTAGCAGCGCCGTTGAACACAGCGTCGCCTGCGCCAGGAAGCGGCGGCGCCCGGCCGGGCCCGGCGGAAGAGTGGGGTGATCGGACATGCGGAAACCTGGGAGGTGACACCGGTTTCCACAAGCCTAGCAAAGGGCAGGGGAAGGGAACGCCGCGGCGCGTCAGGCCGCCAGACCTGCCGCGTGGCCCGAGGCCCAGGCCCACTGGAAGTTGTAGCCGCCCAGCCAGCCGGTCACGTCCAGCACCTCGCCGACGAAGAACAGCCCGGGTACGCGCTTGGACATCATCGTGCTGCCGGACACCTCGTCGGTGTCCACGCCGCCCAGGGTGACTTCCGCGGTGCGGTAGCCCTCGGTGCCGCTGGCGACCAGCGGCCAGTCGGCCAGCAGGGCGGCGGCGTCCTTCAGTTGAGGGGCGTTGAACTGCTTCATCGGCCGGTTGGGCAGCCAGACTTCGCACAGGCGCTGGGCGAAGCGGCGCGGCAGCGCGTCGGATAGCACGGTCTTCAACTCCGCGTCCGGTCGCTGCTTCTGCTGCGCCTGCAGCCAGGCCAGCGCGTCCTGCCCGGGCAGCAGGTCCAGGCGTAGATCGTCGCCCGGCTGCCAGTACGAGGAGATCTGCAGGATGGCCGGCCCGCTGACCCCGCGATGGGTGAACAGCATGGCGTTGCGGAAGCGCGCCTTGCCGCAGCGCGCCTCCACCGGCAGCGACACGCCGCTCAGGTCGGCCAGCCGCTGCTGGTGCTTGCCGCTCAGGGTCAGCGGCACCAGTCCGGCGCGGGTGGGCAGCACGGCATGGCCGAACCAGCGCGCCAGTTCGTAGCCGAAGCCGCTGGCGCCCATGCTGGGGATCGACAGCCCGCCGGTGGCCACCACCAGCGAGGGCGCGGCGAAGCCGCCCAGCGCGGTGTCCAGGCGGAACAGGCCGCCGTCGTGGTCCACCTGCCGCACGCCGCAGCCGGTCTCGATGCGCACGCCGGCGTCCGCGCATTCGTCGAGCAGCATCCTGACGATCAGCTTGGACGAGACGTCGCAGAACAACTGGCCCAGTTCCTTCTCGTGGTAGGCGATGCGATGGCGCTCCACCAGGGCGATGAAATCGGCGGGCGTGTAGCGCGCCAGCGCCGACTTGCAGAAGTGCGGGTTGGCCGACAGGAACTGCGCGGGCGAGGTGCCGGTGTTGGTGAAATTGCAGCGCCCGCCGCCGGACATCAGAATCTTCTTGCCCACCTTGTTGGCGTGCTCGACCACCAGCACGCGCCGGCCGCGCTGGCCGGCGGTGAGCGCGGCCATCAGCCCGGCCGCGCCGCCGCCGATCACCAACACATCGTGGGTGGCCTGCACGTCAGGCGCTGCGGGCGGTGCCGGCCTGGCGCAGGACCGGGCGGATGTCGATCGTGCCCTGGTCGCCGATCCATTGCAGTTCGCCGTCCTGGACCATCACGTCGAAGCGCATGGTCCGGACCATCAGCGCTTCCAGCGCATCCACTGACGCGGCCGGCAGGTCGATCACGGTGAGATGGGCGTGGCGCGCCAGTGCGGCGGCGTTTTTCTCCCACCACAGGTCGGCGGCGCGGCCGCCGTAGTTGAGCACCACCACCTCGCGGGCACGCCCGCAGGCCTTGCGGATGCGGGATTCGTCCGGCTGGCCAAGGTCGATCCACAGCTCGACGGCGCCGGTGTAGTCCTTGCGCCACAGGTCGGGTTCATCGTCGCTGCTCAGACCGCGGCCGAACTCCAGCCGCTCGTCCGCGAACAGGGCGAAGGCCAGCAGCCGGACCATCAGCCGGGCATCGGTCTCGGACGGGTGCTGGGCCAGGGTGAGGGCATGGGCGGCGTAGTAGTGGCGGTCCATGTCGCTGATCTGGAGTTCGGCTTTGACGACGGTGGCCTTGAGCGCCATGGGCGGATGGGGGGAGGCGAAAGGGGCGCCATGATACGCCGGGCCGGCCGCCCGGCCCGGCCGCGAAAACGTTTTACCCGGGCCGCGGCACCCGGCCGGTCCGGCGCCGGTGGGACGGGGATTCGCTTTTGTGCCAAAACCCCGGTAGAGTGGTCGACACTGTGCTTGCCAGGGTCACCGTGAATCGTGAGCCTGATGCGGTAGATACATCTGCTACATCTTCCCGCTTTACCAACGCCTGCAAACCCAGTCCCGATCCGGTCCATGCCGGATTCGCGGTCCTTTCATCCATGTTTCAGGAGTTAGTAAAGATGTCTGAACGTCAGACCGGCACCGTCAAGTGGTTCAACGACGCCAAGGGCTTCGGCTTCATCACCCCGCAGAGCGGCCCCGACCTGTTCGTGCACTTCCGCTCGATCCAGGGCAATGGCTTCAAGTCGCTGAAGGAAGGCCAGCAGGTCACCTTCGTCGCCGTGCAGGGCCAGAAGGGCATGCAGGCCGACCAGGTGCAGGCGCTGTAATCCAGCCCTGAACCCTTCGGTTCAAGAAAACGCCGGTGCGCAAGCGCCGGCGTTTTTTATTGGGCGATCCCTTCCGTTTCCCTTGTAGGAGCGGCTTCAGCCGCAACCGCGCGGGTGAAAAGCCTTCAAGCCACGGATTGCACGGATGAGTGCGGATAAAGCGGATCGGAGTTCGAACGCCTTGTCCGTGGCATCCGCGTTCATCCGTGTCGATCCGCGTCTTCAGCTTTTCCGGCCGCGCGGTTGCGGCTGAAGCCGCTCCTACAGGGGGGCGGTCACAGCTTGCGCACGCGGAAACTGCGGCCCTTGATCTTGCCCGCGTTGAGCCGCGCCAGCGCCGCGGCGGCCTGGTCGCGCGCGACGGCCACGTAGGTGCGGGTGGGGAAGACGTTGATCTTGCCGATGGCGGCGGCGGGCAGGCCGGCGTCGCCGGTCAGCGCGCCCAGCACGTCGCCGGGGCGCAGCTTGTCGGTCTTGCCGGCGTCGATGCGCAGGGTGGCCATGACGGCAGGCGGCGCGGCGTGCGCCTTCGGAGGCGCCGGGACCTGGCGGTCCCACAGCAGCGGCGCGCCCAGCCTTTCCTCCAGCATCGCCGCGCGCGGCAGTTCGCGCGGGGTGCACAGGCTGATCGCCAGGCCGTCGCGGCCGGCGCGCCCGGTGCGGCCGATGCGGTGCACGTAGGTGTCGGCGTCGCTGGGCATGTCGTAGTTGACCACCAGCGCCAGGTCCTCGATGTCCAGCCCGCGCGCGGCCACGTCGCTGGCCACCAGCACGTTGCAACTGCGGTTGGCGAAGCGCACCAGCACCTCGTCGCGGTCGCGCTGCTCCATGTCGCCGTGCAGGGCCAGCGCGGAGAAGCCGAAATGGTGCAGCGAGCCGGCCACTTCGTCCACGTCCTTGCGCATGTTGCAGAACACCACGCACGACTCCGCGCGCCGCTGCGCCAGCAGGCCGGCCAGCGCGGTCTGCTTGCGCGCCGGGTCCACCTGCACGAAGCGCTGCTCGATCGCCGCGCGCTCCTGCGGCGCGTCGACGGTCACTTCCAGCGGATCGCGCAGGGTGGCGCGGGCGACGTCGCGGATGGCGTCGGTGAAGGTGGCGGAAAACAGCAGGCTCTGGCGGTCCTTCGGGGTGCGGCCGGTGATCTCGCGGATGGGCTCCTCGAAGCCCATGTCCAGCATCCGGTCGGCTTCGTCCAGCACCAGCGTGCGCACGCCGCCCAGGTGCAGCGCCTTCTTGCGCAGCAGTTCCTGCACGCGGCCGGGCGTGCCCACCACCACGTGCGGGTCGTGCGCCTCCAGCGAGCGGAGTTGCGGCTCCAGCGGCAGGCCGCCGCACAGGGTCAGCACCTTCAGGTTGGGGACGCCGACGGCCAGCTTGCGCAGTTGCTGCGCCACCTGGTCGGCCAGTTCGCGGGTGGGGCACAGCACCAGCGCCTGCGTGCGCACCTGCGCCGGGTCCAGCCGGTGCAGCAGGCCCAGGCCGAAGGCGGCGGTCTTGCCGCTGCCGGTGGGCGCCTGCGCGATCACGTCGCGCCCCTCCAGGATGGCCGGCAGGCCGAGGGACTGGACGGGGGTGGGGCGGGCATAGCCCAGCGCCTGCACGCCCTGCAGCAGGGCGGGCGAGAGCGGGAAGTCGGAGAAGGAGGCGGTCATGCGGCATTTTCGCAGATCGCGCCGCCGTGCCGGTCAGGCCATGCCGTCGAATTCGTCCTCGGGCAGGGCGAGGAAGGCCCAGAACGGCCGGTCCTGCCCGGCCCAGAACCGCGAAGCCTCGTCCAGGATGTCCAGCAACGTGTCGAAGCCGGCCTCGTCGTGGTCGCGCAGTGCGCGCGCCTGCTCGAACAGCAGCACATGGCCCGCGCCGGGCAGCCAGGAGAGGTCGCGCAGGCTGTCGCTGAGCGCATCCCAGTTGCGCCCGGCGGTGCCGGGGAAATCCAGCACCGTCGCCAGCCGCAGCAGCAGCGCGGCCTTGCCGTCGCAGCCGGACAGGTCGATGCGCCGCACCACCAGGCCGGCGTCGCGCGCGGCCGCGGCCAGCGCGTCGAGGTCCTCACCGGTGACGAAGAACACGCCCGCGCGGCGCGGGTCGTCCAGGCCGGGGTCGAAGCCGGATTCGCTCATCGTTCGCTCCTGGCGGCCGCGGCGCCGGGGATCTCGAACCGGCGGAAGCTCTCGTAATGGTCGTCGGTGTAGTAGTACTCGCGCGGCGGCCGTCCGCCGGCGACGATCCGGCGGGCGCCGCGATGGTCCAGCCCGGGCGTGTCGACGGTGTATTCGCGGTAGTAGCCGCGCCCCTGCCGCGGCAGCCGGCCTTCGCGGTTCTGGAACACCGCGCCGTCCTGCCGGTGCGGGAACGGGCCGCCCTGGCGGATCAGCGTCAGCGTGCGCCGGGCCTCCGGCGGCAGGAAGGCGGGCAGCGTCGCGGTTTCGGCCGACGGCGCGGGCGCGGCGGTGGGCAGGTCGGGCACGCTGGGCAGCGTGGGCCGGGTCTGTTCGACCGGCGGCAGGTCCAGGACTTCGCTGACGCGGCCGGCGACGCGCGCGCCGGCGGGGGCTTCGCTCGCGGCCGTGGGCGCGGCGGCATCGTCGCCGCGCTGCGACCACCACCACGCGCCGGCGCCGACCAGCAGCAGCGCGGCGAGGACGAACAGGGGCAGGCGGGTGCGGGTCTGCCGGCGGGCGCGGGAACGTCGGCTCATGCGCGCCTCATTCCTCCAGGAAACGGCCGCAGCCGCGGTAGCTGCGGTCGCCGACGGCAAGCACGGCGGTGGCGGGATAGCGGGCGTCGCTCATGCCGTCGCTGCACGCTTCGCGGACGACGGACAGTGCGACGGCGGTACCGTCGGCGGTCTTGCCGCGGTAGCCGTCGCTGGCGCTTTGCAGGGCTTCGACGGTCAGCGTGCGCTCGCCGTAGTCCAGCTCCGCGGTCAGGGCGGGGGCCTGGCCGCCGCCGACCTCGGCCGTCCAGCCCGGCTCGGTGCCGAGCGCGCGGAAGATGGCGCCGCGTGCCTTCGCCTGGTCCCAGGGCGAGGCTTCCTCGACCTGCGTGCACTCCACGCGCGGCTGCCCGACCAGTGTCAGCCCGGCTTCGCGGCCCTTGTTCCAGAATTCGTTGCCGGCGGCGTCCGCATAGCGTGCGCCGGACGCGCTGACGGCCTGCGGCAGGGTCAGGGCGCGGCCATCGATGTCCAGCGCCACGTTGTCGGCGGCATTGTCGAAACGCGCGGTGATGCGGGTGTCGCCGCATTGCCAGTAGGTCGCGGGCGCGGCGGCGGCCGGTTCGGCCGCTGGGTTGGCAGTCGGTGCGTCGGCCGGCGTCTGTGCCGGCGGCGAAGGCTGGCAGGCTGCCAGGACGAGGGCACAGCAGGCGCCGGCGAGGGCCGGCAGGCAACGTGGCATGGTTCCGTCTCCCTGCGAAATCAGCGGACAGCATAGCCGCCGCTGTCGTAACACGCCGTCAACAGGCCATGCTCTCGGCGCGGCGGACCTTCGACGCCTTCCCGCCCGGCCAGCGGTGCGAATACGTGGACTGGCCTCACCGAGGCCAGCGCGAGGACACGCGTGCGCACCGCCTGATGCAAGCTGTCGCCTGGATGGCCGAGGGCAAGCTGCGCAACTGGAAATACATGGCGCGCGGCTGAGCGTTGATGCGGCCCTGCAGTCGTCGCGCCGGCCGCATCGGCAGATGCGGATCGAAGGCATGGACCGGAGGCAAGGATCGGCGGCATGGATCGCACCGATTCAGCATTGCGATTGGAGCGCTGCGCGGGTGCGGACTATGCTGCGGATGCGCCCGCTTCGTCCCTTCATGACGTTCGCTCTTGCGGAGAGCCGTCGCATGAACCGTGTCCTGCATCCGTTGGCCCATACCCGCGCCGCCTCGGCCTGGCCCTACGTGGCCGGCGTTGTCGCGATCGTGGCCGCCTGCCTGTGGCTGCTGGTGCAGCCAGGCCTGCAGCGCGCGGACGGCCTCGGCCAGGCGCTGCGCGGCGGTGCGCTGTGCGCGCTGGCGACCGCGCTCGGGGCGTTGCCGGTGCTGGTGGTGCGCAGCATCCCGCAGCGGCTCGCCGACGGCCTGCTGGGGTTCGGCGCCGGCGTGATGCTGGCGGCCACGGCCTTCTCGCTGGTGTTGCCGGGCCTGGCGGCGGCCGGCCGGGCGGGCTATTCGGACTGGGGTGCGGCCGTGCTGGTCGGCGCGGGCATCATGCTGGGTGCGTCGACGCTGCTGGCGCTGGACCGCGTGCTGGTGGACGACCCGATGGACCGGCAACGGCACTTGGTGCCGGCACGCGTGGTGTTGTTCGTGCTGGCGATCGCCCTGCACAACGTGCCCGAAGGCATGGCGGTGGGCGTGGCCGCCGGCGGCCACCTGCGCGGCGCGGAAGGATTGGCGATGGGCATCGCCTTGCAGGACGTGCCGGAAGGGCTGGTGGTGGCGCTGATCCTGGCCGGTGCCGGCATGGCGCGCAGCAAGGCGGTCTTCATCGGCGCGCTGTCAGGCGTGGCCGAACCGCTGGCGGCCGTGCCCAGCGCCTGGGCGGTGGGCATCTCGTCGCTGCTGCTGCCGTGGGGGTTGGCGTTCGCCGGCGGCGCCATGCTGATCGCAGTGGGGCACAGCGTGATTCCCGAATCCAACCGCCACGGCCACGGCGCCATCGCCTCGCTGGGACTGGCCATCGGCTTCTGCCTGATGATGGCGCTGGATACCGCGCTGGGTTGACGCCGCCGCGCGCTGCATCGCTGCCATCGGCGAACGGCGGCGCCGGGCCGGTTCAGGGCGCGCTGTCCACGCGCAGCACGGGATAGAGCAGGTAGCGTTCGTCCCACGACGGATGGCGGCGATAGAAGAATTCCAGGCGCGCGGCCGGATCGTCCGCGAACGCCTTGTCCTTCAGTCGCTGCTCGAATTCGGTCTTCACCGCCGGGTCGCGCAGCATGTCGCGGGCGACCGCCTCGGCCACGTAGTCCTCCATGTACTCCTTGCGCTCGAACGCATTGTTGAAGCGCCCCCAGCCGGCCAGCGCATCCGGCGCCTGCGGTTCCAGCAGGGCCATCACCAGCCGCGACCTGGCCTGCGCGATGGGCACGAACAGCGAGCCGGCCGCGGCCTCGCGGGTTTCGTCGCGCCAGCGGCCTTCCAGCGTCACCCGCTGGTGGCCTTCGACCGAGGCGGCGCCGAAGCGGGCGGCATCGGCGCGGAAGACCTGCGCCGAGCCGCGCCACGGCTTGCCGAGCAGGCGGTAGTCGATGCCATGGACCTTGAGCACCTCGGCCACCCAGCCGGCGTGCGCGGCGGGCACCAGGTAGCCGGCCGCCGGCGCCTGGACGACCAGCGCAGGCTGGACGTCGTCCTTCAGCGGCACCTTCCACACCTGCGGCGTGGTTTCGTCGTAGCGCGTCATCAGCGCACCGGACACCTCGGAGGGCGTGCGCGTGTAGGCATAGCCGCGGAACTCGACGGTGCGCGCGTTCGCGGTGGCGGCGTAGCTCAGCGGTTCGGCGCGACCGCCGAGCTGCGCGGCATCGGCATCGGCGCGCCGGGCCGCGGCCAGCCAGTCACCGCCGTGCTGCGCCACCTGTTCCAGCACCGAGACGATGGTGTTGCGGGTGATCTTCACCCGCACCGGGTATTCCTTCCACGAATGCGTTTCCACCAGCATGCCGATGCGGTTGCGCAGCAGGTAGTAGCCGTGGGAGAAGCGCGGCGGCGGCACGCTGTCCTCGAAGCCGGAGGCGGGATCGTCGTTGACGACGAAGGACGGGTAGTAGGGCAGGGGCAGCGAGCCCTGCCGGGCCAGGTCGTCGATCACCGCGCCGCGCAGTGCGCGCCCGGCGTCGCGCAGGCCGGCGTCGCCGGCGTGCACGGGCTCGACCTGGATGGAGATGTCGTGCTCGAACTGGGCGCCGTCGGTGGCGTGCAGGTCCACCGCCACCAGCGGGTCCCAGCGCTGGACCAGGTGCAGCAGGGCGCGCATCTCCGGCGCATCGGCCTTCACATAGTCGCGGTTGAGGTTGAGGTTCTGCGCGGTGGTGCGCCAGCCCATCTCCTTCGGGCCGCGCTGGTTGGGGCGGTTCCAGGCGCCGAAGCGCTCGTGGCCGTCGATGTTGAACACCGGCACGAACACCCAAACCAATTTGTCCAGCGCACCGGCCGCGGCCTTGCCTTCCAGCGCTTCGCGCAGGGCCAGGAAGCCCGCGTCCTTGCCGTCGATCTCGCCGGCGTGGATGCCGCCCTGGATCAGCACCACGGGCAGGCCGCGCCGCTGCGCCTGCTCAGGCGTCAGCGCGCCGCTGGTGGACACCACCAGCGCTTTCATCGGCCGGCCTTCCGGAGTGGTGCCGAAGCCGGTGCAGCGCACGGCCTTCGGGTACTGGCGGGCGAAGGCGTCGCACAGGGCGACCACTTCCTCGTAGCGCCCGGTCTCCACGAAGCCGGAGTGTTCGGAGACGGTGGTCAGCGGCGCCTGCGCCAGGGCCGGCGCGGCGGACAGGAACAGCAGGGCGGCGAGGAGCGTTCGCGGCATCGTGGCATCCGGTGGCGGGCGAGCGGGCATGATGCCTGCCGGATGCGGTCGCGCCCAGCCCTCGACGGCCTGAACGCGCGGTTCGACCCCGGCGGGACGCATGCGGTAACCTGCACCGGTTTTGGTACCGGAAGATCGGATGAGCACGACAGCAGAAGCCGGCCAGGGCCGCATGCCCCGCCAGATCCCCTTCATCATCGGCAACGAGGCATGCGAGCGGTTCAGCTTCTACGGGATGCGCAACATCCTGGTGCCGTTCCTGATCAGTTCGGTGTTGTTGGCCTATCTGCCCGACCAGTCCGCGCGCGAAGGCGCGGCCAAGGACCTGTTCCACAGCTTCGTCATCGGCGTCTATTTCTTCCCGCTGCTGGGCGGCTGGCTGTCGGACCGCTACTTCGGCAAGTACAACACGGTGCTGTGGTTCTCGCTGATCTATTGCGCGGGCCATGCATGCCTGGCGCTGTTCGAGAGCCACGCCACCGGCTTCTACACCGGGCTGTTCCTGATCGCGCTGGGTTCGGGCGGCATCAAGCCGCTGGTGGTGACGTTTTGCGGCGACCAGTTCGACCAGACCAACAAGCACAAGGCCAAGGCCGTCTTCGACGCCTTCTACTGGATCATCAACTTCGGCTCGTTCTTCGCCTCGCTGTTGATGCCGCTGGTGCTGCGCAGTTGGGGGCCGGCGTGGGCGTTCGGCATCCCGGGCATCCTGATGTTCATCGCGACGGTGATCTTCTGGGCCGGACGGCGCAAGTACGTCAACGTGCCGCCTTCGCGCGGCACCGATCCGGACGCCTTCCTCGCCATCGTGCGCAGCGCGTTGCTGGGCAACGGCCTTGGCCTGGGCACGATCGTCGCGGCGGTCGGCGTGGTCGGCGGCGCCGCGATGCTGCTGCTGTGGGGGCTGAAGTTCGCCGGCGTCGCGCTGTGGCCGGAGGCGTGGGGCTTCGTCATCACCGCATGTCTGGCGCTGGGCGCGGTGATCGCCGGCGTCGGCTTCGGTACGTCGCTGCAACTGGGGCGGGCGCGCCGGCAGCACCCGGGCGAGGCCATCGAGGGCGTGCGCTCGGTGCTGCGCATCCTGATCGTGTTCGCGCTGGTCACGCCGTTCTGGTCGCTGT
>CALJUL010000067.1 GCA_937975725.1 uncultured Pseudoxanthomonas sp. | reverse complement strand
GTGGGGATGTTGCGGATCTCGGCCTGCAGTTCTTCCAGCATCGGGCCCATCTTCTGCTGCACGGCGGCCATGATGTTCTGCATCAGCGCGGGGTTCTTGTCGAGCATGCGCTGGCCGGCCGGGCTCTCGTAGAACTTGATGATCGCGCGCACGTCCTCGCGGGTGTAGGTCTTCTTGTAGACGTCCAGGTAGATCGGCCGCATCTCCTCCCACGACAGCGCGCGGCGCAGGATCTCGCTGGTCTTGGCCTGGATGCGGGCGACTTCGGCCTTCTGCTCGCCGGTCAGTTCCTTGCCGGCGAAGTGCTTTTCGAATTCCTGCTGCTGCACCGCCTCCATCTGCGGCACCACGCCCGCCAGCAGGCTCTCGGCGCGCGACGCCTGGAGCAATCGATCGATGTCCGCGTCGGTGGGCTCGGCGGCCAGCGCGGCCGCGGACGGCAGGGCGAGCAGCAGGGTCAGGGCGAGGCGGCGCAGCGCGTTCGACGGATGGCTCATGCGGGACATGCGGCGGGAACGGGGGCACAGGGTGCCTGCCGGCGGGTAAATCTGGCGTTAACTGGCCACGATCCGGCGGCGGTCGGCTGCGAACGGCCGCGCATCCTGTCTACAATCCACCCATGGGGAATACGGCCATCGAGATCACGCCGACGCTGTCGATTCCGGAAGACGAACTGGTCGAGCGCTTCGTGCGTGCCAGCGGCGCCGGCGGCCAGAACGTCAACAAGGTGTCCACGGCGGTGGAGCTGCGCTTCGACGTGGCCAACTCGCCGTCGCTGCCCGACGCCGTGCGCGCGCGCCTGCTGGCCAAGCGCGACCGCCGCCTCACCGACGAGGGCGTGCTGGTGATCGAGGCGCAGCGCTTCCGCACCCAGGACCGCAACCGCCAGGACGCGCGCGAACGGCTGGCGGCGATCGTCGCCGCGGCGCTGACGGTGCCGAAGAAGCGCATCGCCACCAAGCCCTCGCGCGCGGCCAAGGCGCGCCGGCTGGACGCCAAGCGCGAGCGCAGCCAGGTCAAGCGCGGCCGTTCGCAGAAGAGCCATTGGGAGTAGACGCTTGAGCGACCAGATGATCCCGCGCATCCCGCCCGGCATGCCGCAGGTACCGCCCAACCGCTTCACCCGCTGGCTGGGCCGCACCTTCCTGCGCATCTTCGGCTGGAGGATCGTGGGCACGCTGCCGGACATCCCCAAGCTGGTGATGATCGTGGCGCCGCATTCGTCCAACTGGGACGGCATCTGGGGCATGGCGGCGAAGATCGCGATGGGCTTCCAGGTGCGCGTGCTGGGCAAGGCGCAACTGTTCTGGTGGCCGCTGTCGCCGCTGCTGCGCAAGCTGGGCGTGGTGCCGGTGGACCGCAGCTCGCCGCAGGGCACGGTGGAACAGGCGGTGCGGATGATCCGCAACTCCGAGAAGATGTGGTTCGCGCTCACTCCCGAGGGCACGCGCAAGCGCGTGGACAAGTGGAAGGGCGGCTTCCTGAAGATCGCCCAGCAGGCGCAGGTGCCCATCCTGATGGCCTACTTCCACTACCCCGAGAAGATCATCGGCATCGGCGAGGTGTACTACCCCACCGGCGATGCCGAGGCCGACATGGCCGCGATCCGCGCGTGGTACCGGCCGTGGATCGGCAAGAACCGCGGGACGGTGTGACCAAAACGGTGTGGCCAAAAAGGAAAACCCGCCGTGAGGCGGGTTCTCCGTTGCCGTCGGGACGGCGGGCTTACAGCGCCCCGCCCCCCAGTTTCCAGGTGATCTGCACGTAGTAGCTGCGGCCGAAGGAATCGAACCAGGACGTGTCGTAGTACGGATAGTTGGCCCAGGTCGCGTCCTTGGGCGGCATCTTGTCGAGCAGGTTGTTGACGGTCAGCGACAAGCGCAGATGGTCGTTGATGTCGTAGCGCGCGCTTGCGTTGAAGCGCCAGGTGGCCGGCGTCCAGGCGTCGTTGGCGTAGTTGGCGACGCGGCCCACGTAGTTGCCGAACAGGCCGGCGCCCCACGCGCCCTTGTCCCAGCTCGCGCTGAGGTTGCTCTTGACGCGCGGCAGGGTGGTGGCGCTGAAGCCGACGTCCAGCATGTCCTCTTCCGGGTCGCCCGGGTACTGCTGGCGGGTGTGCTTGTGCGCCCAGGTGTAGTTGCCGCTGAAGCGGAAGTCGCCGGCGGTGGTCTGCAGGCGGTAGTTCGCGGTCACGTCGATGCCCGACGTTTCCTCGTTCGCGATGTTGATCGGAGCGAAGTGGACGCTGGTGATGGTGCTGAGCGGATCGTTGGGGTCTGCGCGGATCACGCGGGCCAGCGCGTCCACGCAGGTCGGCGAATTGATGTCGACGGACGCGCCGGTGTCGGTCACCCCGAGGCGGCAGTTGGCTTCGGCGATGCGCAACTGCTCGCGGCTCTGCGCCTGCACCTGGTTGGCGATGCGGATCCGGTAGTAGTCCACCGCCAGGTCGAAATTGGGCGTCGGCGACCACACGAAGCCCGCGGTGAACGACTTGCTGGTTTCCTCGTCCAGTTGCATGTTGCCGGCGTAGACGTCCATCGTGTTCGCGTCGTAATTGCCGTAGTCCCAGTCGTAGCAGCCGCCGTCGGAGGCATCCGGGTTCTCGGACCGGCACTGGTAGTAGTCGGTCGAGGCCGTGCGGTAGTAGTCGGCGCCGGCGAACAGGTAGTGCATGTCCGGCGCGCGGAAGCCGGTGCCGTAGGAGCCGCGGATCAGCAGGGTGTCGACAGGACGCCACTCCAGGCCCAGGCTGTAGGTGAACTTGCCGGGATTCCTGCCGCCGTAGCTGTAGCGGTCGTAGCGGCCGGCCGCGCTGGCCTGCAGCGAGTCCAGCAACGGCAGGCGCAATTCGCCCGCCGCGCTCCAGTGGTCGCGGCTGCCGCGGCCGTCGCCGTAGCGCGGACCGTAGTAGGCGTCGTCGGTCAGGGCGAGCGGGTCGGGATTGATGCGATAGGACTGCTCGCCGTATTCGATGGCGCCGGCGAAGCCGACGTCGCCGGCCGGCAGCGAGAACAGCGAGGACGTGTTGGCGGTGAAGCTGAGGTTGTCGTTCTTGGCGACGGGATGCCAGGTAGACATCACCCCGAAGGTGGCGAATTGCGCCGGCGTCACCGGCGTGAACAGGCGATCCGGGTCCGGGTTGAAGATCGCGTATCCATCGGCGTCGTAGCCGAGTTGCTCGCCCAGGAAGAAGCGGTTGGCGACGTCGGCCTTGATGCGCGGCATCTTCACCACGGCCTTGTACTCGGAGTGGTTGTAGGCCGCTTCCCAGTTCCAGCCCTCGCCGAACGAGCCGTTGAAGCCGGTGGTCACCCCCAGGGTCTTCTGGGTGGTGCTGTTCATGCGGTTCTCGAGGCCGCCCACTTCCTCCGGCGCGAACTGGCGTGACCAGATCTCGTAGTGGCCGGTGCCGGCGTTGTAGAAGATCTTGTCGTTGTTGTCGGTCGAGTTCGGATCGTGGAACTGCCAGCCCATGTGGTCGCTGGCCACGTCGTTGCCGTTGGTGCCGGTCAGCAGCTTGACCGTCTGCCGGCCCGCCTGGAAGTCCGCGAACCAGGACAGGCTGTCCGAGAAGCGGTATTCGAACGCACCGTAGAGGTTGGCGCCCTTGCGCTGGTTCTGGATGGTGCGGTAGGCGATGGCGCGCTCGCTGCCGCACAACGGTTCGCCCCAGCGGTCTTCGGACAGCAGGGTGGTGCCGTCGTTCAAGCCGGACATCGCCGCGCAGTCGTCGGCCGGGCCGATGTTGACGTCGTCGTCCCAGTCGTAGCGCTGGGCGACGAGGCGGGGCAGTCGCCGGCGCGAAGTGGGCGCGTCGAGCGTCGAGTCCTGGACGCTGCGGTCGGTGCCCCACAGCGGTTGCTTGTCCAGCAGTTCCAGGCCGACGATGCCGCTGAAGTCGCCGCGCTCGAAGCCGGTGGTCAGCGACAGCCGGTGCGATTCGCCGCCGCCGCGCTCGGTGTCGCCGTAGCGGTAGTCGATGATCGTGCCGTCGGTGGATTTCTTGAGGATGAAGTTGATCACGCCGGCCATCGCGTCCGAGCCGTAGACGGCCGAGGCGCTGCCGGTCAGCACTTCGACGCGCTCGATCATGCCCAGCGGGATGTTGCCGATGTCGGTGAAGTTGCTGCGGCTGTTCAGCGGCAGCGGGAAATCGGCGATGCGGCGGCCGTTGATCAGCACCAGGGTGTGGTTGGGGCCGAGGCCGCGCAGGTCGACTGCCTGCGCGCCGGGCGTGGACTGCGCATTGGTGGTGTTCTGCTGGCCGTAGACGCTGCCGCTGTTCTGGCTGAGCGAGCGCAGCAGGTCGGGGACGGACGTCAGGCCGGCGGTCTGGATCTGTTCGGCGGTGATCACGGTGATCGGCGCCGGTCCCTCGATCTGGGCGCGCGGGATGCGCGAGCCGGTGACCTGGAGGGTTTCCATCTGGGTGACCGGTTCCTGGGCCTGGGCCGAGCCGCCGCCGGGCGGGGTGTCCTGGGGCGCCGGGCGCGGGGCGGGGGCCTGGCGCGGGGCGGCGTCGGCGCGGACGATCAGCACCGCACCGCTGGAGGCATCGCGCTTGGCGGCGAAGCCGCTGCCCTGGAGCAGGCGGTCCAGCGCCTGGTCGGTCGAGGCCGCGCCCTGCACGCCGGCGGTGCGGCGGCCCTTGAGCTGGTCGGCACGGTAGACGAGCTGGGTACCGGACTGTTTGGCCAGGGTGTTCAGCGCGCTGGCCAGGTCGCCGGCCGGCACGTCGATCCGGGCGGGGGCGGCCTGCGCCTGCGCCGCCAACGCGGTCGAACAGGCCAGGCTCAACAACAGGACTCGCAAGGGCTTCCGCATGGTCATCTCCCCGTGGCGCTCGGAATGGCGCCTTCTGGATTGTCAGGACGAACGAGCCGGCCGAATCCCCCCATGACCTTGGTCGGGGGTCCGGCCTACTGGGAATGCAGCACGATCCGGTCCGGGTGGCGTTCGGCGCGTACCGGGAACCCCTGTTCCAGCAGGCCCACGAAGCCTTCCGCGTTGGACCAGCGGAAGTTGCCGCCGATGCGCAGTTCGGCCGTGGCTGCATCGGCCACTTCCAGCCGGCGCGTGTTGAAGCGGTTGAATTCGGCGGCGGCGTCGGCCAGCGAGGTGTCCTCGAAGGTCAGGTAGCCGTCCCGCCATTCCAGGTAGCGCTCGGCTTCCTCCACCGGCAGCGAGCGTACCAGCACGCCGCCGCGGCCGGCGGTGGCCACGCTGCCGGCCGGCAGCAGCGCCACCGGCAGGGCGCGGCCGTCCGCGCCGGGGCGGCTTTCCAGGCGCACCTTGCCCTCGGTCACCACCACCCGCAGGCCGGCCGGGTCGCGCCGCACCGAGAAGCGCGTGCCCACCGCCGCCACCCGGCGACCCTCGGCCTCCACCACGAAGGGGCGGCCCGGGTCGTGGGCCACGTCGAAGAAGGCTTCGCCGCGACGCAGGGCGATGTGGCGCTCGCCGCGGGTGATCGAGACGTCCAGTTCGCTGTCGCTGCTGAGCGTGGCGGTGGAGCCGTCGGCCAGCGCCTGGGTCCGGACCTGGCCGATGCCGCTGGCATAGTGGGCCTGGTGGCGGCCGGTGAGCTGCCAGCCGCTCCAGGCGGCGGCCGAGCCCAGCGCGACGACCGCCAGCGCTCCCGCCAGCGCATGCCGCCAGCGCGGCGGCGGCGGGGCATGGCGGCGGGCGGCGAAGTCCAGCCCGCTCAGGTCCGGTGGACCGAGGGGCGTGGCGGCCGGCGCAGTTGCGGCGGCCGTGGGCCAGTGCCCGCGCGGCGGCACCTTGCCCGCGGGCAGGCCGGCGGCCAGCGCCTGCAGGCGCCCGGCCTGCTGCCAGGCCGCCTCCAGGCGCAGGAAGGCCACGCGGTGCGCGGTGTCCTCGGCCAGCCAGGCGTCCAGCGCCTCGCGTTCGCCCGGCCCGCCGTCGCCGGCCTCGCGGCGCGCCAGCCAGTCGGCGGCCGCCTGTTCAATCCGCCTGCTGTCGGCCATGCCCGTCGTCCTCGTCCGTGACCGGTCCCGGGTGCCGCGGCCGCCCGGCCACGGGCGCGGCATCGCCGCCGTACAGGCAGTCGGCGATCAGGCGCATCCCCTTGGCCAGATGTTTTTCCACGGTCTTCTCGCTGATGCCCAGGCGGCGGGCGACGTCCTTCTGCGGCAGTTCCTCCACCCGGCGCAGCCACACCACCTCGCGGCAGCGGTCGGGCAGGCGGTCCAGCGCCTCGACCAGCCGCTTGAGCGCCTGGCGGGTGCCCAGCCAGCGTTCGGGCGACACCTCGTCGATCAGGTAGACGTTCGAGGACTCGAAATCACCCACCGGCTCGATCGACACCACCCGGCTGCGGCGCAGGCGGTCGGTCATCAGGTGGCGGGCGGTGGCGAACAGGAAGGCCTTGGGCGACGTCGGCAGCGCGCGCGTGGCCGCTTCGTACACGCGCGCGTAGGTCTCCTGGCGCAGGTCGTGCAGTTCGTCGCGGTGCGGCCACGAGCGTTGCAGGAACTGCGCCAGCGCGCGCTCGTGGGCGAGGATCTCGCGGACGAACCAAGCGTCGAAATCGGTGGGCATGGCCGCACTCTAGCCCATCGGCCGGCGCGCGGGCATGGGGGGAAGCGCGCGCCGGTTCGTCTACACAGGGACCGGTGCGTGGCATCCTGCCGCCACCTTACGGATCACGGGAGTGGCGGCATGGTGTCTGTCTTCGGTGCGTTGCGGCGCGGTGCATGGTGCGCGCTGGCCCTGGCCCTGGCCTTGCCCGCGCAGGCGGCGGACTACGGCCATCACCTGCTCGGCAACACCGCTGCCAAGACGCCCGGCCGCGTACAGCCCGGGCTGCTGCTGATGGGCGGCGGCGACCGCAACTTCGACGCCCTGCACTGGTTCATGAAGAAGGCCGGCAACGGCCACATCGTGGTGCTGCGCGCTTCGCTGGGCGGGGAGATCGGCGAGGAGTTCTTCAACGAGGTCGGCGGCATCGCCTCGGTGGAGACCTTCGTGTTCAAGGACCGCGAGGCCGCCAGCGACCCGGCCATCCTGCGCGCGCTGAAGCGCGCCGACGGCATCTTCATCGCCGGCGGCGACCAGTCGCGCTACGTGCGCTACTGGCGCGGCACCCCGGTGGCCGAGGCGCTGGACGCGCACGTGCGCGCCGGCAAGCCGCTGGGCGGCACCAGCGCCGGCCTGGCCATGCTGGGCGAATACCTGTACGGCGCGATGGTCGGCGGCAGCCAGATCAGCCCGCACGCGCTGGCCGATCCGCTCGGCGCGGACAACACCATCGAGACCGACTTCCTGCACATCCCGCAGCTCAAGGGCGTGGTCACCGACACCCACTTCAGCGAACGCAACCGCCTGGGGCGCCTGGTCGCCTTCGTCGCCAAGGCCGAGGCGCTGGCCGGGCGGTCGCTGCTGGGGCTGGGCGTGGACGAGGACGCCGCGGTGGCGGTGGAAGGCGACGGCAGCGCGCGCGTCTACGCGACCGCGCCGGGCGCCGGCGCCATCGTGGTGCGCGGCGGGCTGTCGCCGCAGCAGGAAGACCACCCGATGGAGGAGGAGCGCATCGAGGCCGTCGGCGCCGGCGTGGACTCCGTGCTGCACCTGCCGGACGGCCGCGTGGACAGGCCGTCGTTCGAGCGCGCCTTCGCCGTGCGCCGCGGCGTGCTGGTGGCGCTGGATTCGCCGGTGCTGGTGATCCACGGCGGCGCGGGCGTGGAGCGCGCCGACATGACGCCGACCGACGAGGCCGAGGCGCGCAAGGCACTGGAGGCCGCGCTGCGCGCCGGCCACGCGCAGCTCAAGGCCGGCAAGCCGGCGCTGGACGCGGTGGCCGCCGCGATCACCGTGCTGGAGGACGCGCCGCAGTTCAACGCCGGCCGCGGCGCGGTGTTCACCCACGACGGCCGCAACGAACTGGATTCCTCGATCATGGACGGCGCCACCGGCAAGGCCGGCGCGGTGGCCGGCGTGCACCGGGTCCGCAACCCGATCACGCTGGCGCGCGCGGTGATGGACAAGTCGCGCCACGTGATGATGGTCGGCGGCGGCGCCGAGGCGTTCGCCAAGGAGCAGGGCATCGCCCTGGTCGATCCGTCGTACTTCCGCACCGAGAAGCGCTGGCAGCAACTGCAGAAGGCGTTGAAGGAAGAAGCGCAGGAGCAGGCGTCCAACCGGCCGCTGGAACTGCCCGGCAAGGCCTACTTCGGCACGGTCGGCGCGCTGGCGCTGGACGCGCAAGGCAAGCTGGCTGCGGGCACGTCCACCGGCGGCATGACCAACAAGCGTTACGGCCGCGTGGGCGACTCGCCGATCATCGGCGCCGGCACCTGGGCCGACGACCGCTGCGCGGTGTCCGGCACCGGCTGGGGCGAGTACTACATCCGCGCCGCCGCCGCGCACGAGATCTGCGCGCGCGTGCGGCTGTCCGGGCAGGGCATCGCGCGCGCGGCCGACGCCGTGATCAACCGCGACATCCCCAAGGCCGGCGGCGACGGTGGCGCGATCGCGCTGGGCGCCGACGGCAGCCTCGCCTTCCCGTTCAACACCGAAGGCATGTACCGCGGCTGGATCGGCGCCGACGGCGTGCCGCACGTGGCCATCTACAAGGAAGACCCGCTGCCGGCGCGTTGAGGAGCGGGCGTTCCGGCTATCCTCGGCGCACCGCCGCAGGAGGGATGGCCGTGAAGGAATGGATCGCATCGGGTGCGGCGCGCAGCGCGCGAGCAGGCGCTGCGCTCGCCGGAATTCGCGCGGCTACCACCGGCGGCGAAGAGCCCTTGCGTCCGATGGTGCCGGATTCGCCGTTCAAGCCCGCCACCCCCCTCTGAGCGGCGAAGCGGCGGGCATGGACACGGCAAAGACCCCGGGCGCCCGCGCATGATCCACGTCGCCCTGCTGCGCGCGGTCAACGTCGGCGGCACCGGCAAGCTGCCGATGGCCGAACTGAAGGCCCTGTGCGAAGGCTGCGGTTTCGGCGAGGTGCGCACCTACATCGCCAGCGGCAACGTGGTGCTGTCCAGTCCCGCGCCCCCGGCACAGGTGAAGGCGGCGCTGGAACGGGCGCTGGCGGCCTACGCCGGCAGGCCGGTCGGTGTGGCCGTGCGCAGCGCCGACGAACTGGCGCGCGCGCTGGCGGCCAATCCCTTCGCCGATGCCGCGCCCAACCGCGCGGTCATCGTGTTCCTCGACCACCCGCCGCCGGACGACGCGCTGGCCCATGTCCGCCACCGCAACGGCGAAGGCATCGCCCTGGGCGAGCGCGAGATCTATATCCACTACGGCGACGGCATACGCGAGTCGAAGCTGCGCCTGCCCGCGGCCGAGGCCGGCACCGCCCGCAACCTCAACACCGTCGCCCGGTTGCTGGCGATGGCGCGCGGGCAAGCCTGAAGAGGGCGTGATCGCGGCAGGGAATGCCTCGCGCCTTGCATCGGCTGCGCGGGGCATGCGGCCTGTCGTATTCGCCGGATTCCGGTGGATACCCGGGATGCGAAACACCATTTCCATGCCGGCCTGGCGACGATGGGCAACGCGGTGGTGTTCCTGCGCTCGCTGCTGCCAGGGTGCGTGGCCGGTGCCTGTCGGCAGTGCACTTCAGCCCGTGCACCGTGCACCGTGTACATGCCGTGCCGCATGTCGAAAAACGCACGCCACAACAGCACACCGCACATCACGCACCGCAGGGCATGGAACGCAGTGCAAGTGGCGCAAGGCGCTTTCCCTCCGCGCAGCGAATGTCTATCGTGCGGGACCTGTTTCCCTGGATCGTTGAAAGGACCCGATGAGCCGCAAGGCATGGATCTGGCTGGTGGTCGTGCTGACCGCCCTGGCCCTCGCCGCCACGTTCCTGGTCGCGCCGCGCCTGCCCGCGCCCGCGGCGGATGCGGGGCCGCCGGCCACGCCGTTCGGCTGGCAGGGGCAGGTGTCGCTGGCGGCCGGCGACGGCGTGCGCGGCCTGCGCGAAGGCGCCGGGGCGCAGGCGCGCTTCGACGATCCCTGGGGCATCGTGGCGATGGAGGACGGCACGCGCTACGTGGCCGACGCGGGCGACAACAACCGCATCCGCCGCATCGCCGCGGACGGCACGGTCGACACGCTGGCGGGCGGGCGCGAAGGCTTCGCCGACGGCATCGGCGGCGCAGCCGCGTTCCATACGCCCTCGGGGCTGGCGCGCGACGACGAAGGCAACCTGTACGTCGCCGACACCGGCAACCATGCGATCCGCAAGGTCACGCCGCAGGGCGTGGTGACCACCGTGGCGGGCACCGGCGAACCGGGCTACCGCGACGGCCCGGCCGCACAGGCGCAGTTCGACGGGCCGGTCGGCGTGGCGGTGGACCGCAGCGGGCGGATATTCGTGGCCGATACCTACAACGACCGCATCCGGGTGATTTCGCGCGACGGGCAGGTCGCCACGCTTGCGGGCGGCGGCGTTCCTGGTTTCTTCGACGGCACCGGCAGTGAGGCGCGCTTCGACACGCCCACCGGCGTGGCGGTGGACGCGACCGGCGTGGCCTGGGTGGCCGACCTGCGCAACGACGCCATCCGCCGCATCGATCCGCAGGGCGTGGTCGCCACGCTGGCGGTCGCGCCGGACTCGCTGGAGCAGGCCGGTCCGCGCCGCCCGCTGAGCCTGGCGCTGACGCGCGACGGCCATCTCTACGTCGGCGAGCTGCATACCGGGCGAGTGGTGCAGGTGATGCGCGACGGCCGCTGGCATGCGCTGGCCGGGCACGTTCCCGGGCAGCGGCTGTCGCGCACCGCCGGCCTGGCGGTGGACGCGGGCGGCGACGTGCACCTCACCGATGCGGGCAGCCATCGCGTGCACCGCATCGCCGCGCTGGCGCCGGGCGCGCTTCCGTCGCCGTCGCCGATCGGGCCGTCGAAGGACGATCCGCTGCCCGCCACCGCGGGCCGCTGGCCGCTGGCGCCGCAGGACGGCTGGCACGAAGTCGTCGGCACGCTGGGTGAAGTGCGCGGCGACTACAGCGGCGAGAGCCGCCACCACCTGCACGGCGGCCTGGACATCCGCGGCGATGTCGGTCAGACCGTGCTGGCCATCGCCGACGGCAAGATCGCCAGCCCGACCGCGGCCTGGAACTACGATGGCCTGAGCGAGGGCCTGTCGCTGGGGCCGCTGGACTACATCCACATGCGGGTGGGGCGCACGCCGCGCGGCGAATTGCTGGATGCGGCGCGTTTCCAGCTACTGCGCGACGCCAGCGGCGACCCCAGCCGCATCCGCGTGCGCCGCGGCACGCGCTTCGCCGCGGGCGACGCGCTGGGCACCGTCAACCGCATGGCCCACGTGCACCTGTCGATCGGGCCGTCGGGCTACGAGCGCAACGCCATTGCGCTGGGCTTCACCGGCTTCAGCGACACCCACGCGCCACGCATCGACGAAGTGGCGCTGTTCGACACGCTGGACCAGCCCATCGACCGGAAGCAGGACGGGCGCGTGGTGGTGCCGCGCGACCTGGTGGGCGTGCGCATCGTGGTGGACGCCTGGGACCAGGTGGACCGCAACTTGCCGCGGCGGCGCCTGGGCCTGTACGCGCTGGGCTACCAGGTACTGCACGACGACGGCACGCCAGTCGCCGGCTTCGAGGTGCCGCGCATGACCATCGACTTCCAGCGCCTGCCGTCCGACGATGCGGTGCAGGTCGCCTATGCACCCGGCAGTGGCATCACCGTGCACGGCAGTGCGGTCACCCGCTTCCGCTACAGCGTCACCAACACCGTGCGCGACGGCGCCTGGAGCGAAGGCGCATGGCGTGTCGGCGAACTGCCGCCCGGTGACTACCGGCTGCGCATCACCGCCCGCGACGCCAGCGGCAACGAGGCGCAGGGGCGCAGCGAACTGAAGCTGCGCCTGCCCTAGGCGGCGCCCGGCCCCGCGAGGCGTCGCCGCCACGCGATTCTCCGTGGCGTGTCGATCCGCGCTGTGCGCGTTCGTCGTCTCCACGGAAGCGGCCGGAACGTCCGGCGCGCATGCGGGAGAGCGCCATGAAAGTCATGGTCATCGTGAAGGCCAGCCCCGAGTCCGAAGCCGGCGTGATGCCGGACACCGGGCTGCTGGCGGAGATGGGCCGGTTCAACGAAGCGCTGGTGAAGGCCGGCGTCATGCTTGCGGGCGAGGGCCTGCATCCATCCTCGCGCGGCGTGCGCGTGCGCTTCGACGGCAGGCGACGCAGCGTCGTCGACGGCCCCTTCGCCGAGAGCAAGGAACTGATCGCCGGTTTCTGGCTGTGGCAGGTACGCAACCTCGACGAAGCCGTCGAATGGATCAAGCGCGCACCGTTCGACGGCGGTGCGGAAATCGAGTTGCGCCCGGTGTTCGAGGCCGAGGATTTCGGCGAGGCCATGACGCCGGAACTGCGCGAGCAGGAAGCGCGGCTGGCGGCTGAACTCGATGCGCGGTCAGGAGGGTGACGCCGGCGGCGAGCCGCTCGCCCTGCGACGGTGCCCGACTGCGCCGTGCCGCTTCAGGCGCCCACGCGCCGGCGCACCGCTTCGAAGTCGCGCACCGGGCGCACCTCGATGCTGCCGGTGCCGACCCAGGGGAATTCCTGCGCGATCTTCACCGCTTCCTCGAGGCTGTCGGCCTCGATCAGGTTGTAGCCGCCGAGGATTTCCTTGGTCTCGGCGAAAGGGCCGTCGACGACGCTGGTCCTGCCGTTGCGCACGCGCACGGTGCGCGCGGCGCTGCCGTGTTCCAGTTGCTGCGATTCGATCAGCGTGCCCTGCGCCTTCAATTCGTCGGCATGCTGGATGCAGCCGCGCATCATCCGGTCGAACGCGCCGTCGGGCAGCGCTTCCAGCAGTCCGTCGTCGGTGTACACCATCAGCAGGAACTTCATGCATCCTCCGGCGCCGTGCGGGCAGGGCCGGATTGTGCCACGCGCGTGCGGCACGGGGCGCCGGCGGTCAGTTGGCGGTGGGAGAGCGGAAGTACGCTTCCACGCTGCCCTTGACCTTGAGGGTCATCGGATTGCCGCGGCGGTCCTTGGACTTGCCCACCGGCACCCGCACCCAGCCTTCGCTGATGCAGTATTCCTCCACGTTGTCTCGCTCCACGCCGTTGAAGCGGATGCCCACGCCGCGGTCGATCACGTCGGCGTCGTAGAACGGGCT
Source organism: uncultured Pseudoxanthomonas sp. (assembly GCA_937975725.1). Lineage (GTDB taxonomy): Bacteria > Pseudomonadota > Gammaproteobacteria > Xanthomonadales > Xanthomonadaceae > Pseudoxanthomonas_A. The sequence continues at coordinate 46,605 of CALJUL010000067.1, read as the reverse complement.
GCGCGGGTCGGAGGCCAGGCGGTCGGGCGGCGTGTCGGTCATGGTCGTGCGGGACGGGCTGGGCGGATGGGAAAGGATAACCGAAGCGCCCCGCCTGCCAGGCAAGGGAGCCGGGCACCGCCGCTCCCGGCCATGCCGGGGGCGGCGGTGCCCGAGCCGGGGCCGGCCGGGCCGGAAGGTCCCGTCGGAGCGGACGGCCGTCGTCTCTTCCGACGGTGCGATGGCGCCCCGCGCGAGATGTTCGGGACGCTGCAAAGCCTTTCCGCTCTGCCAGAACGCAATCATGGCGCGGTTCGCAGAGTGCAAGGGGTCTTCTCGTAGTCAGTTGGTCCCAGATTCCTGCTGCCCGGTCCCGATCCCTGGCCTCTGGCACCCCGCCGCTTCCCGCCCGCCCCCCGCCGGGGCATCCTGTGCGTCCATCGCCGCACCTCCGCCACCATGTGCCCGCCCGATACCGACTTCGATCCCGACGACAACTTCCGCCACGCCTTCGACGACGAAGACGACATGGACCTGGACGACACCGAGGCGCTGGTGTGGAACCTGCTGGTGCTGATCAATCCCGGCGACGAGGAAACCGCGCTGCGCCAGTTCGCCGCCTACCGCGACGCCGCCGGCGAGCAGGGCGACGACCCCGAGCGGGTGCTGTGGACGCTGAAGGACGCCATCGACTGGACCTCCGGCTTCTACGTGGACGGGCAGGACACCGCCACCTTCATCGATTGCATCGACCAGTTGGCCGCGCGCTATGCGCTGGACATCGACTGGGGCGGGGATCCGGACGACGAGGATTTCCTGGACGGCACCGACGTGTCCGCGCTGATGGCCACCGCTTACGACCGCCTGCGCGAGCACGGCTACACGCTGTGGAACTGGAACACCGGCGGCGACGCCTGCGCCGGCTGGATGGCGCTGCGCCGCGACGACGAGGGCATGCAGCAACTGGCCGCGGTGATGGGCGTGGAGATCCGTCCGGGCAGCGACGCGTTCTGACCGTGCCGCGGCATGCGCCGCACCGCCGCGTCACAGCGTGCGCAGGAATTCGGTGATCGCTTCCAGCTCGCTGCGGTGCAGGTCCAGCGGCTTGAGCAACGGATCGGTGGCCGGGAACAGCGGGTCGCCCTCCTGCCCGGCCTTCGGTTGCGGCCGCGGCATGCCGGCGTTGTACATGTTCACCACGCCGCGCAGTTCCATGAAGGCGCCGCTGTGCATGTACGGACCGGTCCTGCCCACGCTGCGCAGCGAAGGCGTGCGGAACTTGCCGCTGTCGGCCGGGTCGCCGGTCACCCGGTAGCGGCCCAGGTCCTCGCGCTCGCGGCCGTAGAAGTGCAGGCCCAGGTTGTGGAAGCGGTTGTCGGTCAGCGCCGGCCCACTGTGGCAGTTCATGCAGCGCGCCTGCGTGCGGAACAGATGCAGCCCCCATAGCTGTTCGTCGGTCAGCAGGTCGCGGCGGCCTTCGAGGAAGCGGTCGAAGCGGCTGGAGCGCGGCACCAGACTGCGCTCGTAGGCGGCGATGGCCTGGGCCACGCGCGGCATGGTGATCCGTTTCTCGCCGAACACGCGCAGGAATTCGGTCGGATAGTCCTTGCTGCGGTTGAGCCGCTGTTCCAGCTCGCGGGCAGTGAACGCCATCTCCACCGAATCCTGGATGGGATGCAGCGCCTGTTCCTCCAGCGTGGCCGCGCGGCCGTCCCAGAACAGCGGGCTGGAGAAGGCCGCCATCGACACGTTCATCGCATTGCGCTTGCCGGCCTGGCGGTCGTGGCCGAACGATACGCTGCGCCCGTCGCCCCAGCCCAGTTGGCGGTCGTGGCAACTGGCGCAGGCGATCTGGCCGCTGCGCGACAGGCGCGGGTCCTCGAACAACTTCTTGCCCAGCGCCACCTTCTCCGGCGTCTGCGGATTGTCCGCGGGCACCGGCGGCGTGTCGGGCAGCGGCGCCAGTTCCTGCCAGACGGCTCCGTCGTCGACCGTCGGCGCGGGCCATTCGCCGATGGGCAGCGCATAGACGCGCCGCAGGCACTGCATGTCGATCTGCGGCGCGCTCACCGCGATGCGCTGGCGGCATTCGGCGAGGGTGGGAAGCGGTGCGGCCCGCTCCGCCTGCGCCTGCGCCGCCGTCGTGCCGATCAGCACGACGGCGGGCGACAGGAACAGCGCCAGCAACAGGGTCCGCGACAGCAGGGCTCGCATGGCTCAGGCACCCGCCATCAACAATGCACCGGCAAGTAGAGGCACATGGAGGAGGGCGATGAAGCCGCGCAGCGTGAGCGGCCAGTCGCGCAGTCGCCACAGCGCCCACCCGCCCGCGCATGCCGCCGCCCCGGCGCCTCCTGCCATCAGCAATGTGTACCCACCGCCGCGCCAGGTGCTGTCCGGGCCGGACGAGGCCAGCATCAGCACGATCTGCGCGGACAGAAAGGCCGGCAGGCACCAGAGCAGCCAATGGGGCAGGAAGGACGGCTTGGTCATCGTGGCTCCAGGTATCGGGGCTAGAAGCGGTAGCCCACTTCCAGCCAGTAGCTGCGGCCGGGCTCGTAATAGGCCACCGTGCTGGCCGATCCGGTCAGCGGGTTGCGCCGGTTGAACACGTTCTGCGCTTCTATGCGGACGTAGGCTTCCTGATCGCGCGGCAAGGCCAGGCTGTACTCCAGGGTGGTGTCCCAGGTGAACGCGCGCGATGCATCGTAGCTTTCGATCACGTCGATTGTCTCGCCCTGGTAGACCTCGGCACCGGTGACCGCGAATCCGGTGAAGCCGGCGCGATAGCGCAGGAAGTTGCTCCACAGCAGTCCTGCCGCGGGCAGTCGCGTCTGGGTCGAGAGGCGGGCCGTCCATGGGCGATTGTAGCTGGCCTGCGGGAGGTCGTAGGCATGCATGACCTGGCCTTCATAGCGCACCAGCCGGTTGTAGCTGCTGTCCGTGTAGCTGCTTTCGTAGTCCACGTAGTTGCGTTTCACCTCGGTATGGTCGAACGCGAACTGCAGGTGGGTCTCCATGCCCTTCCATGCCCATGGGCGCTGCAGGCCGATGCTCAGCGTGCTGGTGTCGCTGCGGCTGCGTCCCGCGTTGACGTATTCGTACACGGACGCGGAGTAATAGCCGGTCCCGTCGTTGGACGGCACGCGTTGCCGCAGCACTTCGTCGCGCCCGTCGCGGCGCACGTGCTTGAGGTTGATGTCCATGCCGGCCCAGCGCTGGTTGACGCCGAGGTTGAGTTCGTCGCTGTACGGGATGTCCAGTGCCTCGAAGCGGTTGTTGGCGGTATATCCACGGCCGCGCACCCACAGCAGGGAGGGAGCGGTGCGCGTGTAGGTGGTCTGCAGGTTCTCGCGCCCTTCGCGCAACTTGTAGGTGAAGAAGCTGCGCCCGTAATAGCGGTTGGCGCCACCCGTCAGCAGCGTGTCCTGGTTGCCCAGCACGTCCCACGACATGGCGAAGCGCGGCGCTATGGTCGTCTTGTCCATCAGGTCGTCGCCGTCGATGCGGATGCCAGGGCGGAAGCTCCAGCGGCCCCAGCGGATGTCGTCCTCGGCGAACACGCTCCATTCCTTGAGCTTCACCTCGAAATAGCCTGCGCTGTAGATGTTGCGCGTGCGGAAGAACTGCCCTTGGCCCGCGACGACCCTGCCGACATCCGTGCCGCTGACGCTGGTATAGACGGGCGAGAGAGAGCAGGCTTCGGTATCGACCATGCCGTTGGCGTCGGTGCAGGAAGTGGTCCGGCCAGGGCTGAGGAAGCTGTAGTGGTCCTGCAGGCGATGGTAGGTGCCCAGGCGGTCACGGTATTGCAGGCCAAGCTGCAATGCATGCCGGCTGTCGCCCCAAGCCAGCGCGTCGCGCTGGAACGTGGCCGAATAGCCGAGCGTGCGGTTGCGCTGGTCGATGTTGCCCCAGTTGCCTTCGAAGCTGCTGTTGTTGACGCCCCAATCGTACGCGGGCGAGCGCGCCCAGGCCTTCCAGTAGTCGATGCCTTTCTGCACGCGGCGGGAGCTGTCCAGGTCGCTGTAGCTCAGCACCTGGTCCAGATCCCAGTGGCCAGCCTCCAGGCCCATGCGCAGGCTGCCGACCGGGCCGCCCTGCTTCAGGTCGAAGTAAGAGTTCTTGGCGTTCTGGGTGAAGTAGCGCTCGTCCGTCGGCGCATGGGTGAAGCTGCCCGAAAGCTCGATGCCGTCGCCCGACCAGTCCAGCCGGAGGCTTGCGCTGGTGTTCTCGCGGCGCTGTTCCTTGATCAGTTCGTCGCTGACGCTGACAGCGCCTGCCGAGTATCCGCGCAGCGGGATGTCGGAGCGGGTGCGGATGACATTGGCGATCCATCCTATGCCGTTGCCGGTACGGCCCTCCAGCATCGCCGACAGCCGGTATTTGTCGTACACGGGCTGGTTGGCATACGTTGCCGAAAGCGACAGGTCCTCGCCTTGCGGCAGGATCATCTCGTTCCAGACCGAGCGCGACATGCGGAACGACACCTTGCCGCCAAGCGCGTCCTTGGCCTTGCGGCTTTCAGCATCTATCACACCGCCGCTGAAACCGCCGAAGGCCGCGGGCACGTTGCTGTCGTAGACGGTGAGCTGGCCGATCAGTTCGGTGTCCAGCGCGATGCCCTGGGTGGCGCTGGGAATGTTGGCCAGGTCATGCGGATTGTCGGCCTGGGGGTCGAGGTCGTTGTTGAAGCTGGTGCCATCGAGCTGGAACAGGTTCTGGTAGTACTGGCCGCCGTTGATGCTGATGTTCGCGGGCCGGATTTCGCCCATGCGGCTGGACGAAGTCCAGGGGGAATCGTCGAACTGCACGTTCGGATTGATCCGCAGCAGCGTGCCGATGTCGCCGTTGCCCTTGGCCTGCTCGTCGATGTAGCGCTCGTCCAGCATCAGTCCTTCCTGGTACGGGAACAGGCGCTGGCCGATCACCTTGATGGTGTCGAAGGTGGTGGGTTTCAGGTAGTCGCCCGTCGCGGCGGCGGGCTTGCCGTCGGCGGGTGCGGGGGGGGCGGGTGCGGTATCGTCGGCTGCGTGGGCGCTGGCGGACAGCACCGCCAGGATGGCCAGGGTGAGCGGTTTCATTCGGCGTCTCGAAACGGAGGGGAGGCCCGTGGGCGGATCCGCTGGCGATGAGACTTCGGTGACGAAACTCGGCTGGCTGGCAGGTCGGAATTGTGACGGCGGCGTGAAAAGGCGTCAACACGCCCTGCCTGCGACCAAGGTCGCAACCGGGGCGGCGGTTGTGGTCAGGCGTGCGGTACGACCGGCACGGGCGCTTCTTCGGCGGTGTTGGTCGGTGCGTCGGGCATGGCGGTGTCGGCGTCGGGCAGTGGCTTTCCGGACGAGAGCAGGTTGCCGCCGGTCTCGCCCTGCATGGCCTCCTCGGCCGCCTTGGTCATCACCACGATGCTGATGCGGCGGTTGATGGGGTTCTGCGGGTTCTGCTTGTCGAACAGCACCGACGAGGACAGCCCCACCACGCGCGACACCTTGTCCTCGTGCATGCCGCCGGCCACCAGCGCGCGGCGCGCGGCGTTGGCGCGTTCGGCGCTGAGTTCCCAGTTGGTGTAGCCGCGGTTGCCGGCGTAGGGCGTGGTGTCGGTGTGGCCGGTGATGCTGATGTGGTTGGGCACCTGGTTGATGAAGCCGGCCAGCTCCACCAGGATCGCCTGGGTGTAGTCCTTCAGCGCGGAACTGCCCAGCGCGAACATCGGCCGGTTCTGCTGGTCGACGATCTGGATGCGCAGGCCCTCCGGAGTGAGGTCCAGCAGCAACTGGTCCTTGAACGGTTCCAGCGCCTGGCTCTTGCCGATGGCTTCCTCCAGCGCCTGCATCAGCGTTTCCAGGCGCTGCTTCTCCTGCGCCTTCTGCTGCTCCTCCGACGAGGGCGCGTCGTTGGGCGGCTTGGGGAACGGGTCGTTGGCGTCGCCGCGCGGGATGTCCATGGTCCCGCCCAGCTTGATCATCGAATTGCTGGCGCCGCCGGGGCCGGCCGGGCCTGGCGCGGGCGAGAAGCTCTTGCCGGTCAGCGGGCTGGGATTGCGGAAGTATTCCGAGATCGCCGCGCGCTCCTTGTTGGTGGTGGCGCCCATCAGCCACATCACCAGGAAGAACGCCATCATCGCGGTCACGAAGTCGGCGTAGGCGACCTTCCACGAGCCGCCGTGATGGCCGCCGCCGGCGACCTTCTTGACCCGGCGGACGATGATGGTGGGGCGCTGTTCGCTCATCGCCGCGGCTTACTTGTTGGCCTTCAGGTGGGCTTCGAACTCGGCGAACGGCGGGCGCACGTCCGAGGGCAGGGTCTTGCGCGCGAACTCCAGCGCCACCGCCGGGTTGTAGCCGCGCAGGCAGGCCAGCAGGGCGGTCTTCACCGATTCGTACATGCGGCTGTCCTGCTCCACCTGCGCCTCGATGGCCGCGGCCAGCGGCGAGACGAAGCCGTAGGCCAGCAGGATGCCCAGGAAGGTGCCGACCAGCGCGGCGGCCACGTGCGCGCCGACCGCGGCGATGTCGCCGCCGATCGAGCCCATCGTGACGATGATGCCCAGCACCGCGGCGACGATGCCGAAGCCGGGCAGGCCGTCGGACACTTTCTGCAATGCGTGCGCCGGCGCCATCGCCTCGTGGTGGTGCTTTTCCAGCTCCAGCTCCAGCAGCGGCTCCAGTTCGTGCGGCTCGATGTTGCTGCCCACCATCAGGCGCAGGCATTCGGTCAGGAAGTCGAGCAGGTGGTGATCTGCGAGCACCTTGGGGTACTTGCCGAACAGCGGGCTGTTGCCGGGGTTCTCGATGTGCTCCTCCAGCGACATGAAGCCATCGCGGCGGGCCTTGTTGAGCATCTCGTGGATCAGCGTCAGCACGTCCAGGTAGTCGGCCGACTTGTACTTGGCGCCCTTGAACACCGACAGCGAGGCGGCCAGGGTGCCCTTGACCACCTTCATCGGATTGCTGGTCAGGAACGCGCCCAGCGCGGCGCCGCCGATGATGACCAGTTCGAACGGTTGCCACAGTGCGCCCAGCTTGCCGTGCGAGCCCAGGTAGCCGCCGATCACGCTGAGGACCACGATGAGAAAGCCGACGAGGATGAGCATGGGGGCGGGGATGTGGTGGAGTCTCCCCAGCATCGGCCCGGGCGGGCGTTTCTTGAGCGCCGCCTGCCGTTCGTCGGCATGCCAGGGACATGACCATCGGCAGGGTTGACTACACGTGTCGTCACGGGCATGGTGGCGACACGTGTAGTCATGAGGTGATCCATGCCCGGCAAGTCCCGCAAGTCCATCGGCGACCAGGAACTGGCGCTGCTCCAGCACCTGTCCGAGCACGGCGAAGCCAGCGTCGGCGAAGTGGCCGCCGCCTTCGGCGAGCCGCGCGGCCTGGCCCGGTCCACCGTGCTGACGATGATGGAGCGCCTGCGCGCCAAGCACTACCTGCGTCGCCGCCAGGTGGCCGGCGTCTACCGCTACGCGCCGTCGGCGCAGCCCGACGACGTGATGCGCAGCGCGGTGGGCAGCTTCGTCGAGAAGACCCTGCAGGGTTCGCTGTCGCCGTTCGTGGCCTGGATGTCGCAGCGCACCGAAGTGAGCGACGGTGAACTGGCCGAGCTGGAGGCGCTGGTCGCCGACCTGCAGGCGCGGCGCAAGGAGGGCTGACATGGACATGGGTGCATTCGTCGACGGCGTGCTGTCGCGCCTGGCCGCCACCGGCCTGCAATCGCTGGCATTGGCCGCGCTGGTGTGGGTGCTGTGCCGCTACCTGCCGCGGCTGGATGCGCGCACGCGCTGCTGGCTGTGGTGGCTGGTGGCCGCGCAGATGGTGCTGGGCCTGGTCTGGACCGTGCCGGTCGGCCTGCCGCTGCTGCCAGTCGCACCCGCGCCGGACGCGCTGGCCATCGTGCCGCAGGCGCAGGCGCAGGGCGCGCAGGTATTGGCTGCCGCCACCCTGCCGGTCGTGGCGCCCGCGCTTTCAGCCGGGCCTGCGTTCGATGCGCGCACGCTGTTGCTGGCGGCCTGGCTGGCCGGCGTGGCGGCGATGCTGGCGAACACGCTGCGCCAGGGCCGAAAGCTGCATGGACTGATCGCCCGCTCGCGGACCTGTGAAGCCGCGGCCGTGCGCGACGCCTATGCCGCGCTCGGCCGGCGCATGAGCATCGCGCGCCTGCCGGAACTGCGCATCGGCGACGGCATCGAATCGCCGCTGCTGGCGCGCCCCTGGCGGCCGGTGCTGCTGCTGCCCGCGCACCTGGGCGACGGCATGCCGGACAGCGACTTGCGCATGGCCCTGCACCACGAGCTCGCCCACCTGCAACGCCGCGACCTGTGGTGGGGCGCCATGCCCGCGCTCGCCCAGCACCTGTTCTTCTTCCACCCGGCCGCGCACCTGGCCGCGCGCGAATACGGCCTGGCCCGCGAAGCCGCCTGCGACGCGGCCGTGCTGGCCTGTCGCGACCACACGCCGCACGACTACGGGCGCCTGCTGGTGAAGCTCGGCGTCGCCGCGGCACCGACGCCCGCATTGGCGGGCGCTTCCCCCACGTTCCGCATGCTCAAGAGGAGACTGCTCATGCTGCAGCACACCGCTTCCCCCCTGCGCGCCGGCGCACTGGCGCTGGTCGTCGGCGTCGTGGCGCTGGGCGCGCTGCCCTACCGCGTCGTCGCCCGTAGCGCGCCCGTTGCCCCCACCGCGCCGGTCGCGATGCAGGTGCCAGGCGCCATAGCGGCGCCGAAGGCGCTTCCCGCCGCTGCGCCCAAGGCCGCCCCGGTGCCGCCGCCCGTCGTGGTGGCGCAGGCCCCGGCCCTGCCCGCGCCGCCCGCACCCGCGGCTCCGCCGGCGCCACCCGCCACGCCCCCGGCACCGCCCGCGCCGCCGCAGGGCGCCGCAGCGATGACCGTGAACGGGCACATGGTCCTCACGGACAGCGACAACGGCCGCCACGATGCCTACGTGCTCATCGACGGCGACGGGATCAGCATGGCTGGCAGCCACGACGACATCCGGACCGCCAAGGCGTTGCAGCAGGGCGGCGAACCGCTGCTGTGGATGCGCAAGGACGGCCAGCAGTACGTGGTGCGCGACCGCGCGCTGATCGCCCGCGCCAAGGCGGTGTACGCCGAAGTGTCCGCGCTCGGCGAGCGCCAGGGTGCCCTGGGCGAACAGCAGGGCAGGCTGGGCGAGCGCCAGGGCGCGCTGGGCCAGCAGCAGGGCGACCTGGGCGCCCGCATGGCGGCGCAGCACGCCGAACAGGCGCTGCGCGCGCAGCAGGCGAGCGCCAGTGCGGCGCAGGAGGCCGGGTTCGACCGGCGCATGCAGGCGTTGTCGCAGGAGCAGGAGCGCCTGGCCCGTCAGCAGGAAGAACTGGCGCGCCAGCAGGTTCCGCTCGCGCGCAAGCAGGAAACCCTGGCCAGGCAGCAGGCGGCCGCCACCGAGGCGGCGGCGCGCGAGATGGCGCGCCTGCAGGCCGCCGCGATCCGCAGCGGGGCCGCGCAGCGGCTCTGATCGGATTGCCGGCACGGTAGGCGAAGGGCGGCCGCGAGCCGCCCTTCGTCGTTTCATTGCTGCGGATCCGCCAGCCCGCTCCATTGCGCGCGTGCGGTGCGGATCACCGCGCGCACCTGCTCGCGATCGCGGTGGCGCGAGATGGCGACCGCGCCCAGTCGCAACGCCTGCTCGCGCAGCGCTTCGTCCAGGTCGTAGTGCACGCCGCTGCGCTTGTCCTGCAACGCGCGCCGGGGCAGGCCCAGGCGCGCGGCCATCGCGTCGAGTTCGTCCAGGGTGTCGGCCATCAGGTGCGCCCAGCGGCGCCCGCGCCACAGCGTGACGGCGTCGTCGACGTAGACGGTCATCCGGCCGCGCCCTTCGGCGTGCGCACCATGCGTTCCATCAGGTGTTCCAGCGTGGCCGGCAGGTCGCCGCACTTGCCCATGTGCACGGGCGAGGTCTGGATGATGGAACTGCGCCTGGCGGTGAGCCAGTGGAAGCGCGCGCGTGGCGGCAGCAGGCCGATCGGCGCGGCGGCCTCGCCGCCGCGGCAGATCGCGGGGATGGTGTCCAGGTGGCGGCGCAGCGCGTCGATGTCCAGGCCCGGGTCCAGCGCGCGCAGGCGCGCTTCGTCCAGTTCGATGCGCGCCTCCAGGAAGTCTGCGCGCTCGCACGACAGGATGACACCGACGTTGACGAACTCCTCGCGCTCCACCCGCGGCACCACCCGGATCACCGCGTAGTCGTAGGTGTCATGCGCGCGCACGGATCGCCTCCTGCACGAAGCCTTCGCGCTGCGCCAGCCGCCGTTCCAGATAATCCACGTAGGCTGCGCGCTGCGTCGCCGGATCGCCGAACGCGTCCGGGCCTTGCAGCCAGGCATCCGGCACCTGCGCCACCACGTCGTGCACGACGCCGCCCCGTAGCCGTGCCGCCATGTCCGCATCGATGTCAGCGATGCACTCGGCCCGGCGCAGCAGCACGTGGTCGCGGATCAGCGGGAAGGGCTTGCCGGCGCCGGACGTGTCGCCGTCCCAGCCATGGTGGAAATACAGCGCCGCGCCGTGGTCGATCAGGTACAGCCGCCGGTGCCACACCAGCAGGTTGGTGTTGCGCGCGGTGCGGTCGACGTTGCTGACGAAGGCGTCGAACCAGACGATGCGCGAGGCCAGGTCCGGATCGGGTTGTTCGGCCACCGGATCGAAGTTGACCGCGCCGGGCAGGTAGTCCATCGCCAGGTTGAGGCCCGCGCTGGCCTTGATCAGGTCCTGGATCTCCGGATCGCCCTCGGTGCGCGCCAGCGCCGGGTCCAGTTCCATCAGCGCCAGCTCGGGCATCGGCAGCCCCAGCGCCTTCGCCAGCCCGCCGCAGACCAGCTCGGCGACTAGCGCCTTCGGCCCCTGGCCGGCGCCGCGGAACTTGAGCACGTACAGGCCGTCGTCGTCGGCCTCGACCACGGCCGGCATCGAACCGCCTTCGCGCAGCGGCGTGACGTAGCGGGTGGCGGCACGGAAGGGAAGCGTCATCAGGCCGCTAGGATAGCGCGGGCTTCCGTCGCCGCGGCCGGAATGCTCGCCCGAACCCTGCAGAGCCTAGGTAGAGCGCGCCACGCCCATGCGGCGCAGCACCAGGTAGACCGCCACGCTCGACGCCGCACCGAGCAGCAGGGCGAACGCCACGCCGTGCGCGCTGGCGGCGAACGGCAGGCCGGACAGGTTCATGCCGAACACGCCCGCCACCAGGCTGGGTGGCAGCAGCAGCGCGGTGATCATCGACAGCACGTAGAGATGGCGGTTGGTGCGCTCGGCCAGCTTGGCGGCCACCTCGTCCTGCAACAGGCGTGCGCGCTCCTGCAACGTGCCGACGTCGCCGTCAAGGTCGTCGAAGCGCTGGTTGAGCCGCGCCACCGCCGCCAGCAGCTCGTGTTCGGCCTCCGCCGGGTGGCGCTGCTCGAACTGCCTGAGCACGCGCCGCATCGCGGTCAGTGGGCGGTGCAGGCGCACGGCCTGATGGCGCAGTTGCGCCAGGTCGCGGCGCTCCTCGCCTATGCTGTCGGCCAGCACGCGGTCCTCGATGCGGTCCAGGCGCGCGGACAGACCGTCGGTGGCGCGTTCCAGCGTGTCGGCGAAATGGTCGGTGACGGTTTCCAGCAACCGCACCGGCGAAGCGAAGCGCACGCCCTGCGCGGCTTGCCGTCGCGCCGATTCGACCGAGCGCAGCGCTTGCCGCCGTGCGGTGACCAGCAGGCGGTCGCCCAGCAGGAAATGCAGCCAGCCGGCGCCGTCCTCGTCGCGCGGCAGGCTTTCGGCGGCCGGATCGACGCCGCGCTGGTGCACCCAGTCGGCGAACACGCCGCAGGCCACGCCGTCGTCGAGTTGCAGGTTGACGTAAGTGTCCGGCGACAGCAGCGCCGCGCGGGCGTCTTCCGGGGCCGGCAACTGCGCAACCACCTGCGCACTGCGCGCGTCGCTGAGGTTGACGTGCAGCCACAGCCACGACGAGGCCGCCGCGATGGCGTGCAGCGCCGGCGCGCCGCCGGTTTCCGGTGCCAGCGCTTCGCCGCGCCCTTCCGCATCGAAACGATAGGCCCAGAGCACGCCGGGCAGGCCGGAGAACGGAGAGGCACCTGGGGTTTCGACGAGCATGGGCAGGTTGCAGGCGTGCGACGGCGGGGCGGCCGTTCGATGACGCCCAGCCTAGCGCCGCAACATGCCGGTCATATGACAGCCGGTGGCGGTCGCCGCGGTTCGCCTGCCGTGGCCGGTCCGTTGCCGGCCGGGCTCAGGCCGGCTGCGCTTCCGCGCCGCCGCGGTGCAGCGGGTCCGGCAGCGGTTCGCCATGGCGGGTGAAGCCCAGCGATACCGAATTGAGGCAATGGCGCTCGCCGGTCGGCGGCGGGCCGTCGGGGAAAACGTGGCCCAGGTGGCTGCCGCAGCGCGCGCAGACGATCTCGGTGCGGATCATCCCGTGGCTGGTGTCGCGGATGCGGCCGACGTGCGCCTCGTCGACGGGCGCGAAGAAACTGGGCCAGCCGGTGCCCGAGTCGAACTTGGCGCCTGAGCGGAACAGCGGCAGTCCGCACAGCCGGCAGGTGTAGACGCCGTCCAGCTTGTTGTCCAGGAATACACCGCAGAACGGTGCCTCGGTGCCGTGCTGCAGCAGCACGCGGCGCTCCTCCTCGCTCAGCACCGCGGCCAGGGTGTCGCGCTGCGCGGCGGTGGGAGGGGTCAGGTCGAAGGCGGTCATGGCGGGCTCCCGGAGCGGTTTCGCAAGGGATGGTGGCGCGGTGCGCGCGATGCAAGGCGCGCGCGCAAACAGAAGGCCGCCGGCAGCGGACTGCGGGCGGCCTTGCGCGGTTGCGCCCGCGCCCGGTTCAGGGCGTGGCGGAGAGCGTGTTGGCGCGGAATTCCCGGCGCACCCAGTCGTCGATCATGCGCTTCTCGTAACGCAGCGGATCGTGGTCGTTGAGGTTGGAGCCCATCAGGAAGCCGTGGTCGACCAGCTTGCGCTCGCCCTGGGCCAGCACCTGGCCGTCGGCGCCCTTGAGGGTGAAGTCCAGGGTGATCCGCGGCGGATAGATATCCTTGACGATCCGCACGTTCTGCATGTCCACGCGGGTGGTGGGCTCGTAGCGCCCGGCGCGGTCGATGTCGGTGATGGTCACGTCCAGGGTCTGGCCGCGCGCCAACTGCTGGCCGGAACGGTCGCGCAGGTATTGCGCCAGTTGCGCGACCCAGTCGCCGCGCTGGGATTCCCAGCGGTTACCGCTGAACTTGATCTCGCTGAACTTGGCCGGATCGGTCCACTGCACGTTCACCGCGCCGCCGTCGGCGGGCACGCTGCGGGGGGCGTCCGGATCGGTGACGTTGCTCTGGCGGGCCGCCGCCGGCAACGCGATGGCCAGCGCCACGGCGGCGCCGAGCACGATGGAAGGCATCTTCTTCATGGCGGACTCCTGATTGAAATCCCTGTGCCCGGATTCTGCGCCTGCCGCCGGTGGGCCACAACGCGCACGCCGCCGCGGCGGGGCATCGGCTCACCGTCGGTTCATGCTCGCCACCCGGCGCGGCGGACGGAGCGCAGGCAACGCAGCATTCCGAACGCGGGGTTGCCGGCATGCCGCGCCGGCAGTGCAATACCGCCTCCCACTTTCCGGAGTCCCCCCATGGAATACCGTTACCTCGGCGCGTCCGGCTTCCGCGTGCCCGCGCTGTCCTTCGGCACCGGCACCTTCGGCGGCCAGGGCGCGCTGTTCAGCGCCTGGGGCAGCACCGACGTGGCCGAAGCGCGGCGGCTGGTCGACATCTGCCTCGACGCCGGCCTCAACATGTTCGACAGCGCCGACGTGTATTCCAAGGGCGCCGCCGAATCCATCCTGGGCGAGGCGATCAAGGGCCGCCCGCGCGACGCGATCATCCTGTCCACCAAGGCGACGTTCCGCTTCGGCGAGGGCGAGAACCAGGTGGGGTCCTCGCGCCACCACCTCATCAACGCCGTGGACGCCGCGCTCGCGCGCCTGGGCACCGACTACATCGACCTGTTCCAGTTGCACGGCTTCGACGCGCGCACGCCGGTGGAGGAAGTGCTGTCCACCCTCGACACCCTGGTCCGCGCCGGCAAGATCCGCTACCTGGGCGTGTCCAACTTCTCCGGCTGGCACCTGATGAAGTCGCTGGCTGCCGCCGACCGTCGCGGCTGGACGCGCTACGTGGCGCACCAGGCGTACTACTCGCTGGTCGGCCGCGACTACGAATGGGAGCTGATGCCGCTGGCCGCCGACCAGGGCGTGGGTGCGGTGGTGTGGAGCCCGCTGGGCTGGGGCCGCCTGACCGGGCGGATCCGCCGCGGCCAGCCGCTGCCGGAGACCAGCCGCCTGCAATCCCAGGCCGCGCAGGACGCCGGCCCGCAGGTGGACCTGGACCATCTCTACGACGTGGTGGACGCGCTGGACGAGGTCGCGCGGGAAACCGGCAGGACCATCCCGCAGGTCGCGCTGAACTGGCTGCTGCAACGGCCCACCGTCAGCACCGTGGTGATCGGCGCGCGCAACGAGGAGCAGTTGCGGCAGAACCTGGGTGCCGTGGGCTGGAAGCTGAGCCCGGAGCAGGTGGCCAGGCTGGACGCCGCCAGCGCGCGGCCCAAGCCCTATCCCTACTGGCACCAGGCCGGCTTCAAGTACCGCAACCCCACGCCGGTGTGACCCTGGTGGGGGCTTTGGCCTCTGCGTCTTTCGGCCAGTCTCCGACCCGGCCTGCACCCGGTCGCGGCTGAAGCCGCTCCTGCAACGCAGGCGCATGCAGCCAGGGATGGCGTGGGCGGCCGGACGAACCCCTGCTAGAGTCTCGCGGTCCCGATCGATCTGTCCGGAGTCCCGATGCTTCCTTCGCTGCGCCTGCTCGCCGTCCTGCTGTCGCTGGCCGCGTCGCCCGCCTTCGCCGCCACCAGCTACGTCAAGGCGGGCCGCCTGCTGGACGTGGAGTCCGGCCGCCTGCTGGCCGACCAGGCCATCGTCATCGAGGACGCCCGCATCGTCGCCATCGGCCCGGCCGCGAGCACGCCGGTGCCCGCCGGAGCGACCGTGCACGACCTGTCCGCGAAGACGGTGCTGCCCGGCCTGATGGACGCGCACACCCACCTGCACGGCGACGCCGACCTGCAAGGCTACCGGCGGCTGGCGATCTCGCTGCCCGCCGCCGCGCTGAAGGGCGCGAAGAACGCCCGCGCCACGCTGCTGGCCGGCTTCACCACCGTGCGCGTGCCGGGTTCGCCGGGCTATGCCGACGTGGCGCTGCGCGACGCCGTCGCCGCGGGCGAAGTGGAAGGCCCGCGCATCCTGGCCGCCGGCGTGTCCATCGGCATCACCGGCGGGCATTGCAGCGACAACAACCTGTTGCCGGCCGAATACAAGGCGGTGGGCGAGGGCGTGGCCGACGGTCCGTGGGCCGCGCGCCAGAAGGTGCGCCAGAACGTAAAGTTCGGCGCCGACTTCATCAAGACCTGCTCCACCGGCGGGGTGCTGTCCAAGGGCACCGAGGTGGGCGCGCCGCAGTACTCGCTGGAAGAACTGAAGGCGCTGGTGGACGAGGCGCACGCGTTGGGCCGCAAGGTGGCCTCGCACGCGCACGGCGCCACCGGCATCCGCAACGCGCTGCTGGCCGGGGTGGATTCCATCGAGCACGCCAGCTTCATCGACGACGAGGGCATCGCGCTGGCGAAGAAGAACGGCGCCGTGCTGGTGATGGACATCTACAACACCGAATACATCCTGGGCGAAGGCGAGAAGGCCGGCTTCCTGCCCGAATCGCTGGAGAAGGAGCGGCGCGTCGGCGCCACCCAGCGCGAGAACTTCCGCAAGGCGCACCAGGCCGGCGCGACCATGGGCTTCGGCACCGACGGCGGCGTCTATCCGCACGGCCAGAACGCGCGCCAGTTCTCGCGCATGGTGCGCTTCGGCATGACCCCGCTGCAGGCAATCCGCGCGGCCACGCTGGTCAACGCGCGCCTGTTCGGCATCGAGAAGGAGGCCGGCGCGCTCAAGCCCGGCTACTACGCCGACCTGGTCGCCGTGGACGGCGATCCGCTGCAGGACGTGGCGGTGCTGGAGGACGTGAAGTTCGTGATGAAGCAGGGCGTCGTGTACAAGCAGGAATGAAGTACCCGCCGTCCGGGCGGGTCCCGCCGGACACGGACCGGAGGCCGCGGCCGCGCCCCGGTCCGTCGGCTCCACCGGCCCCGCAGGAGAACGCGCCATGTCCAGACCCGTCAGGATCGATTTCGTCTCCGATGTCGCGTGCCCCTGGTGCGCCATCGGGTTGATGGCGCTGGAACAGGCCATCGCGCGCATCGGCGACGGGCTGGAGGTGGAACTGCATTTCCAGCCGTTCGAGCTCAACCCGGACATGGAACCGGCGGGCGAGCCCATCGCCGAGCACCTCGGCCGCAAGTACGGCATGACCGCGGAACAGCTCGTGCAGAACGGCGAGGCGATCCGCCAGCGCGGCGCCGAGCTCGGTTTCGCCTTTGACATGCACAGGCGCGACCGCATCTACAACACCTTCGACGCGCACCGGCTGCTGTACTGGGCCGGCGGCCTGGGCGCCGCGCAGCAGCGCGCGCTGAAGCATGCGCTGCTGCGCGCCTACCACGGCGAAGGCCGCAACGTGTCCGACTCCGCCGAACTGGCCGCCATCGCCGCGTCGACGGGGCTGGACGGCGACGAAGCGCGCCGCATCCTCGACACCGGCGCGTTCGCCGCGCAGGTGCGCGAGCGCGAGCACCACTACCAGCAGCGCGGCATCCGCGCCGTGCCGTCGGTGATCTTCAACGACCGCCACCTGGTCCAGGGCGGGCAGCCCGTCGAGGTGTTCGAGCAGGCCCTGCGGCAACTGGCCGACCTGCCCGCCCCATCCGCGTGAGGCCGCCATCGGGACTGCTGCACCGCGCGTGGCTCGTTCCCAACATCCTTCGTCCTCCCGCATGCCCTCGGTCTATAGGAGCGACGTCAGTCGCGACCGCACGCCGGCAGCGATACGTAATGGATCGGATCGAGCAAGCCAGGGCCGCAGGAACGTATGGCTCCATCTGCGGCCGCTCGCGTCTCGATCCGGCTGGATGGTGCTTTCGGGGGTGCGGTCGCGACTGACGTCGCTCCTACAAGGGCAATGGGCGAAAAGGTAGGCGCGCGGCGCTCAGCCGTGGCGCGCCAGCAGGATGGATTCGTTGCTGGGCATCTCGATCACCACGGCGGTGGGGATGCCGTGGTGCTGGTGCAGGGTGGCGGCGAGCAGCTTGGCGTTCTCGCGCGCGTCGCCCAGGTTCTCGAACCAGTTGCGACCGTATTGGCCTTCGTACAGTTGCCAGCCGCTGGCGGCGGCGGCGATGGTGAAGAGCAGGCGTGGCATGGGACTTCTCCGTAGCGATGCCGGGCAGGGGCCGGCAGGACTATCGTCGGCGAATGTGACAAGCTGCACATTCGGTCCATGCCCCGGTAAGGGGTAGGAAAAATCCTAGCGTGGTGTCGGTGCACGCCGCAGGGCGGTCATTCCAGCAGGGGTTCCAGCGCCTTCCAGACGTGGTCGCGCAACCGCGGCTGGGCGGCGGCGGTGGGGTGCAGGTTGTCGGCCTGGTAGGCGTTGCGGTCCAGCGCGATCGGCTCCAGCAGGAACGGCAGCAGCGCGGCCTTGTGCTGCGCGGCCAGCACGCGGTAGTTCTCCTCGAAGCCGCGCGTGTACTCCGGCCCGTAGTTGGGCGGCATGCGCATGCCGATCAGCAGCACCTTGGCCCCGGCGGCGCGCGACGCCTTGACCATTCTGTCCAGGTTGGCCCGCGTCTGCGCCAGCGGCAGCCCGCGCAGGCCGTCGTTGGCGCCCAGTTCGATCACCACCACCGCCGGCCTGTGGCGTTGCAGTTCCGCGGCGATGCGCGAAGCGCCGCCGGCGGTGGTCTCGCCGCTGACGCTGGCGTTGACCATCTTCCAGCCGGGCTTGGCCTTCGCCAGCTTGTCGGTGGTCAGCGCCACCCAGCCCTGCGCGGGAGCCAGCCCGTAGGCCGCCGACAGCGAGTCGCCCATCACCAGCACGGTGCGCGCGCCCTTCGCTGGTGCGGCCGCCGGTGCCGCCTGCGCTGCGGCGGGCCGTGCCCATGCTGCGACGAGCAGCAGCAGGACCCATCCCATGGCCCATTGCATGCGTGCGCGACCGGCCCCATACCTGCCTGAATCCAGCAACATTCGATCCTGCTCCCGATGACCCGCGAAACGACCCACGAGGCGATCATGGCCGACGCCGGCAGACTGCACACTGAAGACCACGCGCCCCGGCGCACCGTGCTGGACGTGCAGGGGCTGGGCAAGCACGTGGCGCTGCCCGGCGGCCCGCTGACCATACTCGATGACATCGGCTTCCGCATCGGCCACGGCGACACCGTGGCCATCGTGGGCGCGTCGGGTTCGGGCAAGAGCACGCTGCTCTCGCTGCTGGCCGGGCTGGACGTGCCCAGCGCCGGCAGCGTGGCGCTGGACGGCGAGCGCATCTCCGGCATGGACGAGGACGGCCGGGCGCGCGTGCGCGGCGAGAAGGTCGGCTTCGTGTTCCAGAGCTTCCAGTTGCTGCCGTCGTTGACCGCGCTGGAGAACGTCATGCTGCCGCTGGAACTGCGCGGCGACGCCGACGCGGAAACGCCGGCGCGGCAGATCCTGGAGAAGGTCGGCCTGGGCCAGCGCCTGGACCACTACCCGCGCCAGCTATCCGGCGGCGAACAGCAGCGCGTGGCGCTGGCGCGCGCCTTCGTGACCCGGCCCTCGCTGCTGTTCGCCGACGAGCCCACCGGCAACCTCGACACGCATACCGGCCAGGCGATCATCGAACTGCTGTTTTCGCTCAACGCCGATGCCGGCACCACCCTGGTGCTGGTGACCCACGACGACCACCTGGCCGAACGCTGCCAGCGCCGCCTGCGGCTGGACGCCGGCCGGCTGTTGCAGGACACCGCCGCATGAGGACGCTGGCGCTGGCCTGGCGCCAGTTGCGCCGCGACCTGGCGGCTGGCGACATCCGCATCCTGTTCGCTGCGCTGGTGCTGGCGGTGGTGGCGGTGACCTCGGTGGGCTTCGTCACCGACCGCGCCGCGCGCGCGCTGGCCATCGAGGCCAACCGCCTGCTCGGCGGCGACGTGGTGGTGCGCGGCGACACGCCGCCGTCGGACGCGCTGCGCGCCCTGGCGACCGCGCCCGGACTGCGCGCGACCGAGACGCAGGAGATGCAGAGCATGGTCCGCGCCGGCGAAGCGCTGTCGCTGGGCGACCTGCGCGCGCTGGGCGAGGGCTTCCCGTTGCGTGGCCGTTTCCGCGTGACCGACCGCGCGGGCGGTGCCGAGCGCGACGCCGCCGGCATCCCCGCGCCGGGTACGCTGTGGATCAGCCAGGCCGGCGCCGAGACGCTGGGCGCCAGGCCCGGCGATGCCATCGGCATCGGCACCCGCACGCTGACGCTGGCCGCGCTGGTGACGCAGGAACCGGACGCCGCACTGGACTATTTCAACGTCGCGCCCAAGGTCTTCCTCAGCCTCGCCGACCTGCCGTCCACCGGGCTGGTGCAGGAAGGCAGCCGCCTGCGCTACCGGCTGGTGGTGGCGGGTGACGCTGCCGCGGTGGAGCGCTTCACCGCCCGCGCGAAGCCGCTGCTGGCGCGCGGCCAGCGCATGGAGACCATCCAGGACGCGCGACCGGAAGTGCGCTCGGCGCTGGACCGCGCCGGGCGCTTCCTTGGCCTGGCCGCGCTGGTGTCGGTGGTGCTGGCGGCGGTGGCGGTGGCGATGGCCGCGCGCCGCCACAGCGAGCGCCACCTGTCCGGCACCGCGGTGATGCGCTGCCTGGGCGCGCAGCAGCGCATGCTGGTCGGCATCCACGTGGGCGAACTGGTGCTGTTGGGCCTGGCCGCGTGCACGGCAGGCGTGGCGATCGCCTTCGCCCTGCAATGGGGCGTCGGCCAATGGTTGCAGCAGGCGATGAAGATCGACATTCCGCCGGCCGGCATCGTGCCGGCACTGCAAGGCTACGGCGTGGGCATGGTGGTGGTGCTGGCCTTTGGCGCGCCGCCGGTGCTGGCGCTGCGGCGCGTGCCTGCGCTGCGCGTGCTGCGCCGCGACCTGGACCGCACCGAGCCCAGCGCATGGCTGGCGGCGCTGGCCGGTTTCGCCGGGCTGGGCGCGCTGCTGTGGTGGAAGGCGGGCTCGGCGGCGCTGGGCAGCGCGATGCTGGTGGGCATCGTCGCCACGCTGGCGGTGCTCGCGTTGCTGGCCTGGGGGCTGATCCTGCTGGTGCGCGCGCTGCGTTCGCGGCTGCGCGGCAGCCTGCGCTACGGACTGGCCAATGTCAGCCGGCGTGCGGGCACGTCCATCGCGCAGGTGTCGGCGCTGGGCCTGGGCCTGATGGCGCTGCTGCTGTTGACCTTCGTGCGCACCGACCTGCTGGATCGCTGGCAACTGGCGCTGGCGGCCAACGCGCCCAACCGCTTCATCATCAACGTGCAGCCGGACCAAGTGGATCCGGTCAAGGCTTTCATGCAGGCGCGCGGGCTTGCGGCGGTGGAGCTGTATCCGATGATCCGCGGCCGGCTGGTGGAGCACAACGGCAAGGCCAGCAGCGGCGACGACTACGAAGGAACCGACGAGCGCACGCGCCGCCGCGCCGACCGCGAGTTCAACCTGTCCATGGCCGCGTCCCTGCGCGAGGACAACAAGGTCACCGCGGGCGAATTCTGGACCGGCCGCACGCCGGCCGCGCCGGAGCTGTCGGTGGAAGAGAAATTCGCCGAATCGCTGGGCTGGAAGCTCGGCGACCGGGTCGCCTTCGACATCGCCGGCCAGCGCTTCGAGGGCCGCATCACCAGCCTGCGCAGTGTGGACTGGGAGAGCTTCCGGCCCAACTTCTTCGTCGTCGCCTCGCCGGGCGCGCTGGACGGTTACGCCGCCAGCTACATCACCGCGGTGAGCGTGCCGTCCGGCGACACCGCCTTCACCCGCGAACTGGTGAACGGGTTCCCCAACCTGTCGGTGGTGGACGTGGAAGCGGTGCTGAACCAGGTCCGCGACACCGCCGAACAGGTGTCGCAGGTGGTGCAGGTGGTGTTCTGGTTCTCGCTGGCGGCGGGCCTGCTGGTGTTGATGGCGGCGGTGAGTGCCAGCCAGGACGAGCGCCTGCTGGAAGGCGGCGTGATGCGCGTGCTCGGCGGCAGCCGCCGCCAGTTGCGGCTGGCGCAGGCGTCCGAATTCGCCGCCATCGGCCTGCTCGCCGGGCTGGTCGCCGCCATCGCGGCGTCGGTGCTGTCCGGCGTGGTCGCCACGCGCGTGTTCGACCTGCCGTGGCAGGCCAACTGGCGGCTGGCGGCCATCGGCGGCGGCCTGGGCATGCTGGCCGCGCTGGGCGCCGGCCTGTTTGCCACCCGCAAGGTGCTGGACGCGCCGCCGTCGGTGACGCTGCGCGAGTTGCAGAACTGACCTGTAGGAGGGGCTTCAGCCCGCGCCCACCGGAATCTTCGGCGTCCTTGGCCTCAAGCGCGTCGCAACGCGCCTGAACGGCGAACGATCCGTTCAGGCGCTTTGCGTGGAGTGGAGATTCGATGACGCGGCAAGATCCCGGCGCGTTGCGACGCGCTCGTATCCGAAGGCGCATCATTGCCGCGTGGCGCGGGCTGAAGCCCCTCCTGCAGAAGCTGCCTGCGGTATCGACGTGGCGCGGTGGCGCCTAGCGGCCGCGGTCGTCGATGCTTTGCGCGCCGCTCACTTCGGGCGGACGCACCGGCTGCGCATCGAAGCGCCGGGCATAGGCCCGTTCTTCGGCCACGCGTGCGACTTCGGCGTCGGGCACGTCCGGCGCGCCGTACACAGCGTAGGCGATGCTGCCGTCGGCGCGCTCGCCGACCTGGTGCAGGCGGTAGCGGGCATGGCCGCCGCCGCTGTCCTCGGGGTAATGGATCGGCGGGCGCCCGCCTTCCATGTCCATCTCGCTGTTGTCCACGACGCCGCCAACGAACAGGGCTCTCATGAGGCACCTCGCTTGGTGAGGAAAGCATCGCAAGTCTGCCAGCCGGAACGTTCGCAGCGGATCAAGCGGATGTTTGCGCGATGCGAAGAGCATCGCGATGGCGGACCCGAAGCCGGCGGAACGGGAAGGGGTGTCGCGACTCACGTCGCTCCCACGGCACTCACCTTCCACCTTGCAGGAGCGACGTGAGTCGCGACCACGCAGCACAGCATCGCCTACCGAAACAGCCTGCCCCAAAAAAAGAGGGGCGAGCCGAAGCTCACCCCTTGATGCAGACCACCTGGCGCAGCGTGTGCACCACCTCCACCAGGTCGGACTGCGCGGCCATGACCGCGTCGATGTCCTTGTAGGCGGCCGGCGATTCGTCGATCACCGCCGCGTCCTTGCGGCATTCTACGTGCGCCGTGGCTTGGCGGTGTTGCGCCAGCGTGATGTTCTGGCGCGCGGCGGTGCGGCTCATCACGCGGCCGGCGCCGTGGCTGCAGCTATGGAAGCTGTCCGCATTGCCCTTGCCGCGCACGATGAAGCTCCTCGCGCCCATGCTGCCGGGGATGATCCCCAGTTCGCCCGCACGCGCGCTCACGGCACCCTTGCGGGTGACCAGCAGTTCCTCGCCGCCGTGCGTTTCCTTCTGCACGTAGTTGTGATGGCAGTTGATCGCCATCTTCTCCAACTGGAACTTCGGCAGGCGGTGGCGCATCTCCGCCAGCACCCGCGCCATCATCGCCTCGCGGTTCTCGCGGGCGTAGTCCTGCGCCCACGAGACGGCCTCCACGTAGTCGTCGAACAGCGGCTCGCCCTCCATGAAGAAGGCCAGGTCCTTGTCCGGCAGGTGGAAACCCAGCACGCGGTGCGCCAACTGCTCGCGCGCCCGCTCGATGAAGTAGGTGCCGATCAGGTTGCCGGTGCCGCGCGAGCCGCTGTGCAGCATGACCCACACGGCGTCGCTCTCGTCGAGGCAGATCTCGATGAAGTGGTTGCCGCCGCCCAGCGTGCCGATCTGGCAGTCGAGCTTGTCGGTGCGGATCCTGCGGTGCTTCTGCTTGATCGCGTCCAGCCGCTGCTCCAGCCCCGACTGCGCGATGCGCGTGCGGATGCTGTCGGGCAGTTTCCGGTGCTCGCCGCCGCGGCCGTTGCCGACCGGCACGCTGCGCTCGATGCTGGAACGCAGTTGCGCCAGGCTGTCGGGCAGGTCGCCGGCGCGCAGTGTCGTCCGCACCGCGGCCATGCCGCAGCCGATGTCCACGCCCACCGCCGCCGGGATGATCGCGCCGCGGGTCGGGATCACCGAGCCCACGGTCGCGCCCTTGCCCAGGTGCACGTCCGGCATCACCGCGACCCACGGCCCGACGAACGGGATGGTCGAGATGTTGCGCAGTTGCTGGTGGGCTTCCTGTTCCAGCGGCACCCCGCGCACCCAGCCCTTGATCGGCGTGGCGCTGCCCTCGGCGTGCAGCAGTTCGTAGTTCATGTTCATGGTTTCACTCCATTGAAAAGGATAAAGCTCCCTCCCCTGTGAACGGGGGAGGGAACAGGCTGTGGCTACTTCAACGTCACCAACTGCTTCAGTACGCCATCCAGGCCGCCGAACACGGTCAGCTTGTCGATCTTCTCGGTGACCTTCTCCAGCGCCTCCAGCTCCTTGAGGCGCATCAGCACCGGGCTGTCCTCGATCAGCTTGGCGGTGTTGAGCAGGGAGCGCGTGGCGTTCGCCTCCTCGCGGCGGCGGATCACGTTGGCCTGCGCCGTCTTCTCCGCCTGCACCACGCCGTTGAGGATGTCCTTCATCTCGCCCGGCAGGATCACGTCCTTCACGCCTACGCCCAGCACCTCCACGCCCAGGCCGGCCAACTGGCCGCGCACGTGCGCGAAGATGTCCGCGTCCAGCGACGCCTTGTCGCCGAGCAGCTCGTCCAGCGTCTTGGCGGAGACCGCCTTGCGCAGGCCGTACTGCAGTTCGCGATAGACGAAGTCGCCGATCTTCGCCACCCTGGTGCGCGCGGCCACCACGTCGGTGACGCGGGTGCTGGCGGCCAGGTTGACGCGCAGGCTGACCTTGTCGCGGGTCAGCAGCTCCTGGCCCGAGACCTCGACCGACTGCACGCGCAGGTCGACGATGTCCACGGCCACGTTCCTGCGGAAGTTCCAGAAGGCGTAGCCGCCCGGCGCCAGCGTGCGCTCCAGCCGGCCGTCGATGAAGACGAGGCCGGCGGACTCCGCCGGCACGTCGGCCACCACGGCTAGCTTCGACAGCGTGCCGAGCTGGCGCAGCCGGCGCGCGACCGCCGCATCCACGTCCAGCGCGGCCAGCGCCACCGCCTGCACTTCGACCTTCACCAGGCCGGCCCAGTACAGGCGCCGCGTGCCGGGCGGCAGCACGTCCTCCAGCTTGCCGTTCTTCAGCACCAGGCCGACCTCGTCCACGCCGATGTCGGCCAGCACGAAGGTCTCGCCCAGCCGCGTGCCGAGGCACGCGATCAGCACGTCGACATCGTGGCCGGCGTATTCCGGCGCGGCGATGTTGAAGGTGCGCACCTCGATCCGACCCTGCGGGTCGAACCAGCGGTACACGCCCGGCGCGAGCACGCGCTCGAACCGACGGTTGCGATACACCAGGCCGCGCTCGCCGTCACCGATCACGACCCTCTTGGTCCAGAACATGGCGTTGTTCTCCTTGTTGGCTCTGGTGGTTCGATCCATTGCAAAAAACCGCGCGGAGGATCGAAAGCCGCGGCGGCGGGAAACCGGCCGCACGGATGCGGCCGATGGAAGAAGGCGGAAACGCCCGTGGACGAGGACGGTGCGGACAGCCGGCGCTGCCGGCGGAGGCGTCGCCGCCGCGATGCGATCCGGGGATCGCACCGATGGCGGCGTGCATCCGCGTCGAGGGCGCGGTGCCGGCACCTCCCCGGCTGCGATGCGTCGCCTTCCTGCGCTCCATCGCGGAAAGGCGGCACGCCGCACGGGGCGTTTCCTGGGTGGGGCTTGCGCCCCGGTGTCATGACGTGACAGGTCATGTGCCCTTTCAGGCGTTGGAGCGGGATTCGAACCCGCGACACTCGGATTTACAGTCCGATGCTCTATCCATCTGAGCTATCCAGGGGTGGACGAACCGGATTCGAACCGGTGGCCGACGGCATGGAGCCGTTGCTCTTCCTCTGAGCTATCGTCCTTTCGTGGAGCACCTTCTCCCACGCTTCGGCATACGCCACGGCAGCGCCGCGCGCACCGGACGGGATGCGAACCCGTGCCGCTGAAGCGTGTTCGATCGATGCTCCGCATTGCCGGCTGTCGCCAACCGGCAATCCGTCCGGGCGCCGTGCGCCCATATGGGTGTTCCTTCCTTGCGCAGCCCGCGTCGGGGCATCACGACGCAGCGCACGTGCGCCGGTCGCAGCCGCGCCCCTGCATCGGGGCGCGCAGGCGCGCGCTACCCGGATGCCCCAGGGCGGAAACGTGTTTCCGTGGTGGAAGGAAATGGATCGGGTCGATGCATGCGCATCCTCTGCGAACGCCGAAAACGAAACGCCCCCGGGTGGTGCGACCCGAGGGCGTTCGCGTTGCCTCGGGAGATCGGGGTGGCCGATCTCCCAGGGAGTCAGCCGGATGTCAGAAGACCGGGTGCCGCGCGGATTCGCTGCCGGGATGGGCATCGAAGGCATGCGCACGCATGCGCAGGCCGCAGCGCGCGGGCTGCAGGTCGAGCATGTTGGCGATGTGCATGGCGGGCTTCATGACGTGAAGAGGCTTGGAATCGGGATGATGAAAAAACGGCCACGTGGCCGAAGGGCGCGCACGATACGCCGGTTGTTCCGGTTGCGCAACACTTTTTTCACTTTGTTTTCCGCGGCCGATGGGCGGTGCATCGAACGGCCGCGAGCGGGCAGCCGCTAGAATGGCGTCCTCTTTCCTTGCGCGTGCCGTCCGTGGCTTCCCGATTCTCCGATCCCGCGCTCGACGCGTTGATGCTGCCTTTCACGCAAGGCGTGCTTGCCTGGCCGCAGGGGCCGGTGCTGTTCCTGCGTGCGCGCGACGGCGCCGCGCTGCGCCGGTTCCCGCTGGCGCATCTCGTCTGCGAGCAGAGCTTCCGTCCCGATGCGGAATTGCTGGAACGCGCGGGGTTGCGCGTGGTCGCCGACGCGGCCGCGGACGGTGAGCGTTATCCGCTGGTGCTGGTGTTGCCGCCGCGCCAGCGCGAGGAAGCGCGCGCGTTGCTGGCGCGCGCCGTGCGGCTGGCCGCGCCCGGCGGCATCGTCGTCGCGGCGATGACCAACAACGAAGGCGCCAAGTCCGGCGAGGCCGACCTGAAGCAGCTCGCGGGACTGGCCGGCACGCTGACCAAGTTCCACTGCCGTACGTTCTGGACGCCGCCGCTGCACGGCGCGCAGGAGGCCGCGCTGCTCGACGCATGGTCCGCGCTGGACGCGCCGCGCCGCATCGAAGGCGGGCGCTACCTCAGCCGCCCGGGCGTGTTCGCCTGGAACCGCGTCGATCCTGCCTCCGCGCTGCTGGTCGAATGCCTGCCGGCCGACATCGCCGGGCACGGCGCCGACCTCGGCGCCGGCTGGGGTTTCCTGTCGCTGGCGTTGCTGGAACGCTGTCCCGGCATCGCGGCGCTGGATCTCTACGAAGCCGAAGCGCGCGCATTGGCGCTGGCGAAGGAGAACCTCGCCGGCGCCGCATCGTCCGCCGCGCTGGACTTCCGCTGGCACGACGTGACGGCGGGCCTGCCGCAGCGCTACGACTTCATCGTCAGCAATCCGCCGTTCCACACGCAGAGCCGCGCGGACCGTCCGGACATCGGCCAGCGCTTCATCACCGCCGCGGCCGCCGCGCTGAAGCCGGGCGGCCGCCTGTGGCTGGTCGCCAACCGCCACCTGCCCTACGAACAGACCTTGAACGCCAGCTTCGGCGACGTGCGCGTGGCCGGCGAACGCGACGGCTTCAAGGTCATCGCGGCGACCAAGGCGCGGTGACGGCATGAAGCTGGTCAAGCACATCGCCAACCTCGGCTACGGCAGCCGCAAGCAGGTGCAGTGGATGTTCCGCGAGGGCCGCGTCACCGACGCGCAGGGCGAAGTGCTGTACGCCGACGATCCGCTGGACCACGACAACGTGCGCATCGACGGCGAGCCGCTGGACCCCGCGCCGGGCATGGCGATCCTGCTGCACAAGCCGGTGGGCTACACCTGTTCGACCAAGGACGTGGGCCGGCTGGTGTACGACCTGTTCCCGCCACGCTTCCGCGAACGCTCGCCGGTGCTGTCCACGGTCGGCCGGCTGGACCGCGACACCGGCGGACTGCTGCTGTTGACCGACGACGGCGCGCTACTGCACCGGATCATCTCGCCGAAGTCGAACCTGCCCAAGGTCTACGAGGCCACGCTGGCGCGCGACCTGCGCGGCGACGAGGCGGCGGTGTTCGCCAGCGGCACGCTGATGCTGGAGTCGGAGACCACGCCGCTGGCGCCGGCGGCGCTGGAGGTGGTGGACGCGCGCCATGCGCGGTTGACGCTGACCGAGGGCCGCTACCACCAGGTGCGGCGCATGTTCGCCGCGGTCGGCAACCACGTCGAGGCGCTGCACCGCAGCCGCGTCGGCGGCCTGTCGCTGGACGGGTTGCCGGAAGGGCAGTGGCGGGTCCTCGATCAGGACGATCTTCAGCGATTGTTCGAGACGGTGGCATGAATCCGCCCGTGCTGCCCTTCGCGCCGGTCGCCGTCGTCTTCGACATGGACGGCCTGATGCTGGACAGCGAGCGCGCCATCATCGGCTGCCTGGCCGACGCCGCCCGCGAACTCGGCCATGACCTG
The DNA here is from genome assembly GCA_937975725.1 of uncultured Pseudoxanthomonas sp. Classification (GTDB taxonomy): domain Bacteria; phylum Pseudomonadota; class Gammaproteobacteria; order Xanthomonadales; family Xanthomonadaceae; genus Pseudoxanthomonas_A. The sequence continues at coordinate 18,793 of CALJUL010000067.1, read as the reverse complement.
CCCGAGATGTTGTGGCTGTCGATGGTGGGCCACAGCGAGGCGGTGTGCCGGCACCTGCTGGACGAAGCGGTGGGCGAAGTGCAGCGCACCCTGGTGCTGGAACGGTCGCACGCGCTGTACGACGCCGTCGTCGCGGCCGGCGTGCCGCACCGGCCCGGCATCCTGGAGATGCTCGATTTCCTGCAGGCCCGCGGCATCCCGCGCGCGGTGGCCACGTCCACGCGCCGCCCGCTGGCGCTGCGCAAGCTGGAAGCCTCCGGCCTGCTGCCGCATTTCGACGCCGTGTGCACCAGCAGCGACGTCGAACACCCCAAGCCCGCGCCCGACGTCTACCTGCTGGCCGCGCGGTCGCTGGACGTCGCCCCGTCGCGCTGCCTGGTGCTGGAGGATTCCCCCACCGGCGTCCGCGCCGCCCTGGCCGCCGGCATGCACCCCATCCAGATCCCCGACCTGCTGGTGCCGGACGGGGCGGTGCGGGCGTTGGGTCATACCATCGTGGAATCGCTGCACGATGCCCGGGCGATGCTGGAGCAGCGGTTGACCGTTGGGATCTCGCTGTAGGAGCGACGTAAGTCGCGACCGCACGGCAACTCCCCACGCAACTCCCCACTATTTCCCGATACGTCCCGTCTCTACCAGGACGCATGCTGCCGACATGGACGGCAGCAGAAACAACCCGGGCAAACGCGGCCATGCCGCCCTGCGGCGCGGCCGCGCTTCGGTGTCGGGCCAGGTCTATCTGGTCACCTTCGTCACGCGGCAGCGCGAGCGGCTGTTCTCCGATCCGGTCGCCGCGCATCGCGCCGCGCGCGCGATAGCGGACAAGCGGTTGTGGTACCGGTCCCGCCTGCTGGCCTGGGTGTTGATGCCGGATCATTGGCATGGCCTGATCGAACTGGGCCACATGGAAAGCCTGTCCGTATGCGTCCAGCGCCTGAAGACCAACGTGTCCAAGGCGCTGAGGGAGGACGGCGGCGGCCTGCGGCCGATATGGGCGTCGGGCTTCCACGACCGGGCCTTGCGCTCGGACGAGAACGTGCTGGCATCGGCGCGGTATGTCGTCGCCAATCCGCTGAGGGCCGGGTTGGTGGAAAGCGTTGGCTGTTATCCGTACTGGGATGCGGCGTGGATTTGATGAGGTGGTTCGCGATGGGGGGCACGGTAGCGCTGCTGGATCAGCGACGAGTTTGAAGCGTCCGTGTGGCTGGGGGCGTGCGGTCGCGACTTGCGTCGCTCCTACAGTGGGGATTCCCACAGCTTCCGCCAGCCTTCGTGGCCCAGCTTGTCCAGCGTGGCGAGGTTGCGCTCGACGATGGCGTCGGGGTCGGGGAAGGCTTCCACGGCGCGGTCGATGCTGGCTTCGCGCAGCAGGTGCAGGGTGGGGTAGGGCGAGCGGTTGGTGAAGTTGCCGATGTCACCGGGCGCGGTGCCGGCGAACTGGTAGCCGGGGTGGAAGCTGGCGACCTGGATCACGCCCTGCAGGTCCAGCGCTTCGACCGCCGCGTCGGCGTTGTCGAGGAAGTCGTTGAAGTCGAGGAAATCCTCCAGCACGTCCGGATGCACCAGCAGCGTGGTGTCGATCTCCTCCGGGTCGGCGTCGCGCAGCAGCACCAATTCCTCGGCCAGTTGTTCCAGCAGCGCCTCCGGCGTGGTGGCGTCGCTGAGCACGAAGCGCACCTGCCGCTTGGCATGCACCGCCTTGGCGAAGGGGCACAGGTTCAGCCCGATCACTGCGCGCTCCAGCCAGCGGCGGGTGGCGGCGATGGCCGGCGGCTCGTCTCCGGGCGGGGGCAGGGGTGCGGGCGCGGTTTCCATCGCGCTCAATCGCGGAAGTTCTCGAACTGCAGCGGCAGCTCGAACTCGGTTTTCCTGAGCAGGGCGATGACGTCCTGCAGGTCGTCGCGCTTCTTGCCGGTGACGCGCAGCTTGTCGCCGTTGATCTGCGCTTCCACCTTCAGCTTGGCGTCCTTGATGGTGGCGACGATCTTCTTCGCCAGCTTCTGCTCGATGCCCTGCCTGACGGTGATCTTCTGCCGCGCGCCGGCCAGGTTGGTCTCCACGTCGCCGAATTCCAGGCAGCGGGCGTCGATCTGCCGCGCGATCAGGCGCGCGCGCAGGATGTCGGTCATCTGCTTGAGCTGGAAGTCGCTGGGCGCGGACTGGGTGATCAGCTTTTCTTCCAGCACGAACTTCGCGTCCACGTCCTTGAAGTCGAAGCGGTTGGACAGTTCGCGGTTGGCCTGGTCCACGGCGTTGGTCAGCTCGTGGGTGTTGACTTCGGAGATGACGTCGAAGGAGGGCATGGGGGCATTTTCGGTCGGGTGGGCGCGGATTCTAGCGCGGGCGCGCGCGTCGCGGCATCCGGCGATAATGGCGCATGACGACGCGCCCTTCCCCCGCCGCCGCCGTGTTGCTGATGCTCGCGGCCGTACTGCTGTTCGCCCTGATGGACGCCGGGCTGAAGCTGCTGTCGGCGCATTACCCGCCCTTGCAGGTGGCCGCGCTGCGCGGCCTGTCCTCGCTGCCGCTGGTCGCGCTGTGGGCGCTGGCGACGGTGCCGCCGCGCGCGCTGCTGCGCGTGCACTGGCCGCTGCACCTGCTGCGCGGCCTGCTGGGCGTGGCGATGATGGCCGGGTTCGTCTACGGCCTGCGCGGCATGCCGCTGTCCACGGCTTACGCCATCACCTTCGTCGCCCCGCTGCTGGTCACGGCCATGGCTGGGCCGCTGCTGAAGGAGAAGGTGGGGATGGGGCGATGGGTGGCGATCGCCGTGGGCCTGCTCGGCGTGCTGGTGATCCTGCGCCCCACCGGGCAGGGCATGATGACGCTGGGCGGCCTGGCGGTGCTGGGCGCGGCGGTCTGCTATGCGCTGGGCGCGGTGACCGTGCGCCTGCTGGCGCAGCGCGGCGACAGCACCCAGGCGATGGTGTTCTGGTTCGTGGTGCTGCTGTCGGCCGGTGCGTGGCTGCTGGCGTGGCCGGCGTGGAAGCCGCTGCTGCCGGCGCACGCCTGGATCATCGCCGGCGTGGGCGTTTCCGGCTCGCTGGCGCAGGTGGCGCTGACCGAGGCGTTCCGCCGCGGCGAAGCGTCGCTGATCGCGCCATTGGAATACACCGCGTTGATCTGGGGCGTCGCGCTGGACGTGGCGCTGTGGAACGTGCTGCCCGATGCCGTCACCTGGATCGGCGCGGCGATCATCGTGGCCAGCGGGTTCTACCTGCTGCGGCGCGAGCGGGTGCACGCGGAAGCCGAGCATCCGTGACTTCCCGCCCTGTCGGGCGCAGGCGGGCGGCGGCGACACTGCGCGCGGCCACGGGAGGGACGGGCATGCGCCGGGCGATGCGTCGAGGGCTCACGGGAGCGACCCTTCTGCTCGCCGGTTGCGTGGGCGACCGTGTGCGGGCCGAGATGGACGGCTTCCTGGCGCGCTACCGGCGCCAGCTCGACACACTGCTGGTCCAGCGCCCCGACGACCCGCAGGCGCCCGCGTGGCGCGACGAAATGGCGCGCATCGACGCGGGTGCGGCGCTGTTCCCCACCCATGCCGTGACCGCGCCGGAGCATCGCCGCATCGCCGGGCGCCGCGTGTTCCTGGAGCTGGCAGGCGATGCCGTCAGTGGCGGCGACGTCTGGGTGTACGACCCGGCCACGCGCACGCTGGCCGCCGGCGATCTGGTCACGCTGCCGGTGCCGTTCGCCGACACGGCCTGCCCGCAGGGCTGGTCGCGCGCGCTGGCTGCATTGGATGCCGTCGCCTTCGAACGGCTCGTGCCCGGGCATGGCGAACCGCTGACGCATGCGCAGTTCCGCCGCTATCGCCACGCCTTCGACCGCCTGTTGATCTGCGCGGCGGGGCCGCACGACGATGCCGCCTGCGCCGAGGACTGGACGAACGACCTGGGCGACCTGCTGCCGCTGTCGCAACGGCCGCAGGCGCGGCGACTGCTCGTCGACTACTACCTGCCTGCGCGCCTGCAGCCGGGCACGGAACGCCCCGGCTATTGCCGCGATTGAGCGCGGCGCCCGGCGCTGCGGCATGATGCGGGCATGCCGTTGTTGCTGATTCCCCTGGTGCTGGTCGTCTTGGTGGCCTTGTGGCTGGTGCTGCTGCCGCTGTCGTTGTGGCAGCGCTACCGCTTTGGTCGCGCCCGGCGGATGGCGCGTGGCTGGGTGCTTTCGCTCAATGCCTGGGGCCTGTCGGTGTCGGTGGTGTTGTTCCTGGCGATGAGCGCGTTCGGCATGCTGTGGTGGCCGGCCAGCCTGGCCGGCGCCGGCCTGGGGCTGGCGGCGGGCTTGCTGCTGGGCATCGCGGGCGTATGGCTCACGCGTTGGGAAGTGGCGCCGCAGGGCGTGTTCTACCAGCCGAATGCCTGGCTGGCCTTGCTGCTGGTGGCGGTGGTGGCTGCGCGGATCGTGCTGGGGCTGGTGCAGATGGCGCGCTATTGGCAGCAGGACGAAACCGTGCAGGCGCTGCCGCTCGCGATGATGGGCGGCCATGCCGGCCTGGTCGCGGTGGCCGGCCTCCTGCTGGGGTATTACCTGGCCTACGCCTGGGGCGTGAAATGGCGTGTCGCGCGTTTGCGGCGCCTGCAAGGCGGCAGGACGGGTTGCTGATGCGGACGCGTGGATGAAGCGAAGCGACGGACCCGTGCAGGGTCCGCCGCTCGCATGCCATCCGGCGCGCCGGCCCGGAAGTTGTCCGAGCGGCGATGGATCAGAAGCGCGCGCCGATGCCCACGCCCACGACCCACGGATCGATGGTCAGCTCGTCGCCGGTGCGCTGGCCGGCCACGCGGGTTTCCGCATCGCCCTTCAGGTAGCGCGCATCGGCGCGCGCGAACCAGGTCTGGTTGATGTTGAAGTCCACGCCCGCCGTGGCGATGGCGCCCTTGGCGGTCTCCAGGCCGACGTGGTCGCCGCCGCCGGAGATCTGCTCGTTGCTGAAGTTGGACTCGTAGTAGCCCAGGCCCACGAACGGACGGATCACCTTGTCCGGCGCACCGAAGTGGTACTGGCCGCTCAGCGCGATCGGCTGCTGGTCCACCGTGCCGATCTTGCCGGTGCCGGCGGCCTTCACCCGGTGGTTGAACTTGTCGGCGGCGCCCCACAGTTCCACCGCGATGTTGTCGGTGGCGTACCAGCTTGCGCTGACCACCGGGGCCACGTCGCCGTCGATCTTCAGGCCCGGCGCGGGATCGCGGTCCGGCTTGAGGATGGCGGCGCCGCCGACGACGGCGAAGCGCTTGCCGGTGGAAGAGGATGCGGTATCCGTCGATGCGTCCTGGGCAAAGGCGGCCGGGGCGGCCATCAGCGCGGCAAGGGCAATCGTGAGGGTACGGATCGAAGTCATGCGGGGGTTCTCCTGTTGTTTTCTTATGGCCCGTCATCGCGATGCATGTCGCCGCATCGCCATCGGAGCGTGCGCACCGTAACCAGCCGCGCATGAATGTCCACTGCGCCGCGACGTGAACGGATCGCGAATCACGCCCGTATCCAGCGTGGATTCATGCGCTCTTCACTGCGCGCCGATGTTCGTGAGGCGAGCGCTTGCGTTCATGCGGCGCTGCATGGCGCATTCGCATTCCTGCAATCGCGATGGTGTGCGCGTGGCGCGTGCGTGCCGTATGGACATCCATGAAGCCGAGGTTGGCCGTGGGCAGGTAGTACATGCCCGCGGACGCAGGGATGGCGAGGAACATGAACGCGACGAATGTCATCGGGTGGAATTGCACGGAAGCGCTGCCGTGTGGCGGCGGTAACGTGCGCGTCGGTCGATCCGCTGTACGTCGTGTGGCCGCGACAAGCCAGAACAGTCCATGCAGGGTAGTTTCCTTCCGGCCCCCGCCTGCGCACGCATCGGGCGGAAACCCATTGCCTGCAGCCCAGTGCCTCGCTGCCCGGGCCATGCAGGGGTGCCATGCCGCGCCATGTCCGTTGGACCGACCCGGCGCTACGCAGGAAGTTGAACTTAGCCGCATGCTAGGCGCCGATGCCTGCGACAAACAGCAAGCAACAAGCGATACAGCCACAGGCGCCGCCCGCGCTCGGGATGCTCTGTCATTCCCGCTGACGCGAATCGCCGTCATCGCCGCCGCGGCGGTCGCTTCCGCGCCTGTGCGGGCGCATGCTGCACAATACGAAGCCAGACGCGCACGGAAGTGACCCGCATGCCCCCCGCCAAACGCAAGCCACGCACCGGTCGCGCCGCGGCCGACCTGCCCGCGCCCGGCGGCCACCTGACCATGGCCGACCTGGCCAAGGTCGCGGGCGTGTCGGCGATCACCGTCTCGCGCGCACTGCGCGACAGCCCGCTGGTCAACGCCGAGACGCGTGAGCGCGTGCGCCAGGTGGCGCAGCAGTACGGCTATGCCTTCAACGTCAGCGCGCGCAACCTGCGCCTGCGCCGCAGCATGACCGTGGCGGTGGTGGTGGAAATGAAGCCCACCGTCGAGCGGCAGATGTCCGGCCCGTACCCGCTGGACCTGCTGGGCGGCATCACCCAGGAACTCACGTCCACCGGCTACAGCGTGCTGCTGACCTCGCTGCAGGGTGGGGCGCTGCCCAACGTGCAGGCCGCCGACGGCGTGATCCTGCTGGGGCAGGGCGCGCACGAGGACGCGATGCACGAAGTGCAGCGCTGGGGCCGGCCGATGGTGGTGTGGGGCGCGGTCAGCCGGCACGAGTCGCAGGTGGTGGTGGGCAGCGACAACCGCCGCGGCGGCGCACTGGCGGCCGAGCGCTTCATCGCCCTGGGCCGCAGCCGGCCGGTCTTCCTGGGCGATCCTGCCCACGGCGAATTCGCCGAGCGCTTGGAGGGCTTTACCGCGGCGCTGGCGCGGCACGGCATCGCGCCGATCGTGCCCATCGTGTCCAGCTTCACCGTCAGCGCGGGCGCCGAGGCGGTGCATGCGCTGCTGGAGAAGCACCCGCAGGTCGACGCGCTGTTCGCCGCCAGCGACCTGCTGGCGATCGGCGCGATCCGCGCGCTGATCGAGCGCGGCCGGCGCGTGCCCGAGGACGTGTCGGTGATCGGCTACGACGATACGCCGCTGGGCGCGACCTACGTGCCGCCGCTGACCTCGGTGCACCAGAATTTCATCGACGCCGGCGTGCTGCTGGCGCGCAAGGTCCGTGCCCTGATCGAGGGCGAGGCGGCCAGTTCCGAAACCCTCCCCACCCATCTGGTGGTCCGCGCCACCTGAGCGCACGGCGCTGCTGCATTGCAGCGACTTCCGGCCGTGCAGTCGCCATGTCGGCCTGTGCGTCCTTATTATTCAAGTTGTTGAATATAAAGATTATTCCTGCGGTCCGGTTGCTTGGGAAGGCAGCCCGACGCAGCCATGCGATGTGATCTGACATCGATAACTTGACATCGATAACAACGACTCCTAGCGTGCCATCCCCGCGGCGCTGACGCGCGGCTCGAACAGGCCAGGACGAGGGTATCGGTGGAACAGGCACAGGTGCAGACGGCAGTGGCGAAGACGGCGACCGGCGACGGGCGGGCCGATCCCTGGCGGCTCGCGCAGGATCGTTTCGATCCAGCGCGCGCGGCGCGCGACGAAACCCTGTTCGCTCTGGCCAACGGCACGCTCGGCGTGCGCGGCGCGCTGGAGGAAGGCGACAGCGCCAGCGACGGCACCTTCCTGTCGAGCGTGTACGAGCAGAACCCGATCCATTACCACGAGCGCTTCCCCGGCTTCGCGCGCAGCACCGACACGCGGGTGCCGGTGGCCGAGGGCAAGCACATCCGGCTGCGGCTGGGCGATGTGCCGCTGCGGCTGGACGACGCGGAATGGCTGGACTTCGAGCGCACCCTGGACCTGGCTGCCGGCGCGCTGGACCGCCGCCTGCGCCTGAAGACGGTGCAGGGCCATACGCTGGAGATCCGCGCACGGCGCGTGGTGCCGCTGGCCGAGCGCGCGTTGCTGGCGATCCGCTTCGAAGTCGCCTCGATCGACTACGCGGGCCCGCTGACGCTGTGCTCGTCCATCGAAACCGGGCGCCAGGCGGTGGCGCAGGGCGACGACCCGCGCATCGGCGTGCACGGCGGCGAAGGCATGCGGGTGTCGGGCGAGCAGGCCGGCGCCGATGGCGCGCACCTCACCCAGCGCACGCAGCACAGCGGCATCACGCTGCGGTGCGCGCAGCGGCACCGGCTGTCGCCCGGCCTCGCGTTCGCGGGCGCGGATGCTGGCGAAGGGCGCGTGGAACAGCGCTACGACGGCACGCTGGTGCCGGGCGCGTCGGTCGCGATCGAGAAATTCGTCGCCTACGACGACGGCAACGGTGCCGTGCGCGATAGCGCCGAGGCGGTACTGGCGCGAGCGCACGACGCCGGTTTCGATGCCGTCGCCTCTGCGCAGGCCGAGGCGATGCAGGCGTTCTGGCGGCGCGCCGGCCTGTCGGTGGATGGCGATCCGGCGGCGGAGCTGGCGCTGCGCTTCAACCTGTTCCACCTGTTGCAGTCGGCCGGTCGCGACGGCATCAACGGCACCGCGGCCAAGGGCATCACCGGCGAAGGCTACGAAGGCCATTGCTTCTGGGACACCGAAGCCTTCGTGCTGCCGGTGATGGTCTTCACCGCGCCCGAGGTGGCGCGCGCCATGCTGATGTACCGCTTCCGCACGCTGGACGGCGCACGCGAGACTGCGCGCGCCATGAACCATGCGCATGGCGCGTTGTACCCGTGGCGCACCATCGCCGGCCGCGAATGTTCCGCGCACTATCCCAGCGGCTCGGCGGCGTACCACATCAACGCCGCCATCGCCTACGGGATCGGGCTTTATCTCGACGCCAGCGGCGATCTCGACTTCCTCAGCGAGGCTGGCGCCGAGATTCTTTTCGAGACCGCGCGGATCTGGCCGCAGGCGGGGCATTTCAATCCGCGGCGCGGCGGCGCCTTCTGCATCCACGAAGTGACCGGCCCGGACGAATACACCACCCTGGTCAACGACAACTGGTACACCAACCGCATGGCGCAGCGGCACCTGCAACGCGCCGTGCAGGCGTGGGAGCTGCTGTCCGCGCAGCGGCCGCAGGCGCTGGCGGCGCTCGCCGCGCGCATCGGCCTGGACGCGGGCGAAGTGGCGCTGTGGCGCCGCGCCGCCGCCGCGATGCACCTGCCGCTCGACGCGGACCTGGGCATCCACCCGCAGGACGACGGCTTCCTCGACAAGCCGCGCTGGCCCTTCCCGAAGCGCGAAGGGCCGCACCGCCCGCTGCTGCTCGACTACCACCCGCTCACCCTGTACCGCTACCAGGTCTGTAAGCAGGCCGACGTGGTGATGGCGCTGGTGCTGGCCGGCGACGGCATCGACCCGGGCGCCAAGCGCCGCGATTTCGACTACTACGAAGCCGTCACCACCCACGACTCCACCCTGTCCGCGCCGGTGTTCGGCATCCTCGCCAGCGAGGTCGGGCAGGACGAGAAGGCGTGGCGCTACTTCGACGCCAGCCTGCGCGTGGACCTGGACGACCTGCACGGCAATACCGACCACGGCGTGCACATGGCGGCGATGGCCGGCGGCTGGCTGGGGCTGGTGCAGGGCTTCGGTGGGTTGCGCGTCGTCGATGGCCGGCTGTACTTCGCGCCGACGCTGCCGGCGGCGTGGACGGACTACGGTTTCAACCTGCGCTGGCGCGGCTGCGCGCTGCGGGTGGACGTGGAAACGGGCGGCGTGCGCTACCGGCTGGATGAGGGCGATGCGCTCGCTTTCGGTCATGCCGGCAGCGAGGTCGTGCTGGAGGCGGGCGGCGAAGCGCTGCTGCCGCTGGCCGTGCCGTCGCCGCCGAAGGCCGCGTTCCCGCGCGCGGCGAAGGCGCTGGTCTTCGACCTGGACGGCGTGCTGACCGATACCGCGCACACGCACTACCGCGCATGGAAGCGGCTGGCCGACGAGATCGGCGTGCCGTTCGACCTGCAGGTCAACGAGCGCTTGAAGGGCGTGGACCGCATGGCTTCGCTGGAGATCATCCTGGAGCGCGCTTCGCGCACGTATTCCGCCGACGAAAAGCGCGCGCTGGCCGACACCAAGAACGGCTACTACGTGCAGGAGATCGCGCGGGTCGGGCCGCAGGACCTGTTCGACGGCGTGTGCGAAGTGCTGGATGCCGCGCGCGCCGCCGGGCTGAAGCTGGGCCTGGCCTCGGCCAGCCGCAACGCACCGGCGCTGCTGGACAAGCTGGGCATCGCCGACCGCTTCGACTACATCGCCGACGCCGGCCGCATCGTCCGCGCTAAGCCGGACCCGGGCATCTTCCTGGACGTGGCCGCCGCGCTGGGCGTGCCGCCGCACCTGTGCATCGGCGTGGAAGACGCCGCCGCCGGCATCGAGGCCATCCATGCCGCGGGCATGGCCGCCGTGGGCGTCGGCGACGCGCGCGCGCTGCGCCACGCCGATGCCGTGATCCCGCGCATCGCCGATTTCGATCTGAGGACTTTCGTTTCGCCTTGACCGCACGCGGCCGCAGAAGCCGCGGCGGACAGCCTGCCCACAGACAACGACGCACTACATGGAGGGAGAGACCATGCAATACCACAAGCACCCGATGCGCTACATGCTGTCGGCCGCCATCGCCCTGGCCCTGGCGCCGGCGCTGGCCGGCGCGCAGGAAGCGGCCCCGGCCCCGAAGGACGATGCGACCACGCTGGACGCGGTGATCGTCAGCGGCACGGCCAAGTTCAAGGGCCTGCGCAAGCGCGACGCCAGCTTCTCGATCAGCACCGCCACGCCGGAGCAGATCCAGGAAACCGCGCCCACCAGCACCGCCGACCTGCTGAAGATCGTGCCCGGCGTGTGGGCCGAAGCCAGCGGCGGCGGCACCGGCGCCAACGTCTTCGTGCGCGGCATGCCGTCCGAGGGCGACGCGCCGTTCTTCACCCTGCAACTGGACGGCTCGCCGATCTTCCCGCCGCCGACGCTGTCGTTCCTGGAGAACACCACGCTGTTCCGCATCGACGACACCATCGCGCGCGTCGAGGGCCTGCGCGGCGGCCCCAGCCCGATCTACTCCAACGGCCAGCCCGGCGTCACCGTCAACTTCATCCAGAAGAAGGGCGAGGACACGCCGGACGGCCTGGTACGCCTGACGCTGGGCACCGACAACCTGCGCCGCGTGGATTTCTACAGCGGCGGCCCGCTGGGCGCCGACAGCGGCTGGTACTACAGCGTGGGCGGCTTCTACCGCGAGGCCGACGGCGTGCGCCGCACCGGCTTCCCGGTGGAGAAGGGCGGCCAGTTGAGCGCCACCCTGACCCGGCGCTGGGCCGAGGGCGAATTCAACCTCTACGCCCGCCACACCGACGACAAGAACACCTTCTATACGGCGGTGCCGCTGGTCTCGCGCAACGACGGCAAGGGCATCTCCGATTTCCCCGGCCTGGACGCCACCACCGGCACGCTGGTCGGCGACGACTTCCGCCGCGTGACCCTGCCCACCGGCGTGGGCAGCCAGACGATGACGCGCGACATGGCCGACGGCCGCGGCGTGGACATCGACGTGTTCGGCGGTTCGCTGGACTGGTATGCCGGCGCCTGGACCATCAGCGACAAGTTCAACTACCTCAAGGGCGACGCGCCGACCTATGCGCTGTTCACCGGTGCCAATCCGCAGACGCTGTCGTCCTTCATCACCGACAACTACGGCGCGGGCGTGACCGGCACCGGCAGCTTCGTCAACGGCGGTGGCGCGGTGGGCCAGGACCAGCAGGTGCTGACCGCGGGCTGGTGGGTGGTGGAGAAGGAGATCAGTGCGTTCACCAACGACCTGCGCTTCAGCATCGACCTGACCGACGACAATGCGCTGACCTTCGGCATCTACTACGCGGACTATTCGTCCAAGGACCGCTGGTGGCTGGGCAACAACATGCTGCTGACGGCGCAGGACAACGCGCGCCGGGTCGACCTGGCGCTGTCCAGCGGCCAGGTCGCCACCCGCGACGGCTTCGTCGGCACCTCGTTCTACAACATTCGCGGCGACTACGACGGGCAGAACACCGCCTTCTTCGTCGCCGACGAGTGGACGGTCAACGACCGCATCCGCCTGGACGCCGGCGTGCGCTACGAGCGGCAGGACATCAACGGCACGGTGTGGGACCCGGTCACGGTCGACCTGGACGGCAATCCGGACACGCTGTACGACAACAGCACGTCCGTCTCCACCACGCCGCGCCGCATCGACCAGAACGACAGCGACGTGTCGTGGACGGCCGGCCTGAACTACACGCTCAACGACAACGTCAGCCTGTTCGGCCGGGTCAACTCCGGCTTCACCTTCCCGCAGTTCGACAATCTGCGCGACGGCGCCACCAACAAGACCGAGATCGACCAGTACGAGCTGGGCCTGAAGGCCGGCGGCGACACCTACGAGCTGTACCTGACCGCGTTCTACAACGACTTCACCGGCCTGCGCTACCAGGCGTTCGACAACAACGGCAACAACGTGGTCATCATCGGCGACTCGAAGGCGCGCGGTGTGGAGTTCGAAGGCGCGTGGCGGCCGGCGGGCGGTTTCGAACTGGCGTGGAACGCGACCTGGCTGCGCGCCAGGTACGGCGACTTCGCCGACTACGACGGCAACCAGGTGGTGCGCCAGCCGAAGTTCCGCACCCGGCTGACGCCCAGCTACTACTGGTCGCTGCCGTGGGGCGACCTGAAGGCGTTCGCCACCTACACGCACGTGGGCGACCGTTATTCCGATCCCGCCAACGGCCAGTTGCTGGCGTCCTACGACACCTGGGACATCGGCGCCAGCGCGCACGTGGGCGAGCACTGGGAACTGACGTTCGCCGGCCGCAACGTCACCGACGAGATCGCGCTGACCGAAGGCAACGCGCGCGTGCTGGGCAACGCGACCAGCGGCGGCGTGTTCATGGGCCGCCCGCTGGAAGGCACGTCCTACCAGATGTCCGTCGCCTACCGCTGGTGAGGCATCGCGGCCCGCGGCATGCGGGCCGCTTCCGCCGTCGCGCCGCCTCTCCCCCCGGCGCGGTGGCGGATACTCTCTTCCCGATGGACGGCGCGCGGCATGGCCGCGCCGCCGTCTTCCGCGCAGCACGGCCGATGCGGCCGGATGCGCACGAACCCGGTACCGCCCATGACGCGCACCCGCATGATCCTGGCGATGATCCTGACCTACATGATCTTCGCCATGCTGTTGAATTCGGTGGGCACGGTGATCCTGCAGTCCATCCAGGGCTTCGGCGTGTCCAAGGCCGACGCCAGCCTGCTGGAAGCCTTCAAGGACCTGCCCATCGCGGTCACCTCGTTCCTGGTGGCCTCGCTGCTGCCGCGGCTGGGCTATCGCCGCGCGATGATGCTGGGGCTGCTGCTGGTCGCGGCTGCCTGCGCGGGAATGCCGCTGTTGCAGGCGTTCTGGGCGACCAAGCTGCTGTTCGCCACGGTCGGTGTCGCGTTCGCGCTGGTGAAGGTGGCGGTCTATTCCAGCATCGGCCTGCTGACCGAGGATGCGCGCGGCCACGCGGCGCTGACCAGCACGGTGGAAGGCTGGTTCATGGTCGGCATCCTGGGCAGCGCGTGGCTGTTCGCCGCCTTCATCGATGCCGACGCGCCGGGCAACCCGGCCTGGCTAGACGTGTACTGGGTGCTGGCGGCGCTGTGCCTGGCCGTGGTCGCGCTGCTGGCGACCTGCACCCTGGACGAGCGCGCCGCGCGCGACGGCCATGCCGCCGCCGAATCCTTCGCCGACATGTTCCGCCTGCTGGCGCTGCCGCTGGTGGCGGTGTTCCTGGTCTCGGCCTTCCTCTACGTGCTGATGGAGCAGGCCATCAACACCTGGCTGCCCACCTTCAACCGCGAAATCCTGCACCTGCCCACCACGCTCAGCGTGCAGGCGGCCAGCATCTTCGCCGGCTCGCTGGCGCTGGGTCGGCTCGGCGGCGGCGTGCTGCTGCGGCGGCTGCCGTGGTTCCGGCTGTTGTCCGGCTGCGTGGTGGCGATGGCGGTGCTGGTGCTGCTGGCGCTGCCGCTGGCGGCCGACGTGCGGCCGCGCGCCGGCATGACCTGGTGGAACGCGCCGCTGGCGGCCTACGTGTTCCCGCTGATCGGCCTGCTGATGGCGCCGATCTACCCGGCGATCAACTCGGTGGTGCTGAGCGCGCTGCCGAAGTCGCGGCACGCGGCGATGACCGGTCTGATCGTGGTGTTCTCGGCGCTGGGCGGCACCACGGGTTCCTACGTCACCGGCCAGGTGTTCGCGCACTTCGACGGATCGCGCGCGTTCTACCTGCTGCTGCCGCCGATGGCGATGCTGCTCGCCTCGATGGCGCTGCTGCACCGTGCGGTGCGCCGGCAGGCGGCCGCCACCGCGGCGGCCGCGCCCGCCTGAGCCGTGCACGGCGCCGCGACGGCGGCTGCGGGTATCGTGTGCCTCCCTCGCAGCGCAGGACGGTGGCATGAACGCGACGACATTCGGGCTGGCGGTCTTCATCGGCATGCTGTTGCCGTTGCAGGCGCTGATCAACGCCGCGCTGGGGCGGCAGACGTTCGGCCCGGTGTTCGCCGCGCTGGTGTCGTTCGGCGTGGGCACGCTGGTGCTGCTGGCGTGGTGGCTGGCGGCGCGGCCGGTGTTCGTGCCGGCGGCGCTGGCGAAGGTGCCGTGGTGGGGCTGGCTGGGCGGTGCGATCGGCGCGCTGTTCGTCGCGACCGCGACCCTGCTGGTGACGCGGCTGGGCGCGGCGGCGCTGATCTGCCTGGTGGTGGCGGGGCAACTGGCGGGTTCGGTGCTGCTGGATCATTTCGGCGTGCTGCATCCGCGGCAGCCGGTCGATGGCTTGCGCATCGCCGGCCTGTTGCTGGTGGTCGCCGGTGCGCTGCTGGTGGTGAAGCCCTGGCAGGCCGCGGTGGGTCAGGGCGGATGAGCGAACCTTTGACCGGCTTGCCGCCCCGCATCGGCGGCGCATGCCGCGTGCTGGTGCTCGGCTCCATGCCGGGCGGAGCGTCGTTGCAGGCGGCGCAGTACTACGCGCATCCGCGCAACCGTTTCTGGCCGGTGATGCAGCGCGTGTGCGGCGTGCCCGCGGCGCTGGCCTACGAGGCGCGCGTGGCGGCGCTGGAGCGCGCCGGCGTGGGGCTGTGGGACGTGATCGGGCGTTGCCGCCGCCGGGGCAGCCTGGATGCGGCGATCGAACGCGGCAGCGAGGAGCCGAATACCGTCGCCGGCCTGCTGCACGACCGGCCCGGCATCGCGGCGGTCGCGTTGAACGGAGGCAAGGCGGCGTCGGCGTTCCGGCGGCATATCCTGCCGTGCGTTCCGGCGGCGCGCCTGGAAACCCTGGCGGTGCTGGCCCTGCCTTCGACCAGTCCCGCGCATGCGGCGATGGACCTGGAGCGCCTGGTGCAGGCGTGGTCGCCCTTGCGCGGCTTTCTCGCGTCGCTGGCGTGAGCGTGCAGTTCCGACAATGCGCTTGCGTATCGTCTTGGCGCCGCTTCGCTGCACTGCAACGCAAACGGCAGGACCAAAGCGATACCAATGCACGCCGCACCGCGTCCTGCCACGACGCATGGACTGCCGCGATCGCGCGCCGGGCGGAAATAGAGCGCCGCAGAGGTTGGCGCATCGCGCCGCTGCGGACACAATAGGGCTTCCCCATTCAAGTCCAGCACCGGAGCGACGCCCATGGCCGACATCAAGGAAGCACGAGTTCCCGACATCGGTGACTACGACGGCGTGCCGGTGATCGAGATCCTCGTTGCCGTGGGCGACACGGTGAAGAAGGACCAGGGCCTGGTCACGCTGGAGTCGGACAAGGCCACGATGGAAGTGCCTTCCGCGTTCGCCGGCGTGGTCAAGGAGATCAAGGTCAAGCTGGGCGACGAACTGTCCGAGGGCTCGGTGGTCGCGCTGATCGAGGCGAGCGAAGGCGCAGCAGAGGCCAAGCCGGCCGCGGCGCCGGTGCCGCAGCCCGCCTCCGAGACCGGTGCGAGGGTCGAGCCCGTCGCCGTGGCGCCCACGCCCGACAAGATCACCCAGCGCGAGATCGCCCAGGAGCGTGCCGCTCCGACCGCCGCGCCCGCGGCCTCGCGCGTGCTGGACGACAGGCCCGGCATCGATCCGGAAGCCGCCCCGCCGCGCACGCCGCCGGTGGAATTCAACGCCGACCGCGTGCTGCCGGACAAGGTGGCCTACGCCAGCCCGGCGGTGCGCCTGTTCGCGCGCGAGCTGGGCGTGGACCTCAACCAGGTCAAGGGCAGCGAGCGCGGCGGCCGCATCAGCAAGGAAGACGTGCAGAAGTACGTCAAGGCCGCCCTCGCCGGCGGCGTTGCCGGAGGGGCTTCGGCCCCGGCCCCCGCGGCGGCGGGCGGCGGCGGCCTCAACCTCCTGCCCTGGCCCAAGGTCGACTTCAGCAAGTTCGGCGAAGTCGAGACGGTCGCGCTGTCGCGCATCAAGAAGATTTCCGGCGCCAACCTGGCGCGCAACTGGGCGATGATCCCGCACGTCACCCAGCACGACCACGCCGACATCACCGACCTGGAAGCGCTGCGCGTGGCGCTGAACAAGGAGAACGAGAAGGCCGGCATCAAGCTGACCATGCTCGCCTTCCTGATGAAGGCCAGCGTCGCCGCACTCAAGAAGTTCCCCGACTTCAACGCCTCGCTGGACGCCGGCGGCGAGAACCTCACCCTGAAGAAGTACTTCCACATCGGCTTCGCCGCCGACACGCCCAACGGGCTGGTCGTGCCGGTGGTCCGCGACGTGGACAAGAAGGGCGTCAACCAGATCGCGCAGGAAACCGGCGAGTTGGCCAAGAAGGCGCGCGACGGCAAGCTGGGCCCGGCCGACATGTCCGGCGGCTGCTTCTCGATCTCTTCGCTGGGCGGCATCGGCGGCGTGGCGTTCACGCCCATCGTCAATGCGCCGGAAGTGGCGATCCTGGGCGTGTCCAAGTCCTCGATCCAGCCGGTGTGGGACGGCAAGCAGTTCGCGCCGCGCCTGATGCTGCCGCTGTCGCTGAGCTACGACCACCGCGTGATCGACGGCGCCGCCGCCGCGCGCTTCACCGCCTACCTGGCCCAGTTGCTGGGCGACATGCGCCGCGTGCTGCTGTGAACCCGTAGGGTGGGCTCCGGCCCACCGACCCGAACAAGCCACGGTGGGCCCGGCCCATCCTACGAAAGAGAGTGGTATGGCGAACACGATCGAAGTCAAAGTCCCCGACATCGGCGATTACAGCGATGTGCCGGTCATCGAGATCCTCGTCGCCGTCGGCGACACGGTGAAGAAGGACCAGGGACTGGTCACGCTGGAATCGGACAAGGCCACGCTGGAAGTGCCGTCCTCGGCCGCCGGCGTGGTGAAGGAACTCAAGGTCAAGCTGGGCGACACACTGTCCGAAGGCAGCGTGGTGGCCGTGCTGGAAGCCGAGGGTGCCGCGGCGTCTGTGCCGGCTCCGGTCGCGCCCGCCGCCCCGGCCAAGCCGGCACCGACGCCTGCCGCCCCTGCTGCAGCGGCGCCCGCGCCTGCCGCCGCACCCGCGGCCCCCTCCGGCGGCGGTGGCCTGATCGAAGCCAAGGTGCCCGACATCGGCGACTACGACGGCGTGCCGGTGATCGAGATCCTGGTCGCCGTGGGCGACACGGTGAAGAAGGACCAGGGCCTGGTCACGCTGGAGTCGGACAAGGCCACCATGGAAGTGCCGTCGCCCGCCGCCGGCGTGGTGAAGGAGATCAAGGTCAAGCTGGGCGACGCGCTGTCCGAGGGCAGCCTGGTGGCGATCCTCGAAAGCGGCGCCGCGCTCGCCGTGGCCGTGCCGGCCGGCAAGCCGCCGGTCGCGCCCTCGCACCGCGCGCCGGCCGAGCCGCCCGCGCCCAGGCCGGCGCTGTCCACCGGCCGGCCGGCCGACATCGAGTGCCGCATCGTCGTGCTGGGCTCCGGCCCCGGCGGCTACACCGCCGCGTTCCGCGCCGCCGACCTGGGCCTGGACACGGTGCTGGTGGAGCGCTACGCCACGCTTGGCGGCGTCTGCCTCAACGTGGGCTGCATCCCGTCCAAGGCGCTGCTGCATTCGGCGGCGGTCATCGACGAGGCCGCGCACGCCGCCGAGTGCGGCATTGAGTTCGCCAAGCCCAGGATCCACCTGGACAAGCTGCGCGAATACAAGGAAAAGGTCGTCGGCCAACTGACCAAGGGCCTGGCCGGCATGGCCAAGCAGCGCAAGGTGCGCGTGGTGCAGGGCGTGGGCACGTTCGTCTCGCCGCACGAGCTGGAGATCGTCGGCGCCGACGGCAAGACCCAGTTGCTGCGCTTCGAGCAGTGCATCATCGCCGCCGGTTCGCAGGCGGTGAAGCTGCCCAACTTCCCGTGGGACGACCCGCGGGTGATGGATTCCACCGACGCGCTGCAACTGGCCGACGTGCCGAAGTCGCTGCTGGTGGTGGGCGGCGGCATCATCGGCCTGGAGATGGCCACGGTCTACGGCGCACTGGGCGCCCAGGTCACCGTGGTCGAGTTCATGGACCAGTTGATGCCGGGCGCCGACAAGGACCTGGTCAAGCCGCTGGCCGACCGCCTGAAGAAGCAGGGCGTCGAAGTCCACCTGAAGACCAAGGCCGCCGGGGTGAAGGCGGAGAAGAAGGGCGTCACGGTGACTTTCGAGCCGGCCGTCGAGGGCGAGCAGCCGGCGCTGGCCTCGGGCACCTTCGACCGCGTGCTGGTGGCCGTGGGCCGCGCGCCCAACGGCAGGAAGATCGGCGCCGAGAAGGCGGGCGTGACCGTCACCGAGCGCGGCTTCATCCCGGTGGACGTGCAGATGCGCACCAACGTGCCGCACATC